>JAGWAO010000011.1:0-32744 GCA_021296315.1 Acidimicrobiia bacterium | reverse complement strand
CCCGACAACCCGCAGGCCCCGACAAACTACCAAGCCCGACAACCAGCAGGCCCCGACAAACTAGCAAGCATGTTGCACAACACCTGGCGTCTGTACGGCGGTTGGCACGACGCCAACCCGGCCCGGCTCAAGCCCGCACCCGACGCCGCCGTGGCCGCGGAGGTGGCTACCATGGCCGGCGGGGCGGCCGCGCTGGCCCGGCGGGCCGCCGAGCTGTGCGAGGCCGGCGAACTGCGACTCGCCTGCCAGCTGGTCGAGTGGGCCGTCCAGGCTGCGCCCGCCGACGAGGAGGTCCACGCCGCAAGGGCTGAGGTGTACCGGATCCGCCGCGGCAGCGAGCTGTCTTTGATGGCTCGGAACATCTGCCGCGACGCGCACTGCGCCTCAAAGTCCAGTCCGCAGCCCGCGCAGGCACCAGACTGACAGCATGCGCACCGAGTTCGAGCCCGACCGGCTTCCCCGAACCATCCTTGAGCTGTTCAGGATCAAGCAGGGCGAGATGGTCTCAGCCCTGATGCACTTGGGCACCCGCCTGGATCTGTGGAAAGCCCTTCGCAGCTCCGAGCCGTGCACGAGCGACCAACTGGCTGAAGCAGCCGGCCTCCAGGAGCGCTGGGTGCGAGAGTGGTTGCACGGCATGGTCGCAACAGAGATCGTTCAGCACGACGACGGCCGATTCGCGCTCACGCCCGAGGCGCGGGTAGCGCTGACCGACAGCGACCATTGGTCCTTCATGCCGGGGGTGTACGGGCCGCCCATGACCCACCACGAGATCGAGCGCACGGCCGAGGCATTCCGGACCGGCGTGGGGATGACCTGGGCTGAGCACGGAGACCACGCCTGCCACATGCAGTGCGCGATGTCCGCGGCGCGCCAGGAGAGCTTTCTGGTGCCGGTAGTGCTGGCCGCCTTCGACGGAGCGACCGACCGGCTGCGGGCCGGCGACGCCCGCATCGTGGACGTGGGATGCGGGGCCGGCGTCGCGTCCAGGCTGCTGGCATCGAGTTTCGCCAAGGCGACCGTAGTGGGCATCGACCCTTCCGAGCGGGCGATCACCGAAGCTCGCGGAAGAGCGCAGGAGGCGGGTCTCGACAACTTGACCTTCGAGCTGGGAACGTTCGACGATCTGGATCGCTTCGGCCCCGCGAACCTGCTCGTGACTCTGGACGTGCTACACGACCTGCCCCGTCCGCGGGAGGCGGTGGCGGCCGCCGGCCGCAACCTGGCGGCCGACGGCTGGTGGCTGGTGGCCGATATCAAGGGGCGCGGGGACTTGGAGTCCAATCGCAAGATCCCGCTGCTGCCCTACATGTACGCGATGTCGGTCTTCTACTGCATGTCCTCGGCCCTGTCAGAACCGGGCGGCGAGGGACTGGGCACTCTGGGGCTCTATCCGACTCGACTGGAGGAGATGGTCAGAGCCGAAGGGTTCACTCGCTTCACCCGCCATGAGGTGGAGTTGGACCCGACCAACTGGTACTACGAGATCCGGCTCTGACCTCCGTTCGGTCAGGTCGATTCGCCCTCGGAATCCGAATCCGTGGCCCGAGGCGCCACCTCGGGATAGAGGTGGGAGATGGTGCCCGGCTCGATCCGGCATGACTCGATGTAGGCGTCGACATCGGTGCCCTTGACACGGATGACCCGACCCATCCGGTAGGCAGCGATGTACCCCTCATCGATGAACCGGTACAGCGTTCGCGTCGTGATGCCGAGACGCTTGGCCGCCGCGGTCGTGCCCAGCCACTCGATCTGAGCCTGCTCGGGTTGTTCTTCGTCGATCATGGCTACAGTGCCTTTCGATACTTCTTGTAATGTTTGAGGTGAATCGAAGCTCATCGCATGGACAGCATGCCCTACGACGAGATCAAGGAGAGTCTATGGCCATGACCGCGGCAGAACGTGGATACCCGTCCATCTCGACCCAACCAAGCCAGTGATCGCCCGCGAGTCCCCTCGGCCGGTGCCGGCGGCTAGCCTGAGTTCGTGATCGATCGGGTTCTCCTGGCCTCGCCCCGGGGTTTCTGCGCCGGAGTGGACATGGCTATCAAGGCGCTGACCTGGATGATCCAGGCCTTCGGCCCGCCCGTGTACTGCTACCACGAGATAATCCACAACCAGAAGGTGGTCAAACGCTTCGAAGACGCCGGCGTCATCTTCGTAGACGACATCGCCGAGGTGCCTGCCGGAGAGCCCATCATGCTCTCGGCCCACGGCTCGGCTCCCGAGGTTGTGCAGGCGGCCCGCGACCGGGGCGGCTACCTCGTGGACGCGGTGTGTCCCCTGGTCACCAAGGTCCACCACGAGGTCAAGACCCGAGCAGCCAAGGGCTACCAGATCGTGTACGTGGGCCACGAGGACCATCAGGAGGCGGTGGGCACGATGGCCGTCGCCCCTGAGTCCATACACCGTGTCGATAGCGCCAGGGGGGTGGCCGCCCTGCCCGAGTTCAAGGAACCGGTCGCTGTGCTGGCCCAGACCACCCTTTCTCACCGGGAGTGGGAGGGCGTTCTGGACTACACCCGCCGGCGCTTCCCCGACTTGTGGCAGCCGAGCATCAGCGACCTGTGCTTTGCCACCACGAACCGGCAGGCAGCGATGATGGAGATCGCGCCCAAGTGCGAGGCCGTGCTCGTGATCGGCTCGGCCAACTCCTCCAACACCCAGTCCCTGGTGGACTTGGCGGCGGAGGCGGGCTGCCGCAGAGTGTTGAGGATCAACGACGCCGACGACATCCCATCCGACCTGACAGGAACTATCGGCGTGACTGCGGGCGCCTCCGCGCCCGAGGACCTCGTCCGGGGGGTCATCGAGCGGCTCGCACCGGTGCAGGGCGTCAAAGAGGTGACCGTCATCGACGAGGACGAGTACTTCCCGCCCCCGCGCAACCTTCGTGATCTGCTGGCTGCCGTGGAGGCGGCCGCGGTCGTCACCCTCGGATCCCGCGTCACCGACCGGGAGCCCATGAACGACCGCTCAATCAACGCGAGCGACTTGCTCGACCGGCTCGACTCGAGCCCAGCAGCCTGATTCAGCCCGGGGCTGGTTCCTGGCCGGCCAGCACGCGAGCTTCCACGTAGAGGTCGCCCAACTGATCGAACAGGCGGTCCGTGTGTTCGCTCACCGCCCGGCGCGGCAGCCGCCCATCGATCCTGGAGGGCGGCGGGATCGGGTTGCCCACGACAACCACCACCCGGCGCGGCCGGGGGATCACCGACCCCGCGGGGAGGGCCCGGACCGTGCCGCCGAGTCCGACGGGGACGATCGGAACCCCGGCCCGAGCCGCGACGAACGCCGGGCCGTCGAGCATGTCCTCTCGCCGGACCCGGTCTCCGCTGCGACGCGTCCCCTCGGGGAACATCACTAACGGCTCACCGAGTGACAGCACGTCGGTCGCGGCCCGCAGCGCGGTACGGTCCGCAGTACCCCGCTCGACCGGGAAGCCCCCCAGCACCGACAGGAGAGCGCCCAGAGGCTTGTTCTCCCACAGGCTCTCCTTGCCCATGAAACGCAGCCGCCTGCCGGTGACCATCCCCGCTATCGGGGTGTCGATGAAGGACCGATGAACGGGCGACAGGATGAACGGGCCGGGCGGGAAGTTCTCCTTGCCCTCTACCCGCAGCCTGAACAGGATCTTGCACAGGGCGAGGATCATCGACCACAGGACCCGGTAGAGGATGCGCCCCCACAGAGGATGGTGGCTGCGGCGGAAAGCGCCGTCGCCCGAAGTGTCGGCTCCGCTCCGGCGCCCGTACGCGCTGCGGCTCACACCGGGCTCACACCGGCTCCCTTATGTGCTCCCGCACGCTGGGGCTCACACCAGCCCCAGTATCTGCTCGATCGTCTCGTCGAAGGTCTTCTCGGTGGTGTCGATCACCACTGCGTCCGAGGCCACCGACAGCGGACCGGCTTGACGGGTGGAGTCGATCGTGTCGCGCCGGGCCAGGTCGGCGGCCACCGACTCGACCGCGCCGGCCTCTGCGGTGTGGTCGAGCGCCCCGCTCTGGCGGGCGCGGCGCAGCGCCCTCACGTCCGGATCCGCCTTCAGGTAGACCTTGAGATCGGCCTCCGGGAACACGACCGTGCCGATGTCGCGCCCCTCCACCACCCCGCCGTCCCGCCGGCGGGCCCATTCACGCTGGCGGGCGACCATTTCAGCCCGCACCTCGGCATTGGCCGCCACCACGCTCACAGCCCGGTCAACCGACGGGCTCCGGATCTCCACCGTGGCGTCGACCCCGTCCACAAGCACCCGCTCTCCGGTGACCCGTACGTCGATCGTTCGAGCCACGGCTGCGGTGAAGCCGCTGTCAGAGGGATCGCCGCCGGCTCGCAGCACAGCGAAGGTGACGGCCCGGTACATGGCCCCGGTGTCCAGGTATTCGAGACCGAGCCGGGCAGCCAGCGCTTGAGCGACACTCGACTTGCCCGAACCGGCTGGACCATCGATGGCTATGACCCTCATTTCCCTCAAAGCCTCCAGCTTGTCGTGCGGCTGGCTCGCCCCGATCCGCACCAGAGTGCCGGCTTGACCCTCATCTCCTCAAGGTCTCCAGCGCCTCGTAGAAGCCGGGGAACGTCTTGGCCACGCATCCTGGGTCCTCGATCCGGATTCCCGGCACGACCAACCCCAGCACCGAGAACGCCATCGCGATGCGATGGTCGTCGTAGGTGCGGACACGTGCACCGACTGGAGCTGTGCCTCCGACCACGGTGAACCCGTCGTCGAACTCCTGAGCCGCGGCGCCGCACCTACGGAGTTCTGAGACTACGGCGGCAATCCGATCGCTCTCCTTGCTCCGCACGAAGCCGATGCCCCTCACCGTAGTGGGCGTCGAGGCCAGCGATGCCGCTACGGCCAGCGTGGGAGCGGTGTCGGACATGTCGGCGAGATCAACGTCGACGCCCTGCAGCGGCCCGCCCGTCACTCGGGTGCAGCCCGCGACCTCTTCGGTCGACGCGCCCATCGTCTGCAGCAGCGACGCGAAGCGGGCGTCGCCCTGGATCGAGTCGGCGCCGAGGCCCTCAACCGCCACCGTCCCGAAGGTGATCGCGGCCGCAGCCCAGAAGTAGGACGCCGCCGAAGCGTCCGGTTCCACCGCATAGCTCTCGACCGGCGTGTAACCGTCCCCCACCACATGCACTGCCTCCGGTCCAACCGCCACGACGGCTCCGAACGACCGCATCACTGCCGCAGTCATCTCCACGTAGGACCAGCTCACGGCCGACCGGTTGATTCTGAGGCTCAGCCCGCCGGGCACGAGCGGCCCGGCCAGCATGAGCCCGGAGAGGAACTGGCTGGAACGGTCGGTGGACACAGCCGCTTCGTCGGAGCGGATGGGCCCACAGATCTGCATCGGCAGACCGTCACCACCCGACGGGAAGTCCACGTGCACACCCAGTTGTCGCAACGAGTCGGCCAGATCGCCAAAGGGCCGGGCCCTCAACTGGGGATGGCCGTCCAGAGTCACCGGACGTTCCGAGAGGGCCAGCACCGGTGCCAGGAAGCGACCCGTCGTGCCCGACATGCGGGCGTCGATCACCGCTCCTGTGGATGTTCCAACGACACCGGCTGTCCCCCGGATCCGCATCACCGCCTCTTCGGAATGACAGCTGACCTCCGCACCCAGTGCCCTGACTGCGGTGACCATGGCATCCGTGTCGTCGGCGAAGAGGGCCCCCTCGAGCGTGGTCTCACCCGGAGCCAGCGCGGCGCACACGAGAGCCCGGTTCGTGATGCTCTTGGAGCCCGGCAACCTCACCGTCACCCTCGGCGGGACCTCGAGCGGCTTGATGTCCAGAGCCGGGGACAACTGCTCCATCAGACCATGCGCGCTCGGCCTCTCATCCGAGCGGGTTGAGTGACGGTCGGTAGCCGGCGTTGGTCAGGCTCCGCGCGAACTGCTCGGCCGCATCGCTGTCGACCAGGGCCAGCACCACTCCGCGCTCACCCTCGGCGGAATGCGCTATCTCAAGGTCGAAGATGTTCACGTCGAGATCGGCAGCAAGGGTTGTGATCCGGGCCAGCTCCCCCTTCTGGTCACGAATCGCGATCCGTACCTCGGCAAGCCGGGAGGGCTCGGGGGCTCCGACCGACAGGCTCCGCCGGCTCTCGCGAGCCGCCTCCAGCCTGGCCAGCAACTCCTCGCGATCCCCCCCGGAGACGATCAGGCGCATCTCGGCCAACTCATCCAGCAACTCGTCGAGGACGTTGGTGATCGCAGCTCGGTTCTCGACGCAGATCTCGGGCCAGATGGCCGGGTGGCCCGCAGCCACCCGGGTCATGTCCCGAAAGCCGCCGGCCGCGAGTCGCAGCAGGGCGCGATGCTCGGTCGAGCGCCCCTCGGCGATGCGCATCAACACGGCCGCGGTGAGGTGCGGAACATGCGAGACCACCGCTACCAGCGCGTCGTGACGCTCTGGCGCCAGAGCGATTGGCTGGGCACCCAGCTGCGAGACGATCTCGCGCACCTGGGCCAGAGCCGCGTCGTCGGTGATCGCGGTGGGTGTGAGCACCCAGACTGCGTTGCGGAACAGGTCGGGGTGAGCGCCGTCCAAGCCGTCCTGCTCGCTGCCGGCCATCGGATGTCCGCCCACGAACCGGGGATCGTTCACCGCGGCGCACACCGGTGCCTTCACGCTGCCCACGTCGGTGACGATGGCCGCGCCGGCGTCGAGCAGCTGGTGCGCAACCCCGGCCGACGCCGAGGGTGGAGTGGCGGCGACGGCGAGGTCGCAGGGCCCGGGCTCGCCGATGCGATCCACCGCGCCCGCAGCCGCCGCGGCGGCCGCTCGTCGAGGGTCGGGGTCGATCCCGGTCACCTGCCACCCGGCCTTGCGCAGCGCCATCCCCACCGAGCCCCCGATGAGGCCCGTGCCGGCGATGATGGCGCTGCGGGTTCGGGCCATGGACGGCGATGCTACCGGTGTGATCCGCCGGCCTTTGAGTCCCGCTCGCCTTCGCCGCGCTCACGGGCCGCTCGGGCCCAGGCCTCGTCACGCTCGGCCTCCCTTCTCCGCTCGGGTGTGGTGGCTGCTGCGGCCTTCTCGAGGCTCCTGGTCTCGGCCCGTGTGAGTGATCGCCAGCAGCTAGGAGCCAGGCGCCTGTCGGCCAGAGGTCCGATCCTGGTCCGCACGAGGCGACGCACCGGGTGGCCCACCGCCTCGCACATCCTGCGAACCAGCCGGTTGCGCCCCTCGCCGACGGTGATACGCAGCACGTCGGGCTCGACCAGCGCCACCCTGGCGGGAGCAGTAGGCCCGTCGTCGAGCACCACGCCTTGACGCAGGGCCCGGACCGCGGCCGGCCTCGGTGCCCCCGACACATGGGCGAGGTATTCCTTCTCGACGCCGAACGACGGATGGGTGAGCCGGTGGGCGAGATCGCCGTCGTTGGTGAGGATGAGCAGACCCTCAGTCATCAGGTCGAGGCGGCCGACCGGAAAGACGCGCGGCTCGGCCGGCACGAGGTCGGTGACGGTGGGCCGACCCTGAGGGTCGCGCGCGGTGGTGACGACTCCGGGGGGCTTGTTCAGGAGGTAGTAGACGAGATCGGATCGCACACCCACGACCACGCCGTCAACCTCCACCAATGCCCGGGTCGCATCGATGCGGGCACCAAGCCGCGCCACGGCGCCGTCGACCCGCACCCGTCCGTCCGAGATCAGGGATTCGCAGGCGCGGCGACTGCCGAGACCGCACCGGGCTAGAACCTTCTGCAGGCGCTCACCCTCGGCCGGCGTCACTGGTCGTGGCCGGAAGGTCCGTCCGGATCCGGTGTAACAGTCTCGGGCACCACCCTCAAGCGGCGCTCCATGGCCTCGACCGCATCAGGGTTGGGAACGAACTCGCCGAGCGGGGTCAGGTCATCGAGCGAGTCGAGTCCCAGATGCTCCAGAAACTGCGGCGTGGTCCCGTACAGCACCGCCTGACCCGGTCCCGGAAGCCGGGCGATCTCATCGATATAGCCGCGGCGCCTCAGCGTCCGCATGACGCCGTCGACATTCACTCCCCGGATCTCAGCGACCTGGTGGCGCGACACCGGCTGCTTGTAGGCCACCACGGCCAGCGTCTCGAGCGCCGCAGCCGAGAGGCGGGCGCCATGGCCCTCGCGCACGAACCGCTCCACGTAGACGTCCTGGTCGGGGGCCGTCTGGTATCGGTAACCGCCCGCCACCCGAGCCAGCACGAAACCCCGTCCCTGTGACTCGTACTCCGCGGCGAGCGCGTCGCACATGTCCCGCACCTGCTCGGTCGAAGTCTGAACGACGGCTGCCAGCACCTGCGGCGACACGGGTTCGTCGGCGAGCAGCAACACCGCCTCAAGCGCCGCCGCAACGGCAGAGCCGGGCGAAGTCACGTGGTCACCTGAACTGCTCATCGTCTACCTCTAGCTGCTCGGCCTCTCAGGGGCTGCGCGGATGGGTGAGAGCCTGTCGCGTCGCCGCGCTGCCACTCCCGCTCTTGTTCGCTGCGCTCACGCGCCGCTCGGGCCACGGCCTCGCTCTGCCTCTCGCGAAGATGCACATGAATCGCTCCTTGTCCGCTCGACCTCTCAGCCTTCGTAGGTGTCCACGCCGGCCATTGCGGCCTGGCGGACCGCGGCGTCGTCGCGGCCGGTCCATGAGATGACGATGTCGCCGAACGTGATCGCCTGCTGCACGTCGGCCAGTCCCTGCTTGACCAGTTCGAGCACGGCCAGGAACCGTACAACCAGCTCCAGACGGTCGTCGATGCCCTCCGTGAGACGCCGGAACGTGGCCCGTCCGTGGTTCGTCAACTCCTCGATCAACTGAGCTACGGCGTCGCCCACGGTCAGCGAGATCGGGGTGATGTGGGTGGTGTCCACCCGCGGTGCCTCACGGGGAGCGGCGGCTCGCAGGTAAGCCGTGCGAACATCGTTGGGAGACACTCCCTCCAGCACTGCCGGAGCCAGCATGAGCCAGCGCTCCTCGGTGACGCCCACGGTGCGGGCGTGGCTGCGGGCTGCCTCCTCAAGGAGTCGCCGCAGCGTCCGGGACGCATCCCGGAACGTGCTGCACTCCAGGAGGCGGGCCAGCAGCAGGTCCCGCTCGGAGATGGCCTCCAGTTCGTCGTCGAGATCCACGGCGGCTTCGGCGGGGAGCAGGCGCTTGACCTTTATCTCGACCAGGGTCGCCGCGATCAGCAGGAACTCGGTGGCCATCTCCAGGTCGCACTCCGGCACCTGCTCGATCTCAGCCAGGAAGGCGTCGGTGATGCGGGCGATGGGGATGTCGTAGATCTCCACCTGCTCGCGCAGGATGAGCTGCAGCAGCACTTCGAACGGTCCGCTGTAGGCAGGCGTAGATACCTGGTAGCCGGTCGCCGGGCCGCCAAGCCCGGGCGTGCTCACCACATCGGACATTGAACGCGAGATTACCCGCCTACGCTGGCCCGCCATGGTGAGGGTCCTCTCCGGCATCCAGCCCAGCGGCGATCTGCATCTGGGAAATTACCTCGGAGCGATCCGCAACTGGGCGAGAATCCAGCACACCTCCGACGCCTTCCACCCCGTCGTGGACCTCCACGCCGTGACCGTGCCGCAGGAGCCCGGGGAGTTGGGCAGGGCGACTCTGCGGATGTCGCAGATGCTGATGGCCGCCGGCCTGGACCCGGAGGTCTGCACGATCTTCGTACAGAGCCACGTGCGGGAGCACACCGAGTGTGCCTGGCTATTGGAGTGCACGGTGTCGTTCGGGGAGCTGAGCCGGATGACCCAGTTCAAGGACAAGTCGGGCCAGCAGCAGTTCATCTCGGCCGGGCTGTTCACGTACCCCGCGCTACAAGCGGCCGACATCCTGCTGTACGACGCCGACGAAGTGCCGGTGGGCGCCGATCAGCGCCAGCACATCGAGCTGACCCGCGACATCGCCGAGAGGTTCAACTCCCGCTACGGCGAGACCTTCAAGCTGCCGGCCGCGGTGGTCCCCGCGGCCGGAGCCAGGGTCATGGACCTGCAGAGCCCTACCAACAAGATGTCGAAGTCCCTGGACTCGCCCCGCGGCACCGTCGACCTCCTCGACGACCCGTCTGTCATCACCCGCAAGATCAAGTCGGCCGTCACCGACAGCGAATCCGAGGTCCGCCACGACATCGACCAGAAGCCGGGGGTGTCGAACCTGCTGTCGATACTAGGGGCGGCCACCGGCCGAACGCCGACCGAAGTCGCGGAGGGCTACTCCATGTACGGGCCGCTCAAGGCGGACACGGCCGAGGCGGTCGTCGAGCTTCTCCGCCCCATACAGACCCGCTTCGCCGAACTGGAGGCCGATCCGGCCGAGACGTCGCGGCTGCTTCAGATCGGCGCCGACAAGGCCCGGGCCATCGCGTCCGTCACCCTCGAACGGGCCCGCTCCAACATCGGCCTGCTCGCCCCCCAGTAGCGCTGCCGGCCGGCAGGCCGACGACCAACCGAACTGGCAGCCCAGAACGCCCAAACCGGCCGCCACCGCTGCCAATTCGCCGCTAGAGCGGTTCAGCCCGCCACGGCCCGGGGGTGGGCGGCCCGGTAGACGGCTCTGAGGCGCTCGGTCGACACCCGGGTGTAGATCTGGGTGGTGGAGACCGAGGCGTGGCCGAGCATTTCCTGCACGATGCGTATGTCGGCGCCGCCGTCGAGCATGTGGGTCGCGCAGGAGTGACGCAGTACGTGAGGGGTCAGCAGCGACCCGATCCCAGCCGCGTCCCCGTGACGGCGCACGATGAGCCACAACCCCTGGCGGCTCAGACGCCCGCCGCGGCGGTTGAGGAACACTGCCTCGGCGTCGCCGCGACGGGCCCAGCGGTCCGGCTCCAGCGCGCCGCGGCCCGCGGGTGCCAGCCACCGCTCCAGCGCCTCGGCCGCGCATCGGCCCAGCGGCACGATCCGCTCCCTAGCGCCCTTCCCGGTGACGCGGACCAGGCCGTCATGGAGGTCCACGTCGGGAAGCGACAACGAGCCGGCCTCCGAGATCCGGCAGCCGGTGCCGTAGAGCAACTCCAGCACGGCGCGGTCGCGGCGGGCGGACGGATCGTCGCCGGCGACGGCATCCATCAGCGAGACGACCTGAGCTAACGACAGGGCCTTGGGGAGGCCCCGGGGCAGGCTCGGGATCTCCACATCGGCGCAAGGGTCGTCGACCCGATGGCCCTCGGCGACGAGGAACCGGTGAAGCCCCCTCACTGCGACCAGCGTCCTGGCGACGGAGGCCGGGGCCAAGCCGTGATGCTTGAGGCCCCGAACAAAGGCAACCACCTCGTCGGTCCTGACGTCGTCGAGGCTGCGCCCGCAACCGGCAACATGGGCCTGGTAGCGGACCAAGTCCCGCCGGTAGGCCTCTACCGTGCGCGGGGACCGGCCCCGCTCCACCGCGAGCCAGGCCAGGAACTCTTCGGCCCTGACATCCAGACCCGCGCTGACATCCAAACCCGCGCTGACATCCAAACCCGCGCTGACATCCAAACCCGCGCTGGCATCCAGACTCGCCTCGGCCGGCGAGGAGAGCGGCGAGGCCCCGGTGCTCACCGGTTCGCCCTTGCTCCCAGCCGGCGCAGTGCGAGAAGCACGCCGATGATGGTCTTGGCGTCGCGTATCTCGCCCCTGTCGATCATGGCCTCAGCCTCCCGCAGGCCGACGCGCTCGACGGTCATCCACTCCTCCTCGGCTCCGTCGGGCCGGCGGGAAACAGGACTGAGGCCGGTGGCCAGGAACAGGTGGGACAGCTCGTCGCAGAATCCGGGCGAGTTGAAGAACGTCCCAAGCTCCTCCAGCGACTCACAGGCCAGACCGGCCTCCTCGGCAAGCTCTCGGCGGGCCGTGCCCGCGGGATCCTCCCCGCCCACGTCCCGGGTACCGGCCGGGATCTCCAGCAGCTCGCTTTCCACCGGGGTGCGGTACTGGCGCAACAGCACGACCTCGTCGCCGTCCACAGCCACCACCGCCACCGCGCCGCGGTGGTGCACAACATCTCTCGTCATCTGGCCGCCGTCGGGGGTGGTGAAGACGCTCTCGGTCAGGCGTACGACCCGGCCGGCATGGATCTCGCGCTCGCTGACCTTCCGAAAGCCGCCGCTCGGCTCCTCGGACACAGACGTCACGCCGGGGCCGAGGGCTCCGCGGCGAGGAGCGAGCGCAGACCGGTGACAGCCCGTCGCCTCGCAGCGTCGTCACTCCCGCTCCTGTTCGCTGCGCTCACGGGCCGCTCGGGCCACGGCCTCGCTGAGCGTCCCGCCAGAATCCTCACCAATCGCGGCCTATCCGCTCGGCCTCTAGGTCGCTCATCTCGGGTAGACGAGGATTGCGGCCCGCGGCCCGGACCAGAGCCGCCGAGACCAGCCCGCTGAAGAGGGGGGCGGGCCGGTTGGGGCGGCTCTTGAACTCCGGGTGAGCCTGCGTGCCCACCCAGAAGGGGTGGCCGTCCAGCTCGATGAACTCCACCAGCCTCCCATCGGGGGACTCGCCGCTGAGCACCACATCGGACGCCTCGAAGCGGGTCCGGTAGCGGGGATTGAACTCGTAGCGGTGGCGGTGCCGCTCCGACACCACCTCCTCGCCGTAGGCGCGGGCAACCTGCGAGCCGGCACGGAGCTGGGCCACGTAGGCGCCCAGGCGCATGGTGCCGCCATAGTCGGTGAAACCGCGCTGGCTGTCCATGAGGTCTATGACCGGATGCGGTGTCAACGCATCGAACTCGGTGGAGTTGGCATCGGCGAGCCCCAGAACGTTTCGGGCGTACTCGATGGTCATCACCTGCATGCCCAGGCACAGGCCGAGACACGGGATCAAGTGCTCGCGGGCGTATCCCGCCGCCGCGATCTTGCCCTCGATGCCCCGCTCGCCGAAGCCGCCCGGAATGACGATGGCGTCGAGATCGCGCAGGCGCCCGGCAACCAGCAGCCCCTCCACCTCCTCGGCCTGCACCCACTCGATGCCGATGTCGGCGCCGTGGTGAATGGCAGCGTGATTGAGCGCTTCGATCACCGACAGGTAGGCGTCGGGCAGGCTCACGTACTTGCCGATAAGACCGATCCGCACCGGCGTCGAAGCATCGCGGATGCGGCCCACGAGAGCCTCCCACTCGGCCAGGTCCACCGCCCTGGCGTCCAGGCCGAGTTGCCGGCACACGACCTCGTCGAGCCCCTGCGATCGCAGGATCAGGGGGATCTCGTAGAGGCTGGTGGCGTCGGGGCATGTGATCACCGCCTCCGGCGACACGTCGCACAGGTTGGAGATCTTGACTTCGAGCTCCTTGGTGAGGGGGGTCTCGCACCGGCACACGATGGCGTCGGGCTGCACGCCCCGGGACCGCAGTTCGGTCACGGAATGCTGTGTCGGCTTCGTCTTCTGCTCCCCCGAGGGCCCGATGAACGGCACCAGCGTTACGTGCACGTAGCAGACGTTCTGCCGGCCCACGTCCAGCCGGAACTGCCGGATCGCCTCGAGGAACGGCAGGATCTCGATGTCGCCCACGGTGCCACCGACTTCGGTGATCACGACATCGACGTCGTCGCCGGCCAGGCGGGCGATGCGCCGCTTGATCTCATCGGTGACATGGGGGATCACCTGCACAGTGCGGCCGAGATAGTCGCCCCGGCGCTCGGAGGCGATCACGTGCGAGTAGATCGATCCGGTCGTGCCGTTGGACTCCCGGGTCAGGCTCTCGTCGATGAAGCGCTCATAGTGGCCGAGGTCGAGGTCGGTCTCGCCGCCGTCGTCGGTGACGAACACCTCGCCGTGCTCGAACGGGTTCATGGTGCCCGGGTCGACGTTCAGGTAGGGGTCGAGCTTGAGCATCGTCACTCGCAGGCCCCGGGCCTTCAACAGACGGCCCAGCGATGCCCCGGTCAGCCCCTTGCCCAGACCGCTCACGACGCCACCGGTGACGAAGACATGCTTTGTCATCGGGATCTCACCCTACCGCGATCCGGGCCGCACCCGGCGGACCGGCCCTTCTGAACCGGTTCTCATCGCGCTTCCTTGCACACATGAGCATTCGCGACGAGAGGGCTGTGGTCACGCGACTCGATCAACTCTGGCGACGCGAGGCCGCGGCAGACAGCAGCTCCTCGGCGTGCTGGCGGGCTGAGACCGACTGCGGCGATCCGGACAGCATCCTCGACAGTTCGATGAGCCGGTCCTCACCCTCCAGGGCTCGCAGGCCCACGACAACGGACCCGCCGACCTCGGACTTCTCCAGCACAACATGGTGGTCGGCGTGGGCCGCCACCTGGGGGAGATGGGTCACGACGATCACCTGATGGTCACCGGTCAAGTGAGCCAGGCTTCGGCCGACGGCCTGCGCGGCGGCTCCACCGACGCCCGCATCGACCTCGTCGAAGACCAATGTCGGCGGCCCGGCCGTGAGCACCAGCCTGAGCGCAAGCATGGTCCGGGCCAGCTCGCCTCCGCTGGCCACTCCATCCAAGGGCAGGGGTTCGTGGCCGGGATTGGCCGCCAACCGGAACGTGACCCGCTCCCCCGCGTCGCCCTCGACGGCAATGTCCACACGGGCGGTGGCCATGGCCAGCTCGGCCAGGTGCTGCTCGACCGCGGCGGCCAGCCGGGGCGCGGCCGCGGCACGCTCGCCAAGCACGCGTGACCTCTCAGCCGCGAGGCGCTCGAACAGGTCGGATCTGCGCCGCTCCAGCGAGGTGGCCCGCTCCTCGTAGCCCTCCAGTTCGGTGAGCCGATCCGCGGCCTGCGAACGGAAGTCGAGCACCTCGCCCAGCGTCGAGCCGTACTTGCGCCGCAGACCGGCCAGAAGCTGGCGCCGGTCGCGCAGTGCGGCAAGAGCGGCCGGATCGTCCTCGATCGCCTCCGAGCGAGTCCTGGCCTCGGCTGCGATGTCGGCGACCTCCGCGGCCGCGTCGGCGAGGCGGCCGGCCAGCTCGACGAACGGCGCCCGGTCGGCGAGAGCGGCCTGGGCTTGGCCCAATCCCTCCGACACCACGCCGTCGGCGCCGAGCAGCCCGACGGCTCGCGCCGCCGCTTCCCGGTGCGCGGCCGCGTCGGCCAGCACCGACTCGCCGCGGTCCAGGCGCTCGTCCTCGTCGGGGCCGGAGACGGCGGCGCCATCGATCTCCGCGAGCTGATGGCGCAGCAGGTCCATCTCCCGGAAGCGGGCCCGGGCATCGCCGCCGAACTCCGCGAGCCCGGCATCGATGGCTCTGAGATCATCGACGAGACTCTCCAGCCTGACGGTGTCGACGCCTCCGAACCGGTCGAGGGCGGCCCGCTGCACGCCGGACCGCAACAGCGACTGGTGGGCGTGCTGGCCGTGCAGGTCGATCAGGTCCCGGCCCAAGTCACCGAGAACGCCCACGGCGGCCAGATGACCGTCGATGTAGGCCCGGGACCGTCCGTGGACCGGTATGACCCGGCGCACCACGACCTCGGCGTCGCCGGTGACGAAGCGGCCCTCGATCTCGGCCTGGGATGCGCCGGGCCGCACCAGCGCGGCGTCGGCCCGGCCGCCGGTGAGCAGATCGATGGCGCCGACCACCAGTGTCTTGCCCGCGCCGGTCTCGCCGGTGACGGCAGTCATGCCCTCGCCGAAGACAACGGAGACCTCGTCGATCACACCGAGATCGCGCACCACGAGTTCAACCAGCAACCGCACCCTCCCGCGCAACAAGCCTCAACTCAACCAGCAACGACACCCTCCCGCGCAAGAAGCCCCAGCTCAACCAGCACCCGCACCCTCCCGCACTACTCCTGTCACCGGTCATTGAGCCCGAACTTCGTCTTGAGCACCTGGTGGAACCGGCGGGCTCCGAAGGTCACCAGACGAGCCGGGTGGGGCGACGCGGAGCACACGACGATGTCGTGATGGTCTAGTTCCGCCAACCGCCGCCCATCCACCGACAGCACCGCGCCCCGGTCCGACAGCACCTCCAGCTGCAGCATCGTGTCGGCCGCCACCACCATGGACCGGTCGAACAGCATGTGGGGCGACACCGGGGTGAGCAGCAGGGCCCGATGGGTGGGATCGATCACGGGTCCTCCCGCGGACAGCGAGTACGCGGTGGATCCGGTGGGAGTGGACACGATGAGGCCGTCGGCCGCGTAGGTGGTGAACTGCTCGCCGTTGAACGAAACTCCCAGGCGCAGGGCATAGGAGGCCGCCGGCCGTTCCACGACCGCTTCGTTCAGAGCGACCCGCCGCTGCCGGCCCCGCCCGTCGCCGGTGTCGAACTCCACCGTGAGCAGCATCCGCTCGGAGACGCGGTGGTCGCCGGCCAGTACCCGGTCAATGGCGGCGTGAGCGTCAGCCGGCGCCACCTCCGTGAGGTAGGCCATCCGGCCGAAGTTGACGCCCAGGATCGGCACGCCCGACTCGCCGACGAGTTCCACCGCACGAAGGATCGAACCGTCCCCGCCGAGGGTCACCACGGCGTCCAGGCCCGCCGCGAACTGTGCCGGATCGACCTGGAGGTCGGGGCACGACGTGGCGGCCGCCTCCTCGGGAGGCATGCAGGCCCGATGGCCCTCCCGGTCGAGCCACACCGACAGATCGCGCGCTGCCGCGGCGGCCTCCGGGCGGCCCTGGTGCACGATCAGCCCGATGACCGCCATCTAACTCACGGCCCCCCGGGTCCAGCCGCCTCGGCCACGGCACCGTCAACGGCACTGTCGGCCTCGGCCAGACCGGCGGCGTCATGGCGCGCGTCGGCGTGCAGCAAGAACTCCACGTTGCCCTCGGCACCGGTCAGAGGCGAGACCATGACCCCCATGATGGCCGCTCCGGCGCCCACAACGGCGCGGCACACTCCGAGCAGCGCCCGACGCCACACTTCGGGGTCGCGGATCACGCCGCGGCCGCGGTCGGCTTCGGCCCGGCCCGCCTCGAACTGGGGCTTCACCAACACGACGATGTCGGCGGTCGCCAGCCGGCAGAGATCGGCGGCGACCAGACGCAGCGAGATGAACGAGACGTCGGCCACGACGATCTCCGCCGGCCCCCCGATGGCACCGGTGGTGACGCTGCGGACATCGGTGCGCTCGAGCGACGCAACCCGAGGGTCGGCCCGCAAGCGCTCGTGGAGTTGGTTGCGTCCCACATCGATGGCGACCACGGCCGCCGCGCCGTGCTGCAGCAGGCAATCGGTGAAGCCGCCGGTCGAGGCGCCGACGTCGATTGCCCGGCAGCCAGCCGCGGAGATGCCGAAGCCGGCCAGCGCGGCTTCGAGCTTGTGCCCGCCCCGTGACACGTAGCGGGGCGGGTCGGCCGCCACCACCACCGCCTCCCCCGGGTCGACGAGACGCGACGCCTTGGCCGCCGGCGCTCCCCCCACGGTCACCCGCCCATCCTCGATGAGGCGGCGGGCCTCACTGCGGCTGCCGGCCAACCCCCGGCGTACCAACTCAAGGTCGAGCCGCCGGCGCCTGGGCGTCACGACGGCGGGCTCACGTCGCGATGCGGGACCGGGGCCACGCAGTAGCGGACCACGTCGTCGACCGCGTCACGACGGCAGGCTCAGCCAGCGATGCGGGCCTGGCGGTCGAGCCAGCCGAGTGTGAATGCGTTCCACTCGTCGACCATCTCGTGGAAGGCGATGTGGCTGGAGTGGGGGCCGCGGAACACGTGCATGGTTGAGCCCGGAATGGCGCGCTGGACGTCGAGGCCGTAGCGGGTCGGCACCTGCCAGTCCACCTCACCCGAGGTAATGAGGGTGGGCACCTCTATGGACCCGAGCCGGCCGAGCGCGTCGTGGGTCTTGTCGGCGTGGAAGTGGCCGAGCAGTCCGGCCTTCGAGGGTGGATGGGGGTTGTCGACAATGAAGCCGCGCTCGAAGGCCTCCACATCGTCGGGCTGGTCGTTGATGAAGGTGGGGCTGGCCACCCACAGCAGGCCGGCGCGGATGTAGCCGGCGGGGTCGTCGTGGAGTATGTGCACCTCGAGTGTCTCGATCATGCGGATGAACCACTCGTCGGAGCTGCCCCAGGTGCAGTGCAGTTGAAGGGTGGCCACCTTGGCCGGGTGGTTCACCGCCATCTCCTGGGCGGTGGCCGAGCCCAACGACAGGCCCGAGACGTGGGCTCGCTGCACGCCGAGGCTGTCCAGGAGGGCAGCCGCGTCGTCGGCCAGGATGCGCATCGAGTAGTTCTCGACATCGGGCGGATGGGTGGACTGGCCCGTCCCCCGAGCGTCGTAGGTGATGACCGTGTAGTGGTCCCGGTACGCCTCCACCTGGGCGGCCCATGTCGTGTGGTCGGCGCTGGTTCCCATGATGAGCAGCAGCGGGTCGCCGGCTCCCTCGACCTCGTAGTACACATCGACTCCCGTCGGCAGGTGGGCGAAGGTCATCTCGGCACTCCCACGGTTCTCGGCTCAGCTGTCGGCGACGACGCCGGTTGAGTATGTCGGCGGCTGTCTCGAGGACACACCCGCGACCGATTCGAAACTAGCGCCGACTCGCAGCGCGGTCTCCTCGTCGAAGGGCGCGGCCGCGATCTGCAGCCCGACGGGCAGGCCGTCGCGATCGAAGCCCGCGGGCACCGAAAGCGCGGGCAGGCCCGACAGGTTGAACGGGCCCGTTGTGCGCACGTAGGCCAGCGTCACCGGCTCAGCGGAATCTCCGAACCAGAAGTCGTCCGCGCTATTGAGCGCGGCGGTGGCCGGCAGGGTCGGGGTGAGCAGCGCGTCCAGCCCGTTCTCCACGAAGGCGCGGCGCAGGGCGTCGGCTATGGCCCGACGGGCCTGCAACGCCTTGAAGTAGTGCTCCGGCTCCATCATCAGGCCGGCCACCAGCAGCGCGCGGATGCCGGGATCGATCTGGTCGGGGCGGCGGCGCAGCAGCTCGCGGTGGTACGCGGCGGCCTCGGGGGCGACGATCCCGAACTCGGCGGCCAGTCCGTGCTCCAGCTCGGGCACTTCCACGCCGACCATGGCTGCGCCGTGGGCGCCGAGCAGGTCGGCCGCGCTCGCGAACACTTCGGCGACGTCGGGCTGCATGGGCTCCAGCGGCGCGCCGGCGAGCACCCCGATCTTCAACCCGTCGACTCCGCGGTCCAGGCTGCGGGTGTACTGCGGCACGGGCCTCGGCGAGGCGGAGGGGTCCAGCGGGTCCGGGCCGGCGAGGACTTCGAGGGCCGCGGCGCTGCCCGCCACGGTGGCGGTCAGGGGACCGAGGTGGTCGAGCGACCACGCCAGAGCGGCCACCCCGGCGCGCGACACCCGCCCGTAGGTGGCCTTGAGCCCCACGATGCCGCACAACGACGCCGGGATGCGGATCGAGCCGCCGGTGTCGCTGCCGATGGCCATGGGCACGATCCCGGCTGCGACCGCGGCGCCCGAGCCGCCGCTCGATCCGCCGGGGATCCGGCTGAGGTTCCAGGGGTTCGACACCGGCGGGCTGTAGACGCCGCAGGCCAGCTCGTGGGTGGTGGTCTTGCCCGCGATGACCGCTCCGCCCCGGCGCAGGCGCCGCACCAGGGTGGCGTCGGTCGCCGCAGGGGTCGCCGGATAGGCCGGCGAGCCGCACCGGGTGGGCAGCCCGGCGACGTCGACGATGTCCTTGATCCCGACCGGCACGCCCATGAGGGGCCCGAGGTCGCGTCCCGCCGCGATGGCCTCGTCGGCGGCGTCGGCCGCGGCGAGGGCGCCGTCGGAGTCCATGACCACGAAGGCTGACAGGTCGGCGTCGAGGGCGGCCGCCGCGACCAGGCTGGCCTCGGTGAGCTCGCGGCTGGTAGCGGCACCGGAGCGGAGCGCCCTCGCGGCTTCTGGGATGGTGATCACGTCTAGTTCCGAAGATGCTGGGAGCAGCGCAGACAGGTGGCGGACCGTCCCGGCGCGGCGCTGTGACTCCCGCTCTTGTTCACTTCCCGCTCGGCCTCTGGGAGTCGTCCGGCCAGCTCGGATCGAAGGCGGTGGGATCCGGGCCGCCGCTCCGCGACACCAGCGCGTCCAGGCTCGCACTCTGCGCGATCCGCTGGGCCAGGTCAGCCCATGCTGCCGCCGGGTCGAAGACCTCGTGGTCGAGGCCGAGGGCGCGCATGCGGGCCGCGGTCAACTCCACCGGATCGTCGTTGTCCACCGGCTCGTCGTGGACGCCGTCACTCACCGCCGGCACCGATCACCGCGATCACGTCCACCTCCATCTTGAGGCCGGGCAGGCCGAGGGCCGCGGCCTGGCACGCGGTCACGGCCGGGAACTGCCGGCCCGCGAACACCTCGCGCCGGACCTCGATCTCCTCGGTGATCTCCCGCACGTCCTGCATGAAGTAGGTGATCTTGACCACGTCGGCGATCGAGCTGCCCGAGGCGGCCAGGACGCTTGCGATGTTGTCCCACACCTGGCGGGCCTGCTCGGCGACGGTGGTACCCGCCACTTCGCCGGCCTCGTCCAGAGCTACCTGGCCGGCCAGGTAGAGGGTGTCGCCCGCCCGGACGGCGTAGGAGTACGGCTCGGGCGGCGGGCACAGCCCCGGTACGTCCACCACGGAATCCATCGGCACGGCGGCCAATATAGGCTGCCGCCGGTTCAGGCCCCCTACCCGCCCCGCCGCCCGCAACTCCGGGCCCGCTCCACCGCGAACTGGCAGCCACGCAGTCCCATACGGGCACTCTGGTCTGCCAATTCCCCAAGCGACCCCAACCCCACCGCGAACTGGCAGCCACGCAGTCCCTTATGCGCACTCTGGGCTGCTAGTTCCTACCGGCGCATGTACGCTGCCGCCGCCCCTCACCCGCCGTAGGAGTCGCCGATGCCAAAGGTCAAGGTCAACGGGGCCGAACTGTGGTACCAGTTCAGCGGCGAGGGCTCCACCGTCGTCCAGATCGGCGGAGCCGTCAGCGCGCACGAGGGGTATGCCACCATCACGCCCGGTCTGTCGCAGCACTACCGCGTGCTCGACTACGACCACCGCGGCTACGGAAGCAGCGACCGCCCCGCCCAGCACTACACCCTCGACGCCTGGAGCGACGACCTGGCCGGGCTGATGGACGCTCTGGAACTGGAACGAGCCCACATCCACGGTGGATCGATGGGCAGCTTCATCGCCGTGAACTTCGCGGCCCGCTACCCCGGCAGGGTCGACAAGCTGCTCCTCGGGGCGGGGGCCGTGGGCCGGTGCGACCGCATGGGAGTGCTCCAGTTCCGGGTCTGGCAGAGCCTGGCCCGGGCCTACGGCGTGGCGTCGCGGGAACTGGCCGAGCAGCTGCTCACCCACGCCTTCTCGCGCCCCTACCTCGACGGTCCCTCCGGCGGCGACGAGGCCCTGGACCAGATGCAGGAGGTCACGGCCCGCAACGTCGGCACCGACGTCTTCGTCGACGCTTGCCAGGCGATGATCGACACCGACGTCACCGGCCAGCTCCACCGGGTGACGGCACCGACGCTGGTCATGGTGGGATCGGAGGACGTGCTCACGCCGCTGGACGCCGGGCCGGGCGGAGCCGGTGCTCGCTACGTGGCCGAGAACCTGCCCGACGCCCGGCTGGTCGTTTTCGAGGGCAGCGGCCACGGGCACTACATCGAGCTGCAGGAGGAGTCGCTGGCCGCGATCCTGGAGTTCTTGGCCGAGTAGCCCCCGGCCGCGATCCTCGAGTTCCTGGCCGGGCAGCCCCCGGCCGTGATCCTCGAGTTCCTGGTCGGGCAGCCCCGGCGGCGCTCATCGACTTACCCGCGGCTAGCCTCGCCGCCCATGGCCGGATCCGACGGCGATCGACAGCTGCTGGAGATCAACGGCGACCGCCTGCTCCGGCGGCTGTGGGACCTGGCCGAGATCGGACCGATCCCCGGAGGGGGCAACAACCGCCTCGCCCTCACCGACGCCGACAAGGACGGACGCGACCTGGTGGTCACCTGGATGCGCGACCTCGGCCTGGACGTGAGCATCGACACCATCGGGAACGTCGTGGCCACCCAGCCCGACATCGGCGACGGCCCGCCGGTGATGATGGGCTCCCACATCGACACAGTCGCCACCGGCGGCAAGTACGACGGCAACCTCGGCGTGCTGGCTGCGCTGGAGGTGATCGAGACCGCGATCGAGAGCGACATCGAGCTGGAGCGGCCCCTGGCCGCGGCGTTCTTCACCAACGAGGAGGGCTCCCGCTTCCCGCCCGACATGATGGGCAGCCTCTGCTACACGGGAGGGCTGACGGTCGAGGAGGCCATGTCGACCACCGACGCCAACGGAGTGTCGGTCGGCGACGAGCTGGACCGCATCGGCTACCGCGGCCCGACGCCGTGCCCGGGACCGGATCCCTACGCCTTCGTGGAGCTCCACATTGAGCAGGGGCCGGTGCTGGAGCGCGACGGCATGCGCATCGGAGCGGTTACCGGCGTTCAGGGCATCTCGTGGACCGAGGTGAACATCACCGGGCAGTCGAACCACGCCGGCACCACCCCGATGAGCATGCGCCGCGACGCAGGTCTGGCCGCCGGGGAGCTGGTGGTGGCGGTGAGGCGCATCGCCTCGGAGATGGGCGGCACCCAGGTGGGAACGGTGGGAGCCCTGAGGCTGCATCCGGATCTCGTGAACGTGGTGGCCGCGAGGGCCCAGCTCATCATCGACCTGCGCAACACCGACGACGACGATCTGCAGTCGGCCGAGCGGCGCCTGCTGGACGAGGTCAGGCGGGTGGCCGAGTCAGAGGATGTCGAGATCGACACCAAGTGGGTGGCCCGCTTCGAGCCTGTGGTGTTCGATCCCCGGGTAGTGGAGCTGGTCGAGTCGACCGCCTCGGCGCTGGGGCTTTCCGTGCGGCGGATGCCGTCCGGTGCGGGCCACGACGCCCAGATCCTGGCCGGGGTGTGTCCGGCGGGAATGGTGTTCGTTCCCAGCGTGAAGGGCATCAGCCACAACCCGGCCGAGCACACCGAGCCGGACGACCTCGTCGCCGGAGCCAACGTCCTGCTCAACACCGTGGTCGCTCTGGCCACCGAGGGAATCTGAGCTCATCCGATGGCGATGCGGGCGACGTTCACGGGCTGGGGCAAGTGCGTGCCCCCGGTGAAGCTCACCAACGCCGACCTGGAGCAGCTCGTCAACACCGACAACGACTGGATCGTGGAGCGGACCGGCATCCACGAGCGGGGTATATCCCATGTGGAGACCACCGACCTCGCCGAGGTTGCAGCCTTGAAGGCGCTGGCCGCGGCCGGGCTGGAGTCCACCGATATCGACATGCTCATCATGGCCACGGTCACCCCCGAGATCACCTGCCCGAGCAACGCCTGTGTGCTGCAGGAGCGCCTCGGAGCGGTCAACGCGGCGGCCTTCGATCTCAACGCGGCGTGCAGCGGGTGGATCTACGGCACGGCCACCGCGTCGTCGATGATCACCGGGGGCGTGGCCGAGCGGGTGCTGCTCGTCGGGGCCGAGAAGCTGCACTGGGTCATGGACTACTGGGACCGGGCCACCTGCATCCTCTTCGGGGACGGCGCGGGTGCCGCGGTGCTGGAGCTGTCGGAGAACGGCGACGGGGTGCTGGGCACCGATCTGGGCGCCGACGGCGTGTCCGGTCGCACCATGGTGTTCCCCACCCTGGGAACCCGCGGCCAGTTGAGCCAGATCCGCGACCCGTTCGTGCAGCGCCTGCACTTCGACGGCCAGGCCGTGTTCAAGATCGCGGTCCGCGGCATCGAGGGGTCGGTGCGCCGGGCGGTCGACCGTGCCGGGCTCAGCCTCGCGGACGTCGATGCGGTGATCCCCCACCAGGCCAACGAGCGGATCATCACCGCCGCGGGCCGGCGACTCGGCCTCGACCCCGGCCGCGTGATGCTCAACATCGCCACCCATGGCAACTCGGCGGCCGCGTCGGTGCCGATGGCATTGTCCGACGCCCTTGACACCGGGCTGATCCAGCCGGGCTCCATCGTGGTGCAGACCGCGTTCGGAGGGGGAGTCACCTGGGGATCCACCGTGACCCGGTGGGGCGAGCGGGTGACGCCGCTCGAGGCGTCCGACGCCGAGTTGCCCGCCTGCGACGAGACGGTGTTCGATCTTCTGGCCGCCAACCGCGACTTCTACGCGCCGCTGCACGCCCGCGCCACCGGCGATCCAACTCCCTGAGCGCCCCATCTAACCCCCGGAGCGCCGAGCCGGCGCGGCCGCGCCAATTCGGAGCCGACGATGCCTCGAGCTTGCCCGGCGGCCGACGCTTTGAGACTCGTTCCTACTGCTACTAGTTCCCAATGCTATCGTCCGGCGCTGGTTTGCCCAGTTCCTACACACAAGGAGGCCCCCGCATGACTCCGATTCGACGGCGCGGTCTGAAAGTGGCAGGGATCACGTTGCTGCCGATCGCGCTCCTGCTCGCTCTGCCGGCCACCGCTCTCGCCGACGAGCACGCCCCGGTCGGCGTCAGCGACGAGACGCAGTTCATCCTGAACACCTTCGCCTTCCTGATCTGGGGCGCGCTGGTGATGTGGATGTGCGCCGGCTTCACAATGCTGGAGTCGGGCGCGGTGCGCACCAAGAACGCCTCGATGATCTGCCTCAAGAACATCGGCATCTACTCGATCGCCGGCCTCGCGTACTATTTCATCGGCTACAACCTGATGTACGTCGATGTCGGTGACGTGGTCGGCTCATTCCAGTTCCTCTACGGACCGTCCGACGCCGAGTTGGGCCTGCTCGACGGTGCGGTCGAACACGTCGGCGAGGTGGTCGGCAACGGCTATGCGGTCATGTCGGACTGGTTCTTCCAGATGGTGTTCGTGGCCACTGCGGCATCGATCGTGTCGGGCGCCATCGCAGAGCGGATCAAGATGTGGGCCTTCTTCCTGTTCACCCTGATCCTGACCGCCTTCATCTACCCGATCGTCGGATCCTGGTACTGGGGCGGCGGCTGGCTGGCCGAGCAGGGTTTCGTGGACTTCGCCGGATCAACCATCGTTCACAGCACCGGTGGCTGGGCCGCTCTGGCCGGCGTGCTGATCATCGGGCCGCGGCTCGGCAAGTACCGCAAGAACGGCACGGTCAAGCCCACCCCGCCCTCCAACGTGCTGGTCGTGACCCTGGGGGTGCTGATCCTGTGGCTGGGCTGGTTCGGCTTCAACGGCGGATCCCAGCTGGCACTGGGCAGCGCGGCCGACGCGGTGGCCATGAGCAACATCCTGGTCAACACCAACCTGGCCGCGGCCGCAGGGGTCGTGGCCGCCCTGGTCGTCTCGCGGCCGATCTTCGGTCGCATGGACCTGTTCGCGGGCCTCAACGGCGCCCTGGCCGGGCTGGTCTCGATCACCGCGGCGCCCGACATAACCGAGCACTGGTGGTCGGTCATCATCGGCGCCATCGGCGGCGTGATCTGCACCGTGGCCATCAAGGGTCTGGAGAAGCTGAAGATCGACGACGTGGTGGGCGCCATCCCCGCCCATCTGGTGTGCGGCATCTGGGGAACGCTGGCGGCCAGCATCGCGGGCGGCGCCAACTTCGGCACACAGCTCATCGGCGTGCTGGCCATCGGCGCCTTCACGTTCATCGCCTCTCTCATCGTGTGGAAGCTGATGGACATGGCCATGGGCCTGCGGGTGGGGGCCGAGGCCGAGCGCCTGGGCCAGGACACCGCCGAGCTAGGAATGGAGACCTATCCCGAGTTCGTGCTCATGCCCGAGGAATTCGACGACTGACCGCACCATCCCGGGAAGGCGCGTTCGGACATGGATGAAGCGCTAGGTTTTGGACATGGCTGAAGCGCTAGGTATCGAGCACCTCACGGACCTGTCTGCGGGGGAGGCCGTGGCGGCGTTCTTCACGCCGCTGATCATCTTCGCGGTGTTCTTCTTGGCTCAGCTCGTCCTGCCCGCGAGGCGGGTCACCGGCTACGTCAAGGACCGCGAGACCGGCGAGCCCCGCAACTATCGGCTCAATGGCCTGCCGGTATTCGTGCTCGCACACCTGGTGTGGGCGCTCGGGCTCATACCCCGCGACTGGTTCTACCGGTCGTCGCTGTGGGCGGTGCTCGGGGGCACGGTTTTCTGCGCGATCTTCGCCGTCTGGTCGGTGTTCACCCAGCCCCCGGGCGAGATCCAGAACCCGGGGCTGGCGCTGTGGGAGGGCCGGTCCCAGGAGCTGCAGCTCTTCAACAACCGCATCGACATAAAGATGTGGTGGTACGTGGTCGGTGGGACCATGCTGTCGCTCAACGCCCTGTCGGGAGCGGCCTGGCACCACAACCAGTTCGGTGACAACGCCAACCCGGGCATCTACCTGTACGCCGCCTTCTGGACGTTCTACACGTTCGACTACTTCATCTGGGAGCGGGTCCAGCTCTACACCTACGACCTGATCCACGAGCACATCGGCTTCAAGCTGTGGTGGGGTGGCCTGGTGGCCTACGGGTGGCTGTTCATCCTGCCGCTGTGGGGCATGGCCGCCCACCCGGACCCCGGGTTCTCGACCGGATGGACGTACCTCTGGCTCATCGGGGTGTGCGTGCTGTTCCTGGGCGGCTGGACCATCGGTCGGGGCGCCAACCTCCAGAAGTACACGTTCAAGCGGTGGCCGGACCGCAAGTTCCTGTGGGTCGAGCCGGAGTACATCGACGCCGGCGAGCGCAAGATCCTTTGCAGCGGATGGTGGCGCCCCGCCCGCCACTTCAACTACCTGGGCGAGGGCATCCTGGCCGTATCGTTCGCTCTGGTCTTCGGCCACTTCGGCAATCTCTGGGCCTGGACCTACTCCATCTTCGTCGTCTCGTTCTTCACCGTCCGTCAGCGCTTCGACGAGAAGGCGTGCGCCCAGAAGTACGGTCCTGAGAAGTGGGCCGAGTACCAGGAGCGGGTGCCGTACCGGATCTTCCCCGGCATCTACTGAGCGCTTCGGCCCGTCCCGGTCGCCGCCGTGCGGCTATAGCCGGACAGGGACTGGCTGAGCGCGGCCCGGAATTCGCCCGCTCGCTTGACCTTCAGGTCCTCGAAGCCGCGGACCCGGTCGGCGAGGCCGGCGATACGCACTGCTTCGTCGAGGGTCTCCGCGGAGAGCGCCGCGAGGATCGCCTCGATGGCCTGTTCGTACTCGGTGATGAGCGCCCGCTCCAACCGGCGCACATGAGCCCGCCCGAACGGGTCCAGGGCGGTGCCGCGCAGGTGCCGTCCCGCCGCCAGCACCCGAAGCAGCGGCCGTGACCAGCGCCCGAAGCGCAGCTTCCGCTTCATCCCCAGTGCTCGCAACAGCGGCGGGTGGAGATGCCAGACCGCGCCGCGGGCTGACCCACCGGCCGACCGGGCCGCCAGCTGCGCCTCCGGTGCAAGGAGCAGTCGGGCCACCTCGTACTCGTCCTTGTAGGCCATGAAGCGGTGCAGCCCGTGGGCAACCTCGGCGGTGAGCCGGACGGAGGTGCCATCGACGGCCTGTTCGGCCCGTGCGACACTCTCGACACGGTCGAGGAACCGGGCCGCGTGGACGGCGCTCTGGTAGGCGACAAGGTCGGCGGCCCTCACTCGAACGGCGGACTGGAGATCGTCGATCCGGGGAAGGCCGACGATCCGGCCCTCCAGTTCCGCCGGCAGGTCGGGCACGGTGACCTCGCCGGCCAGCGACGGCAACCTGGCCGCGGCCTCGGCTTCCACCGCAGCGGCATCGACAACCCACCGCCGGCCCCACTCGAGGGCGGCGATGTTGCTGTTGACCGCGACCCCGTTGAGTTCGATCGCCCGTTCGATGGAGGTGGCCGCCACCGGAATGACCCCAGCCTGGAGGGCGGCCCCGAGCACGAAGACATTGGCCGGCGCGACGTCGCCTACGAGCTGTTGCGCGAGGTAGCTGGCGTCCATCCACAGGTCGTCGGTCCCGGCTCGAGCATTGAACCGGGCGAGCAGCTCGTCCTGGGTCGGATACCGGGTCTCGGGGTCAGCCACCATCGACCCGGTGGGCGTGGTGTGGATCGATCCGACGACGCGAGTGTTCGGGTCGGCTGCGGCAAGCACCCCGTCGCCGGCCCCGACCAGCTGGTCGAAGGCCAGGATGGCGTCGGCCTCCCCGGTGCCGATCAGGTTGGTGGACCCGGCGCCCGGGCGGGCGAGGACCACGTCGGAGACGACCGGACCGGCCTTCTGCGACAGTCCGGTCTGGTCCAGGCCGGCGATGTCCCAGCCGTCGAGCATGGCCGCGGTGGACAGGATCTGCGCCGCGGTGACCACACCGGTGCCGCCGATTCCGGCGAGTCGCAGCGCCACTCGCTCGGTGCCCGGCTCGGCGGGCGAGGGATCCGGCAGCGGCGGGAGCCTGCCGGGACCGGCGCCCCGGTCGGACGGCTCGCCGGTCGGAGCCCTGTCGAGCGTGACTGTCATGAACGAAGGGCAGTCCCCTTCCAGGCACGACAGGTCGTGGTTGCAGGTGGCCTGATCGATGCGGGTCTTGCGCCCCAGCGGGGTGTCGAGGGGCTGGACCGACAGGCAGTTGCTCACGTCGCCGCAGTCGCCGCAGCCTTCGCAGACCCGATGGTTGATCACGATGCGGGTGTTCGGCGCTTCGAGCCGTCCTCGCTTGCGGCCTCGGCGCAGTTCCGCGGCGCAGCCCTGATGGTGGATCAGCACGGTCACGCCCGGGACCTTGGCCAGGACCTCCTGGGCCTCGACGATCCGGGTGCGGTCCCACACCTCGACCGACGACGGCAGCCGGGAGCGGCCGTAGGCGTTGGGATCGTCGGTGGTGATGAGCACACGGGCCGCGCCCTGCGCCTCGAACACCCGGGCGAGTTCCGGCACCCCGATCCGGTGGGCCGGCTGTTGCCCGCCAGTCATCGCAACTGCTTCGTTGTAGAGGATCTTGAAGGTCATCGTGGTGCCCGATCCGATGGCGGCTTGGACGGCCAGCTGCCCGGAGTGCAGGTAGGTGCCGTCGCCGACGTTCTGGGTGGCATGGGGCGTGTCGACGAAGGGCGCCATGCCGATCCAGTTCGCACCCTCGTTGCCCATGGCGGTGATGCCGATCGTCTCCCCCACCCTGTCGGGGTCCATCAGCAGCGACATACCGTGGCAGCCGGTGCCGGCCCCGACCAGCGTGCCTTCGGGGACCTTGGTGCCCCAGTTGTGGGGGCAGCCCGAACAGAAGAACGGCGTGCGGCTCACCGACAGCGGGATCAGGCTGCGGGGCTGCCGGGGCCGTACCTGGTCGATGGGCGGCAGCCGGTGGTCGAGCCGCGCCGCGAGCCGGGCCCGTAGGCCGGCCACGATGGCGTCGGCGTCCATCCGGCCGTGGCTCGGCATCAGCGGGCCGCCACGCTCGTCGGCCTTGCCGAGGACTTCGGGGCGGTCGGCGGCCGAGTACAGCGCGTCCTTGATGAGCCATTCCAGCGTCGGGTTCTTCTCCTCGACCACCACCACCTCCCGCAGCCCGCGGGCGAAGCGCCGCACGAGACCCCGGTGGAAGGGAACCGGCATCCGGAGTTGAAGCAGCCGGATGCCGGCGGCATGCAGGGAGCGCTCAGCGTCGAGTCCGAGCCGGCGCAGGGCCTCGAGCAGTTGCTGGTAGGTGAAACCGGTGGCGACGAGCCCGATCCACCCGTCGGCCGGGTCGACGGCAATGCGGTTCAGCTTGTTGTCCACTCCGTACTGCCGGGCCAGCACCGACCGGACCTCGCGCAGCTCGCGTTCCACCTCCACCATGCGGGGCCCGAGGAACTCCGCGCTGGGCCGGCTCGTCCGGAGGCGGCCACCGGTCTCCATCTCGGGCATGACCGGCTCGGCGTCGAGCGCGGGCACCTCGACGGTGCCCGACCCGTCGGCGATCGGAGTCACGATCTTCATCGCCGACCAGAGTCCCGACGCCCGGCTCATCGCCACGGCGTGAAGGCCCAGCTCAAGGCACTCCTGGGTCGTCCCCGGGTACAGGACCGGCATGTGCAGGTCGACGAGGGCGGCGTCCGACGACGACGGCATCGTCGACGACTTCGCAATCGGATCGTCGCCGACCATCACCACTACGCCGCCCAGACGCGACGCTCCCGCGAACACGCCGTGGCGCAACGCGTCGGTGGCCCGGTCCAGGCCGGGGGCCTTGCCGTACCACACACCCACCACACCCTCGTAGCGGGCGTCTGGCCGGCCCGGGGCGAGCTGGGATCCCATCACCGCGGTGGCCGCGAGCTCCTCGTTGACCGCCGGCTGGTGCACGATCGACAGGTCATCGAAACGGCGCACCACCCGGCTCATCTCGAGGTCGAAGCCTCCCAGGGGAGAGCCGGGGTAACCCGAGACCAGAGCGGCCGTGTTGCGACCGGCGGCCCGGTCGATGCGCATCTGGTCGACCGGCACGCGGGCCAGGGCCTGCACACCGGTGAGAAGCACCCGGCCGGCCGCCAGGTCGTATCGATCCTCGAGCCGGTAGCTACGCCGATCCGTCGACATGCCTCACCCCCGTCGTATCAGGCAGTTGTCGTTCCACCGCGTTCCACCCCGTTCCACCCCGGAGCGCGTCCGTGTGATCAGCCGCCCAGGTAGGCGGCCCGGACCGCCGGGTGGGTCCGGATCTCGGCGGGTGATCCTACGGCGATGACCGAGCCCTGATCGAGGCAGTAGACCCGGTCACAGAGGTTGGTGATGAAGGCGAGGTCGTGGTCGATCACCACCACGCCGCAGCCCAGCACGCCGGCGATGCGGCGGATCTGGTCCACGATGATCACCGACTCCAACTCCGAGAAGCCCGACGTGGGCTCGTCCAGGAGCAGGAACCCGGGGGCCTGGGCCGCGGCCCGGGCCAGCTCCAGGCGCTTCGAGGCGCCGTAGTCGAGGGCCCGGGCCCGCACCTCGGCGATGTCGGCGATACCGCACAGCCCGAGCAGTCCGGCCGCGGTCTGCTCGGCTCGCCGGACCGAACGGGTACCGGCGAGTGCAGCTACCTCGACGTTCTCCCGCACGCTCAGAGCCTCGAACAGCCGCAGATTCTGGAATGTGCGGGCCAGGCCGCGCCGGGCCAGCCGGTGGGGCGGCAACCCCGCGATGTCGTCGCCTTCGAGGCTGATCCGGCCCTGGGCTCCGACCACGCCGGTGATCGCATTGAGCATCGTTGTCTTGCCCGCGCCGTTGGGTCCGATGAGCCCCACCACCCGCCCGCCGTCGGCGAGGATGTGGGCGTTGTCGAGGCCCCGCAGGCCGCCGAAGTCCACGGTGAGGCCGACCGCGGCCAGCCGGGCAACCGCCGGAACGACTGGGAGTCTCTCGGGGCGCGGCATGTCGGGGCGCGGCACGTCGGGGCGCGGCACGTCGGGGGCGGCGTCGGGAGTGCCGCCGATCGGGAGCCGCCTGGCCAGCCGGGGGCCGAGCCAGTCGGCCAGCTCCCAGTCGTCGAGCAGCCCCCTCGGCCGCAGGACCATGAAGCCGAGCATCGAGGCGCCCAGGACCAGGTCCGACAGGCCCGGACGCAGGATCAGATCGAACGGGCCGGGTTCGACGTCGGGTCCCGACACCACCCGGGCGGCCTCGGTCAGCACGGTGATCACGACGGTGCCGACGGCGGCGCCGGTGATGCTGTTGCGGCCGCCGACGACCAGCATCGTGATGGTCAGCAGGGTGTAGTCGATGAAGAACCGCTCGGGCGAGATCGTGCCGGTCAGCCAGACCCGCAGCGACGCCCCCACCGCGACCACCGCCACCGACAGCAGCAGGGCCCACATCTGGTGGGTGGCGGGCTGTATGCCCAGCGAGCGGGCGGCCACGCCGTCCTCGCGTACCGCCCGGGCCAGCCGGGCCGAGCGCGACCGGCGGTAGAGGCCGGCCACGAGCAGAGCCAGGATGAACGCCCCGTAGGCGTACCCCCGACCGGCCATGGCGGTGCCGGGGCGGAAGCTCAGCCCGGCCCGGTTGCCGCCGGTCAAGTCGGTCCAGTTGACGGCCAGCTCGAAGGTGGCGAACAGCAGCGACAGCGTGATGACGGTAGGGGCGATCGCGCCCGACGCCGCAGCCGAGCGCACCAGTCCGAGCCCGACGACGGCGGCCACGGCCGCGGTCAGCGCCACCGCCACGGTGATGGCCGCGGCCGGGTGCACGGTCAGGTCCACCAGCCCGAACGGGGCGTCGGGCACCAGGCGGGCCTTGCGCTCCCCGTCGATGGCGAACAGCACGAAGGCGTACCCGGCGACCGCGCCGAAGCCGACGTGGCCGAACGACAGGATCCCGGTGTTGCCGATGAAGATCTGCATCCCCACCACGACGGTGGCGTTGATGAGCAGCGACGTGAACAGGCGCTCGGAGGACGCGTCGCCCACCCCCCAGACGTAGACGAGCCCGATCCCGGTGACCGCGGCGAACAGCAGGCCGCCGGCGGCCACGTCGGGCAGCGCCCGCCGGACCGAGCCGGTCACCATGCCGGTCACACCCGCTCCGCGGCGGCGGTCTGCAGCATCCCTGCCGGCCGGAAGATGAACAGCAGCGCGATCAGCACGAACACGATCCCGTTGACCATGCCGTCGACCTCGTCCGGCAGCCGCGACACGAGCTGCACCTCGACCACTCCGAGCACGAGGCCGCCGACCACCGCGCCCTGGAGCCGGCCCAGACCGCCGATGAGGGCCGCGAGAACGCCCTTGAGCATGGGGATGAGGCCGGCCGAGGGCGCCGCCCGGCCCGTCCTCATCAACAGCAGCACCGCGGCGACCCCGGCCAGCAGCCCCGCCAGCGCGAACGCCGATCGGATGACGAGGTTGCTGCGGACCCCGAGCAGCTGGGCGGTGTCGAAGTCCTCGGCGGCAGCCCTGATGGCCATCCCGTAGATCGTCTTGCGCAGGATGGCCAGAGTCCCCAGCAGCGTCACCACCGTGACCGCGATCACCGCGACGTCGACCACCTCGACCACT
>JAGWAO010000061.1 GCA_021296315.1 Acidimicrobiia bacterium | reverse complement strand
GTCTACCATCGCCGCATCCTGATCCTCCTGCGGCACGGCCGCACTCCCAACAACGCCCAAGCCCGGCTGCAGGGCCAGATCGACTCCCCGCTTGACGAGGTCGGCTTCCAGCAGTCCGCGGTAGTCGGGAAGGCCCTTCGGGAACGCTGGCCGGTGGATCGGGTGGTGACATCATCGCGCCGCCGAACCCGGCAGACCGCCCGGGCGGCAGGCTTCGGTGATGTGCCGACGACTATTGACGACCGGTGGATGGAGATCGATTTCGGTGACTACGACGACCGCCGCATCTCCGAAGTCATGACCGAACTCGGCGCAGCCTGGGCCTCCGACATCTCGTACACGCCTCCCGGAGGCGAGTCGATGGCCGACTTGCACGAGCGGGTGGGCGAGGCTGTCGCTGCGATCACCGAAGAGGCCGCGACCAGCAACGTGGTGGTCGTGACCCACGCCACCCCCGTCAAGTCGGCGGTGGCTTGGCTGCTGGGCGGCACCGCCGAGATGATCATGCGCCTGCGGGTGAGCCTGGCGTCGATCACGGCTTTCGGCCCGGTGGCGCACGGCTTGGTCCTGACCGACTTCAACTGGTGCCCGGCTCGCCATATTGGCTAACTGCTGCTGTCCGGACCTATCGTCGAGCCAAGGTTCCATAGCCCCGGCCTCACAGGACGCGAAACGATGATCTCGGGAATGAACCACGCGGTTCTATATGTGCGCGATGCCCGCCGCCACCAGAGGTTCTACGCCGACGTACTCGGGTTCACGACCGTGATCGACGGGCCCGGCGCTTACGTCTTCATGCGGGCGCCGCGCTCGGAGAATCACCACGACATCGTGTTCTTCTCGATCGGCGAGGACGCGGGCGCGTCTCAGGCCGGCCGGGCCACGGTCGGCCTGTATCACATCGCCTGGGAGGTTGGCACGCTCGACGAACTGGTCGAGATGCGAGAGCGGCTGGTCGCAGCAGGCGCCCTGGTCGGTCAGAGCGACCACGGCCCCAACAAGAGCCTCTACGCCAAGGATCCCGACGGTCTGGAGTTCGAGGTGATGTGGCTGGTGCCGCGGGAGCACTGGGGCGACGAGGAGCACCAGGCCATCATCCGCCCGCTCGACCTCGATGCCGACAGAGCGCGGTTCGCCGCGCTCAACTGATCCGCCGGGCCGGACCCAACGGGCATCGAGGGCGGGGAGACAGGAAGGAGCAGCGTCCATGAGCATCGCCGAGAATCTCGGCAACCCGTATTGCTACTTCCTCGACGACGACGCCTTCGTCGAGACCGCCCGTCCCGGCTTCAGGCACCGGGTGATCACCGGTGAGCATCTGCAGCTCTGCTTCTGGCGCATCGCCGGGGGATCGGCAGGCTCGGTGCTGCACAACCACACCGAGAATGAGCAACTCGGCGTCATCATGCGAGGCAAGCTCGACTTCCGCATCGGTCCCGAGGGAGCCAACGACGAGCGCATCGTGTTGAGCGAGGGCGACTCGTACCTGGCGCCCCGCTCGGTATGGCACGGCGACTCGGTGTTCATCGGCGACGACGAATTCGGTGAGTGCTGGATCCTCGACGTGTTCGCCCCGCCCCGTGCCGACCTGACCGACACGGGCTGACCGCCGACGGGCTTGGGCTGGCATGGCTGACTGGCGGCTCGCCGTCGACATTGGCGGGACCTTTACCGATGTGGTGCTGCTCGACAGCGCCTCGGGCCGGGTGGTGGTGGACAAGACCCTCACGACCCCGGCTGCGCCGCTGGAGGGGGTGCGAGCCGGTGTCAGCCAACTCCTGGCCAAGGCTCAGGTCACCCCCGGCGAGATCACCGCGCCCATCGTTCACGCCACCACCTTGATCACCAACGCCTTGATCGAGGGTCGCACCGGGCGGGCTGGTCTGGTGACGACGGTGGGTTTCGGCGACACGCTGCTGATCCGCGACGAGCATCGCTACGACATGTACGACCTGCAGATCGAGTTCCCCGATCCCCCCATCGGGCGGGATCTCACCTTCGAGATAGACGAACGCACATCGGCTACCGGCGCAGTGCTGGCCGAGCCCTCGGCAGCCGATCTGGACCGGCTGTCGGTGGTTCTGGCCGACGCGGCCGTGGAGTCGGTGGCCGTGTGCCTGCTCAACTCCTACGTCAACCCGGCCAACGAGCAGGCCGTGGCCGAGCATCTTCGCGACCAGCTCGGAGTGCCGGTGTGCATCTCCGCTGAGATCTCCCCGCAGATCCGCGAGTACCCCCGCATGATCACCGCGGCCTGCAACGCGGCCACCATGCCGGTGATCGGGCCCTACCTCGATGAGCTGCAGAAGTGGCTGTCGGCTGAGGGTTTCGGCGGCGCGGTGCTGATGATGCTGTCCAACGGCGGCGTGGTGTCGGCCGACGACGCGGCCCGGGGCCCGATACGCCTGGTGGAATCGGGTCCGGCCGCCGGCGCCCTGGCCGGCACGTGGTACGCGCAAAGGCTCGGTACCGAGCGCCTGCTGTGCTTCGACATGGGAGGCACCACGGCCAAGGCCTGCTTGATCGAGAACGGCGAGCCCGCCCTCACCAACACCTTCGAAGTGGCCCGGATCTACCGGTTCAAGAAGGGCTCGGGCTTCCCGGTGTCGGTGCCGTCGGTTGACCTGGTCGAGATCGGTGCTGGCGGGGGATCCCTGGCCCACCTCGACCGCTTCGGTCTGCTCAAGGTGGGGCCGGAGTCCGCCGGGGCCGATCCCGGACCGGCCTCCTACGGCCGGGGAGGCACGACGGCTGCGGTGACCGACGCCGATGTGGTGCTCGGCCTGCTCGATCCCGACGCCTTCCTCGGGGGTGACATGCCCCTGGATGCGGCCGCGGCCTCCGCCGCGACCGCCCGTCCGGCCGAGGGTCTGGGGCTGTCAGTGACGGACACCGCGGCCGGCATCCACGAGGTCGTCGACCAGAACATGGCTGCGGCCGCCCGCATGCACGGGGTCGAGCAGGGGGTGGACCTGCGCGGGGTCACCGTTCTGGCCTTCGGTGGTGCGGGACCGGTGCACGCCTGCGGAGTGGCCGACCTGCTCGAGAGCGACACGGTGATCTTCCCGGTCAACGCCAGCGTGCTCTCCGCCTTCGGGACCCTGGTGTCGCCGGTGCGCATCGACCTGGCCCGCTCCATGCCGCGGCTGCTCGACGGGGTGGATACCATCGAGCGGGACGGACTGCTCGACGAATTGCGAGGCGAGGGTCGCAGGGTGTTGTCCGCCGCCGGGGTGCCTCCCGGCGACGTGCGCTTCCGCTACGGGCTCGACGCCCGGTATTCGGGCCAGGGCAACGAGATCACGGTCTGGGTGGGCACCGGCGATGCGTGGCCCGCGAGCCAGGCGGACGTGCGGTCCGCCTTCGAGTCGGAGTACCGCCGGATCTACGGCATGACCATCCCCGATGTGGCCATTGAAGCGGTCACCTGGCGGCTGTCGGCCTACGCCGAGAAGGTGCAGGTGCGCCCGGAAACCGGGGCGGCCGACCGGGCCGGGGTGGCCGAGCCGGTGTCGCGCCGGCCGGTGGTGTTCGCGCGGGGCACCGATGCCGTTGATGTGCCCGTGTACCGGCGGCAGGATCTGGGCGTGGGAGCGGCGTTCGCGGGCCCGGCCATCGTGGAGGAGCGCGAGACCACCACGGTGATCCGGCCGGGCTGGCAGGCAGAGGTGACGTCAGACGGGAGCCTGGTGGCCACAAGGATGCAGCCATGAGAACTTTCGATCCGGTTGAGTTGGAGATCTGTTGGCAGTCGCTGATCTCCACGGTGAACGAGCAGGCCCGAGCTCTGCAGCGCGCCGCGTTCAGCCCGATCGTGCGCGAGGCCGGGGATCTGGCCAATGCGGTCTTCGACCGGCGGGGCCGCATGGTGGCCCAGGCGGTGACGGGCACGCCGGGTCACATCAACAGCCTGGCTCTGGGCGCAGCCGCCATGCTCGAGGAGTATCCGGTCGAGTCGCTGGTGCCCGGTGATGTGCTCATAACCAACGATCCGTATAAGACCGCTGGACAGCTCCTGGACGTGACCGTGCTCGTGCCGGCCTGGCGGGTGCCCGCCGGCGGGGGCAAGCCCCGTCTGATCGCCCTGTTCGGCTCCACCATCCACCACACCGACGTGGGCGGCTACGGCATCGGCGCCGGTGGCCGGGACTGCTTCGAGGAAGGGCTCTGGATCCCGATCTGCAAGCTGATGTCCGGCGACGGCTCGGGGGGATCGGAGCGCAACGCCGATGTCTGGAAGTTCATCCTCTCCAATGTCCGCCAGCCGGATCACATGGCCGGCGACCTCCATGCCCAGATGGCCTCGGGCGAGGTGGGGGCCCAGCGGCTGGCCACGCTGTGCGACACCCACGGACTCGACGACATAGAGGCCCTGGCCGACGAGATCATCGAGCGGTCCGAGGCTGCCACCAGGGCCACCATCCGCGAGCTGGACGCCGGCACCTACGAAGCGTCGGCGGTGCTCGATCTCGCCGACGGGAGCCGGGTCGACATCGTGTGCTCCATGCGGGTCGATCCCGACGCCGGGGAGATCACCGTCGACTACGAGGGCTCGAGCGAGGCCAGTCCGTGGGGGATCAACGTGGTTCGCAACTACACCCACGCCTACACGACCTTCACCGTCCGATCGGTGCTCAACCCCGACATTCCCAACAACCACGGCAGCCTGGCCCCCATCAAGATGCGGGCCCCGGAGGGTTCGGTTGTGCACGCGGTGCCTCCACAGCCGGGGACGGCCCGCCACGTGGTTGGGATGTTCCTGCCCAATGCGTTGCTCAAGGCTCTGGCTCAGGTGAACCCCTCCGGCGCCATGGCTGAGGGCGCGGGCGCGGTGTGGACCATGCAGGTGAACGGGCACCACGACGACGGGTCCCCCTTCATCACTGCCATGTTCACCTACGCGGGCGGCGTGGGCGCCCGGGCCGCCAAGCCCGGTCTCGACGCCTGTTCGTACCCCACCGGAGTGTCGGCGGTACCCATCGAGGTGGTGGAGGCGTCGGCCCCCGTCCGGTTCCTGCGCAAGGCGCTGCGACCAGCCTCGGGCGGCGCGGGGGCTCAGCCCGGCGGGCTGGGCCAGGTGATCGAGTTCGAGGTGGACACGACCCGTCCCTGGCAGCTCAACGCGGTGACCAGCCGCCTCACCGAACCGCCCCAGGGCATCTTCGGGGGAGAACCGGGCGCATCGGGGTCGTTCCAGGTGAACGGCGAGCCGGTTACCACCCAGACTCGCATCACGCTGCAGCCCGGTGACACCGTGCGCTTGGAGCTGCCCGGCGGCGGCGGCTACGGCCAGCCGATGCCGAACACTCAAGATCAGGTTCACCCGGATACGTCGTGAGCACTTGGGCTGAGCCCGTCTCCTTTGCCTCGGTGTGGGAACGGGCCGTGGCCGGTCGGGCTGACGAGGTGTTCCTGGTGTTCGAGACGCCGTCGGGGGATGTGGCCCGCTGGAGCTACGGAGACTTCGACGAGGCGGTGGACCGGGTAGCCGGCACGTTGGCCGCCCTGGGCGCGGGGCCGGGCGCGGCGGTGCATCTTGCCCTGACCAACTCGCCGACGTTCGTCGCGGCATGGCTGGCCGCGTCCCGCCTCAGCGCCTGGATCGTGCCGTCGGACCCCATGGGTCGCACGCCCGAGCTGGCCGGACACATCGAGCGCACCCGTCCCGCCGTCGGGCTGTGTGCCGGGGTCAGGGCGGGTACGTACCGGGCCGCGGTGGCGGAAGCGGGCCGGGACGATCTACCTGTCATCGAGATCGACGAGGCCGACACCGCACTGGAGCCTTTCGACGCCTTACCCCTGACCGCGTCCGACCGGCCCGAGCCCGGTTTGCGCGACCGGGCCGCGGTGATGTTCACCTCGGGCACCACTGGGCGCCCCAAGGGTGTGGAGGTGACCCAGGCCAACTACGCGTTCGCCGGCAAGGTCATGGCTGAAGCGGCCCAGCTAGCCCCTGACGACCGTCAGCTGGTGGTGCTGCCCCTGTTCCACGCCAACGCGCAGTACTACTCGTTCGCGTCGGCGATCTGGACGGGGGCCAGCGTGGCCTTGATGCCGGCCTTCTCGGCGTCGGGGTTCTTGCCGGCCGCGGCTCGCCATTCGGCTACCTGCGCCAGCCTGTTCGCGGCACCGATCCGCATGATCCTGGCCCGGGGCGGTCCCTCGCAAGGGGTGCGCCTGCACCACTGCTGGTATGCGCAGAACATCGCCGCCGACCAGTACTCGACGGTGGCCCAGTGGTTTGGCTGCCGGCCCCGCCAGCTCTACGGCATGACCGAGACCATCCCCGCGGTGCTCACCGACGAGTCGGCCGACCCGCACCATGCCTCGATGGGTCGGGTCTCGCCGGGCTGCGCGGTGGACGTGCAGGATACTTCCGGGGGCTCGGTCGAGCCGGGGGTCGTAGGCGAGATGGTCGTGGGCGGCGAGCCGGGGGTGACCCTCTTCGCGGGGTATCTCGACGCGCCCGACATCACCGCGGCCAGCTTCCGGGACGGTTGGTTCCTGACCGGTGATCGGGCGGTACGCGACGACACGGGACGCCACTACTTCGACGGCCGCCGCTCGGACGTGCTCAAGGTGTCGGGCGAGAGCGTCTCGATAGTCGAGGTCGAGTCCACCCTGGTCGAGCATCCTGACGTGCTGGAGGCCGCGGTGGTGGGCCGTCCGGACGAGATCCGCGACGAGGTGCCGGTCGCCTTCGTGGTCGCGGCCGACCCGTCAGCACCGCCGTCAGTCGCGGAGCTCGCCGCCTGGTGCGAGGCACGCTTGGCGAAGGCCAAGCGCCCGGTCACCATCACCCTGCTCGACGAACTGCCCCGCACCAGCGTCGGCAAGATCCGCAAGTTCCTGCTAACCGAACGAGCCGCGGCCCAAGTCCGTTAAGGACCGGCCAGGCGCTTCAGGGCTCGTAGCAGCAGGCCGCAGGTGGCCTCGACCTTCCATACGTTGCCGGGCAACGGCTGGGTGTCGTAGACCCACGCCCACGACGCTTCTCCGAGGGCCTCGGAGTCGTGGAGGCTGGCGCCCTGCAGCAGCTCCTCGGTGCGCTTGGCCCGGTAAGGCTTGGGTGCCACCGCGCCGAGAGACACCCGTGCGTCGGCGATGGTTCTACCGTCGTCGTCGAGGTCCAGAGACACCGCGGCGGAGCACACCGCGAAGTCACCCGCGTAGAGTCTCAGCTTCTCGAACGCGGCAGGGCGGGCGCGGGCCGCGGCAGGCACGGTCACCTGGGTCAGCAGTTCGGCCTCGGCCAGGTCGGGCTCGCCCGGCCCCGCGTAGAGCTTGTCGATCGTCCGTTGGCGGGACGGCTTCGACCCGTCCGTCACGCTCTCGGCGACGGCGTCGAGGGCCAGCAGGCCAGTAGCAAGGTCCGACGGGGTGACGGCTTGGCAGCGGTGCCCGCCGAGGACTGCGTGGTGGAACCGATGGTCGCCGAGCACGGCGTAACAGGGGCTGGTCCATCCGCTGCGCTTGTAGCAGG
>JAGWAO010000060.1 GCA_021296315.1 Acidimicrobiia bacterium | reverse complement strand
GGACGTTGGGATCCCAGCGGCGGCTGGAGCGGCGATGCGAATGCGAGAGCTGCTTGCCGAACTGCGGCTTCTTGCCGGTCACCTGGCAGATCTTGGACATTCGAGAAAGGCTAGCGAGCCGGGACCCTCTCTCCACTAGAAGTAGATGATCTGCGAGGTCCGCTCGGACACCTCGTCGAGGTCCCCGGTCCAGGCCTGGCTGGACAGGTACTTCCAGCCGCCGTCGCACACGATGAACACGACCGTGCCGGCATCGATGCGCTCAGCCACCCGGACCGCTCCGGCCAGGGCCGCGCCCGACGACAGGCCCGCGAAGATGCCGGCGTCGGCCAGTCTGCGGGTGTACTCCACCGACTCGCGGGGCCGCACTATGCGCTTGCCACTGAGCAGGTCCGCGCCTCCCCACTTCTCGTAGACCGGCGGGATGAAGCCGTCGTCGAGGTTGCGCAGGCCGTCGACCATCTCGCCCGCGGGGGGCTCCACCGCATACACCTCGATGTCGGGGTGCGCCTCCTTGAGGCAGGTCCCGACGCCCATGAGGGTGCCGCTGGTGCCCAGGCCGGCCACGAAGTGGGTCACGTCCCCAACGTCGCGCAGGATCTCGGGCCCGGTGGTCTCGTAGTGGACCCGGGGGTTGGCCTCGTTGGCGTACTGGTACAGGAACACCCAGTCGGGGTGCTCCAGTGCCATCCGGCGGGCCATGTGCACGGCCCCGTTGGAGCCCTCCGCGCCAGGCGACGGCACGATCTCCGCGCCGAACACCTCGAGCATCTGGCGGCGCTCCGGCGAGGTGTTCTCGGGCATCACCACCGTGATGGGATAGCCCCGGATCCGGGCGATCATGGCCAGGGCGATGCCGGTGTTGCCCGAGGACGGCTCCAGTATCCGTTTGCCGGGTCCGAGAGTGCCGTCGGCCTCGGCGTCGAGCACCATCGCCTTGGCGATGCGGTCCTTCACCGAGCCGGTGGGGTTGGCGCTCTCGAGCTTGGCTACCAGCCGGACATCGGGGTTTGGGCTCAGCTGCGAGACGTCCACGGCCGGCGTGTTGCCGATCAGATCCAGTGCGTCCCGCTTGAGGGCCATTGGCGTGGTCCCGTGGTAGTCCTAATCCCGAGTAATTCGATCAGGATTATAACTGTGGAACAGCGCCAACGCGGCGGGCACGGTCAGCGCGGAGATCACTCCCAGCGCGCCCAGCGACCATGCGTAGGCCGAGGACAGGGTGTCGGACAGCACAGTGTCGAGCGCGCTGCCGGGATCGTCGAGCAAGCCTCGGACCGCTTCAACATCGCCCGCTCTTCGCTGAACCACCCAGAACAGGACCATCCCCGCGAGGGCGGCCCCGTAGGCCCAACCCAGCGAGCGGATGAACTGGTGCGCCGAAGTGACCCGACCCATCTCGGCCGCGTCGGCCCGGGCCTGCAACAGCGACATGCTCGATGTCGTGATGGTCCCTATTCCCCAGCCCAACACGACGAAGGCCGCGAACATGAGCGGGAAGGCAGCGGTGGAAGCGACCGTCACGGTGACCGCCGCTGCGCCGCCGGTGAGGATGAACGACCCGATCACCACGACGCTCTGGGCCCGCATGCGCTCCTGAAGCTTGCTGGACACCCACGAGGCGGCCGCCCATCCGACCGTCGGCCACAGCACGGCGAAGGCGGCGAAGGAGAGCGACGTGCCCCTGCCACCCCTCAAGTACATCGGCAGGAAGACGCTGGCTCCGGTGCCGCCCGCGATGGATGCGATCGCCACGACGTGAACCGGCCACCACTGGCGCCCCGTGATATGCGAGATGTGGACGATCGGCCCCGGACGGCGGCGGGAGTGGCGCACGTAGAGCCCGTAGAGCAGCGCGGCCAGCGCCATCATCGCGACACTCGACCACTGCAGTGACGACGTCGCCAGCAGCAGGGCGGCGGAGATCGCGCCCATGAGTGCCAGCCCGCGCCGGTCCAGCGGCACGGCCCGGGCCCTTGCCTCCGCGGGCACTCGGTTCCAGGCTGTCGTGGCGGCCACGGCGGCCACGGGAAGGTTGACCGCGAAGACCGATCTCCAGCCGAGCGTGCTCACCAGTGCCGCGGCTACAGCCGGTCCGCTGACGCCCATCACTCCCCACACCGACGCCACCAGGGCGTAGGCCCGCGGCCGGAGAGCGGGATCGTAGGCCAAGCCTATGCAGGTCATGGCCGTGCCGATCAGCGATCCGGTGGCCAGGCCTTGTACGAGCCTGGCCACCACCAGCACCTCCATGGTGGGCGCAACGGCACACAGTGCGGAGGCGGCCGCGAAGCCGACGATCGCCAGCCGGTAGGCCCGCCTGACCCCTGACCCGTCGATGAACGGGCCGATGGCGAGCACGGCCAGGGCCGCGGCCAGCAACTCGACGGTGATCACCCACGGCACCAGCGCCACCCTCCCCAGGTCGGCGCCGATCTCGGGCAGGGCGGCCGTGACCGACGTGGCGTTGTAGAAGGCCAGCGCCATCGAGGCCATGACCGCCAGCGACACCGCCCGGTTCTCCGGCGCCATCAGACCTCGGGCCGGGCGACTCATCTCACGAAGCTACTGTCGCTCCTCTGCCGGGCCGGTACTGCGGCCGGCACCATCCCGCGGTCGGTGTCCCCGCGTCAGCACCAGCGCGGCGGGCACGGTCAGCACCGACAGCACCGCCATGACGGCCAGCGACCACATGTAGCCCGCGGCTAGCGCGTCGGCGACGGTGGCGTCCACGGAGGTCCCGAAGTCGCCGAGCAGGCTCCGGACCAACTCGGCGTCTCCGGTGCGCCGTTCGACCACCCAGAACAGCACGAGACCGGCGACCGCGGCTCCGTAGGCGAAGCCGAGCGAGCGAAGGAACTGGTGGGCCGAACTCACCCGGCCCATCTCGGCCGCGGCGGCGCGGCGTTGCAGCAGGGCGAGGCCCGAGGTTGTGATCGTGCCGATCCCCCATCCGACGCAGGCGGCCGAGGCCAACACGAGCGGAATGGCGGCCTCGCCCGCGACGGCCGTTGCGACGGCTACTGCTCCCACCGCCATGAACCCGGAGCCGATGAGGGTGACCGTCTGGGTCCGGAAGTGCTGCTGGAGCTTGCCCGAGACCCATGAGGCCGTCGTCCAGCCCAGCGTGGGCCACACCACCGCGAAGGCTGCGAACGCCACCGAGGAGCCGCGGGCCGCCTTGAGGTACAGCGGCAGGTAGACGCTGGCCCCGGTGCCGCCCGACACCGCCAGAGTAGCCACGACGTGGATCGGCCAGAAGCGCACCGCGGTGACGTGCGGCATCCGGACCACGGGCGACTGCCAGCTGCGTGCGTGCACGACGTAGAGCGCGGCCAGCGCAACGCCGACGGCCACCAGCACTGCGCTGTACCACGCCAGATTCGAGGTCGCCACCAGCAGGGCGAAGGTGAACGCGCTGAGGATCAGCAGGCCCCGACGGTCCAGCGGCTCCGCGACGGCCTGGGCCACCGACGGCATCCGGCTCCACCCGACCGCGGCCGCGATCAACCCGACAGGGAGATTGGCGACGAAGACGGCCCGCCATCCCAGCGTGCTGACCAGAGCCGCAGCCACCGCGGGGCTGCCGATGCCCATGATGCCCCACACCGACGACATGAGGGCATAGGCCCACGGTCGGACCGCGTCGTCGAACACCAGGCCGATTGCGGTGAGGGCGACGCCGATCAGAGCGCCCATGGCGAGCCCCTGCAGCAATCGCCCTACGACGAGCAGTTCCATGGTGGGCGCCACTGCGCACATCGCTGAGGTAACCAGGGCGGCCACCACCGTGATCCGGAAGGCTCGCCGAGCGCCGGCTCCGTCTATGAACGGGCCCACGGCGAGCACCGCTACCGCGGCCGCCACCAGCTCCGAGGTCACCACCCAGGGCAGGAGCGTCACCCGGCCCAGGTCGTCGCCTATGGCTGGGAGCGCGGCGGTTACCGACAGGTGGTTGTAGGAGGCGATGGCCACCAGGACCATCATTGACAGTGCCGCAGCCCGGTACTTGGGGCCCAGCAGGCCCGAGGCCGCGAAGCGTGTCACCGCTCGACGCTAGCGGCGCGGATTCGCCGACCAGGAATCGGGGCGGTCGCTCCAGGAGCGGCCGATAGAAATAGCTGATGCCCGAGCCGACGCTGTTCTTCGAGGACTTCACTGTTGGTGATGTCCTCGAGCTCGGCACCTACGAGATGACCGAGGCCGAGATCATTGACTTCGGCCGGCGCTTCGACCCCCAGTACTTCCACACCGACCCTCAGGCCGCGGTGAACTCGCCGTTCGGGGGGCTGATCGCCAGCGGCTGGCACACCTGCTCCGCGTGGGCGCGGCTGTGGATCGACTCCGTGCTCTCGCGAGCCGACGGCCGGGGCTCCGGTGGCATGCAGGTCCGCTGGCTCGAGCCGGTGCGGCCCGGCGACTCGCTCACCGCGACCGTGGAGATCCTCGACACCCGGCCGTCGTCTCGACATGCGGACCGGGGGACGGTGTTCATCGGCTGCACGATGACCAACCAGCACGGCCGCGTCGTGTTCACGGCCCACGGACGGGGCCTGATGGGCCGCCGCCACCCGGCCGGGGAGAGTACTGCTCACCCGCCCGCCCCGGACGCGCCGGGGTCCGCCTCAGGGGATAAGGACGCCATCGAGGTCCAGTCCGCCGACGGCGTGAAGCTCAACTTGAGGGTAATGGGCGGATCGGGCCCTGACCTATTGGTCTGTCACGCCACCGGGTTCCACGGGCTGGCCTACCGGCCGCTCGCGCAATGCCTCGCCGACCGGTTCAGGGTGTGGGCCCTCGACTTCCGGGGCCACGGCTTGTCGGGCGCGGCTCCGGATGGGGACTACGCCTGGAGCGGCATGGGAGCCGACGTGGCCGCATGCGTCGCCGCCATCGGGGGCGAGCGGCTCTACGGGTTCGGCCACTCGATGGGCGGGGCGGCGCTGCTGCTGGCCGAGCGGTCACAGCCGGGCAATTTCGCCGGACTGTTCCTGTACGAGCCGATCGTGCTGCCGAGGGGATTCTTCGACGCCCCCAACGCCAACCCGCTGGCCGCGGGGGCCCGCAACCGGCGCGAGGTCTTCAACTCGCGTGCCGAGGCCCTGGCCCGCTACTCGAGCCGGTCGCCGCTCGCGGTGATGCGGGCCGATGCGCTGGCCGCCTACGTCGAGGGTGGATTCGTGGATCTGCCCGACGGTCGGGTGCGCCTGGCCTGCTCGGCCGAGACCGAGGCCCGCACCTTCGAGGCCAGCGGCGGTCTGCCGACGGAGGAGGCGTCCTCGATCGACGTTCCCGCCACCGTGGCCGCGGGAACGGTGGTCAACGCGGCGTCCAATCCGGGGATCTTCTCGCAAGCGATCGCCGAGGCCCTGCCCCAGGGACGCTTCCTCAGCTTCGACGACCTGGGACACTTCGGCCCGCTGGAGGCCCCCGGCATAGTGGCCGCGGCGGCCATCAGCGACCTGTTGGACGTCGGCTAGGGGCCGAGGCGCGTCGCTTGCGTCCTGTCTCCAAATTGATGGCGATAGTGGCGTCCAAGGCCCAAGATGTCATCAATTTCGAATCGGTGGCGAACCAGCGGCTCGGGACGCTAGGCGGCGCCGTCGATCGTCACGGGCTCCTCGGTGACTTGGCCATCGAGGATGCGGAACGACCGCAACGACGGCTCGGCATGGCGCAGCGAGACGATCACGAAGTGCCACATCCCGAAGGGGTCGAAGCGGGCCGCGTCGGCGATGTCGGTGGGTGACGGGTAGTTGGTGGTGTGGGTGTGGGAGTGCATCACACCCTTGACGATCAGGCCTGCTTCGTCGGCAGTGCGCTCCACGTTCATCATCTCCAGGCCGTCGAGCACGTAGATCTCGCGTGACTCGGCGGCGTTGCGCATCGGAAAGAACCGCTCGACCCGGTTCGAGCCGTCCAGTCCGGCGAACAGGCCGCAGGCTTCGTGGGGAAGCCCGGCGATGGCGTGGGCCACCATGGCGTGGTGCATCTGCGCCGACATCTCCAGCATCGTCCCGCACCCTACCGGCGGGCAAGTTCACCACTGGCGCACCGGTACCGTGAGCAGCGATGGCCAAGTCGCAGAAGCCTCGTGACGTCCCCGACGGGGCGTCGGTGGTGGCCACCAACCGCCGCGCCCGTCGGAATTTCGACGTGCTGGAGACCCTCGAGGTCGGCCTGGTGCTCGAGGGCAGCGAGGTCAAATCGCTGCGCGAGGGCAGCGTGCAGATCGCGGAGAGCTGGGCCCGCATCGACCGGGGCGAGCTGTGGCTGCACAACCTGCACATCTCGCCCTACTCGCACGCCTCGGAGTCGTTCCGATCAGACCCGGACCGGGTCCGCAAGCTGCTGGCCCACCGCCGCGAGATCCAGCGGCTGGCGTCCCGGGTCGACCAGGAGCGTCTGGCGCTGGTGCCGCTGGCCCTCTACTTCAGCGAGGGGAGGGCCAAGCTCGCTCTGGCCCTGGCCCGGGGGCGCACCCGGGGCGACCGGCGCCGCCACATCCAGCAGCGCGACGCCGACGCGGAGGCGGCCCGCTCGATGGCCGCGGCCCGCGGGCGCCGCTCCGGCCGCTGGCCATGAGCCGCGAGGAACTCGCCTTCTGGGTGGCCGTCGTGGCCAATGGGGTGACGTTCGTGCAGATAGTGCCCCAGATCGCGAGGCTGATCCGCACCGGACACACCAAGGGCGTCTCACCGACTTGGGCCGCGGCCGGCATGACCATAAACCTCGGCTGGCTCACCTACGTGGTGGAGAATCAGTTCTGGGAGACGATCCCGTCGATCATCGCTGCCATCAGCAGTTTCGGGCTGGCGCTGTACCTGCTGCACCGCAACGGAGCGAACGTGCGGGTCGGGCTGCTGGTGAGCGCTGCGGTGGCGGTAGCCAGCGTGGGGATCCAGCAAGCGGCGGGCTGGACCGTGCTGGGCACGGTGCTGGGTCTGTCCAACGGGCTGTATCTCGGACCCGCGTTGATCGCGGCGTGGCGCGAGTACGCCCCGGTCGGAGTGTCCCCCGGCACCTGGTGGCTGACCGTGTTGGAGGGCTTCAAGTGGGGTCTCTACGGCGTGCTGGTGGCCGCGGTGCCCATCGTGGTGTACGGGTCGACCGCGATGCTCCTGGCGGCTGGTGTGCTGCTGCGGCTATGGATGACCCGCGACCGGATCCGAGGGCTCTGAGCCCTCCCCCTTGAGCGTTGCACATCGATCAGGTATAGGGGTCACAGTTTATTCTGATATATGTTGTTGTAGACCGGTTTGCGGACCCGCCGCACGAGGGTCGCCGACTGCACTGGCATCTTGCACGATGTGGAATAAGGAGATACATTGATGGACATGTCAGCCACGGCGGCTATGATCAGCGTGCTGGGGGTCGGCCTATTGGGCGTACTCGGCTATTTCCTGCCTGCGCTGCGCGCCGACATCCGCCGCCTCGACGGCCGCATCGACCGGCTGGAGGTCGCCCACCATGAGGAGATGGTTGCGCTCCGTGAGGAGATGGGCGCCCTCGCAAGAGCCCACCGTGAGGAGATGGTTCCGCTCCGTGAGGAGATGGGCGCCCTCGGAAGAGCCCACCGTGAGGAGATGGCCGGTATCAAGGAGGCGCTGGGAGAGATCAAGGCGATCCTTGCCTCCCACACTGCGACGCTGGCCGCGCACGGCAAGCAACTGGAACGGGTGATGGGCCACGGCGAGCGCATCGCCGCCT
>JAGWAO010000059.1:25453-35230 GCA_021296315.1 Acidimicrobiia bacterium | reverse complement strand
GTCCTCGTAGGACTCGACGGTGCGGCGGGTGAACCCGCGGTTCACGAGGCGCCGCAGCCGGGTGTGCTCGGGCGGGTCGAGCTCCATCATCGTGCGGCGGGCCTCGAGTTCGTCGTCGTCCATCTCCTCGAGGCGGATGCCTTGGGAGGATGTGAACGTCTCCACATCGCGGCTCACCGCCAGGGCGTCGTGGTAGCGGGTGATCGACCAGAAGCCGGAGCCGCCGGCCTCGGGGGTCCAGTGCACGGGGTCGTCGCGGCGCAGCCGGCTGAAGGTGGCGTGGGGCACCCCGGAGGTGAACGAGTCATGGGACGACAGGTCGGCGTCGTCGTCGCCGTGGTCGGCCAGGTAGTCGTCCACGAACGTGGCCGCGGCGGTGCTCATGGCAGGCTCCATGCCGCTTTCGTCGCGATTTCGGGCGTATGTCGCCGATGAACGCGAAGAAAGCGGTTGGGGAGCCGTGCCATGGGCTATCCGCTCTCGGCCTTGGGGTTGGGGGCGGCCCACAGGGTCGTGCCGCCGGCCATGGACATGCCGACCTGGCGGTAGTAGCCGCCGACAATCTCGGTGGGCCGCAGGCGATGCAGCTCCTCGGTGGGGCACTCGGGCAGCACCAGCTCGGCGTCACCGGCGTACACCGGTCCGAGGTCGGCGTCGTAGCCCCGCATGGTGACCAGCTCGTCGAGCGAGTCGGTGCCGTCGGCCTCCATGGCCGGCATCTGCCGGCTGTGCAGCATCGGATGGCTGTTGACGAAGCCGGGGGTGTCGGCCGTGCCGGTGATGGTGAACCGGGCTTCGGCAATGCGCCGTCCCCAGGTGCTGAGAGTTGCTCCGAAGCAGCCTCCCACCTCCAGGCGCGGCCCGGCTCTTCCCACCGTCACCGGCCTGGTCATGGCAATCTCGCTCATCTTCTTGGGGTAGCCCTGGAAGTGGCCCCTGGCCATGGCGAAGTCCTTGTCCACCCAGATGTAGGCCGCCCGGCTGTACGTGGAGCCCCTGAACTTGCAGCGGACGACGGCGAACACCTCCCGGTACTGGGCCCGCACGGGGTCGAGCAGCTCCTCGAAGGTGTCGCTGCAGCTCTGCCACTCGGCCCAGATCATGGCCACCGCTCCGGGGTCCTCGTCGGCGGGCTCCAGAGGCTCGGGCAGCAGTTCGGCCACCCGGTCGGGATCGGTCCGGTACTCCACCGTCAGCATGTGCCCGGAGTAGTGCCAGGGGGGCGCGGGCACGATGCCGGCGGCCCCGGTCGGCGTCCTCGGGTACATGAACCCCTGCAGCTCTGCCACGTCCAGACCCTATTCGTTCGGCCCCGAACGATCAAGCGGCGAGCATTGCTCATTATCGTGGCGGCGTGGCTGACGCAATGTTCGACCTGACTGGCAGGCGGGCCGTCGTTACGGGGGCGTCCACCGGGATCGGGGCGGCTATAGCAGCTCGGCTGGCTGGCGCGGGCGCTGTGGTGGTGGCCGTGTCGCGGTCGGGACAAGTGCCCGAGGCAGAGGGCTCGGTGCGCCCCCTTGTTGCCGATCTCAGCGACCCCGGCGACGTTGACGGGTTGATCGACGAGGCCGTCGTCCAACTGGGCGGGCTCGACATCCTGGTGAACAACGCGGGGCGAGCCGCCTGGGCGCCCATAGGCGACCTCGACCGCGGCCACTTCGACAGTTTGATCGGGCTCAACCTCTGGGCCCCGCTGCGCCTCTGCCAACTCGCCCACCCCCATCTGGCCGCCGCCGAAGACGCCGCGGTCGTGATGATCGGCTCGGTTGACGCGGTGCGGCCCTCGGTTGGTGCCGCCGTCTACGGGGCGACCAAGGCCGGGCTGGGAGCCGTCGCGGTGGCACTGGCCAAGGAGTGGAGGGCTGACGGGATTCGGGTCACCCAGGTCGATCCCGGGTTGGTGGACACCCCCATGGCCGCAGAGATCCTCCACGAGTTGGCCTCGGCTGGAGCGTCCGTGAACATCGCCGGCCGGGCCGGCAAGCCCGACGAGATCGCGGCCCTAGTCCACTACCTGGTGGCCCCGGCGGGGCGCTTCGCCAACGGCGCGTCCTTCAGGCTCGACGGCGGAGCAGTAGCCCTCGGACCCTTCGACATGACCGAGCGCTGACGCGCCGGGGCCGGGTCTTCGCTTACTGCTCGCGGGCCGCCGCGATCACCTGGCGAGGCGGCTCGGCCGGCTCCTGGTTCTTGTCCATCGAGTCGAAGTGGAGGCGCCGGCCGCCGAGGCGCTGCTGGATGCGGCGCTCGGCGTCGAGAAGGCGCGGGCCGGCTCGATCCTGCGCTACCGGAACTTCGAGCGGGCTCAACGACGCCCGTGCTGGGCCGCGCTGACCTCCACCAGGATCCCGGACAGGTGAGCCATCCCCGACAGTTCCTCGACGTTGTCGGGGCCGTCGCCCGCGAGCAGGTTGGAGTTCACCCCCGGATGGTCCTGCGCGTGGCCGAGGCCGTCGGCGTCGTCGTGGCCCCAGCACTGCGGGATCGCCACCGTGCGGGGCATCATCTCGTCGCTGACCCGGATCGGGATCACGACGCGCCCGAAAGCGGACGACACCGACACCAGATCGCCGCTGCCGACCCCGATGCGCTCGGCGTCGCACGGGTTGAGGTACGCGTAGTTGGTCGTCTCCCGCACGAGCCCGGGCGCGTTGGCCGACGACGTGTTGATGCGGTTCATCTCCCGCTTGCCGATCAGCTTCATGCGGTCCCGGTCGGCCAGTTCCCGCCGGTAGAGGTCTTCGGCCCGGGCGCGGAACGCGTCCAGGAACGCGGCGGGCGCGAGGTCCACGAGGCCGTCGTCGGTGAGCACGCGCTCGGTGCCGAGGAACGTGTCCGCCGGGTCGTGGTCGATCAGCAGGCCGTGGGGATGGTCCCGGACGAGCTCCGCCGAGGAGGGGACGCCGCCGGCGGCAAGCGCGGCGTCTATCAGCCCGTCGGGGCTCAGCGGCATCGGCAGCCCCATCTCCTCGGCGAGGCGGGTGTAGATCCACCATTCGTGGCGCACACTCGGCGCGGGCTGCACCGACGCCTCGGCGAAGGTGATGTAGGGCACCGGGGTCGCCCCGGCGAAGCTCTGGAGGGCGTAGGGGATCTCGGCCCGCTCCAGCCATGTGGGCGCGGCCAGCACGTAGTGGGCGAGGTTGCCGGTCTCGTTGCGGAACAAGTCGATGCACACCAGCAGGTCGAGCCTCGACAGGGCCTCGGCCAGCCGCCCCGAAGGGTTGCTCACCGCGAGCAGCGGGTTGCTGGCCTCCACGATCAGGCCCCGCACCCGGCCCGACTCGATGTCGGGGGCGAGCATCGCCGCGGGCTGCTGCCCCGCCACGGTGGGGAACTCGTCTCCGCGGTCGAAGCTCGGGCCGAGGCGGTCCTTGGTGACGGCCGCCATGTCGTAGAGGCCCCGGCCCATGAGCGTGCCGCCCGGCCGGTCGAGGTTGCCCGACACGGCGTTGATGGCCTCCAGCAGCCAGAAGCACAGCGTGCCGTTGCGGCCCTGGTTCACGCCGGTGGCCATGTAGAGCGCGGCCCCGTCGGTCCGGATGTGGTCGGCCACGAGCCCGCGCAGCGTGCCGGCCTCGACGCCGGTGACCTCCGCCTGGCGCTCCGGCGACCAGGGGTCCACCACGTCGCGCAGCTGGTCGAAGCCCCGCATGTGGGCCGCGGCCCGGTCCTTGTCGGCGCCGCCCTGGCGTATCAGCTCGCGGCAGAACGCGGCCAGGAAGAACAGGTCGGTGTCGGGCCGTATGAACAGGTGCTCGCCCACCTTGGAGCTCTCGACGCGCCGCGGGTTGACGAACACCACCCGGCCGCCCCGGCGCGTGATGTCGTTGAACCGGCGAGCCGGCGCGGGCAGGTGGTAGAGCGTGTTGCCCGACACCACCGGGTTGGCGCCGAGCACCATGAGGAACTCGACCCGGCGGATGTCGGGATGGGCCAGGCGCATCGCCGCGCCGTACATCTCGTGGTTGACGCGGAACTTGTTGGACGTGTCGCACGTGCCGGTGCCGTAGGTGCGGGTCGATCCCATTGCCGACCACAGTGCGCCCCTGAAGGCGCCCGAGAGGACGTTGGCACCCGCGGGCGAGCCGACGAAGTGCCCCATGGCGTCGGGACCGTGCTCGTCGACGATGCGGCCCATCCGGGCGCCGATGTCGCCGAGGGCCTGGTCCCAGCCGGTCGCTCGCCACTCGCCGCCGACCCGCCTGATCGGTTCCAGCAGCCGGTCCGGGCTGTGATGGACCTCGCCGAAGCGCAGCCCCTTCATGCAGGAGTAGCCCTTGGTGACTACATGGTCCTTGTCGGCGCGGATCCCGACGACCCGGTTGTCGAGCACGTCCACGAGCACGCCGCAGGTCGCCTCGCACGTCCGGCAGAAGCTGACGGCCGTTCGTATGTCGGTGCCGCTCTTGCCGGTGCCGGCATCGTCGCCCGTGTCGCCGCCTGCACAGCCGCCGGGGCCGGGTCGCGTTCCGCCGCGGCGCGGTGTGGCCATCGGGAAAATAGTATCATCAACCATGAGTGGGAGCCGCAGGGCATTGAGGGAGTTGATCGACCTGCTCGTCGAGGTCGACGAGCGCTTCGCCGGCCCCGAATGGATGGTCGAGTCCGTCGACGATGTGGCCGGAGCCCACCGGGCGGTGATGCACCTTCTCCAGGGCGGCCTCTTCAGCCACTTCGAGCAGGATCCGGCCCGGCCGTCGTTCCGCCCCGTAGTGTCGCCCACCCGCAAGTTCACCGGCGACAATCCCGACGCGGTCTACTACGAGGCGCCGGTCACGTCTGATCTGGCCTACCGGGTGCGGGGCAACATGGCCGGCGCGGTCTACGCCACCATCACCGTGGAGGCCGGCCCGGGCGAGGGCAATTTCGTCGACCGCACCGCGGGCTCGATCAGCTCAGACTCCTTCGACGTGGCCTCCGACGGCAGCTTCGAGGTGATCGTGGGCGGTCCCGAGCGCAGCTCGAACTGGCTCGGCCTGGCCGACGACGCCTGCAGCCTCACCACCCGGCACTACTTCGAGGAGCGCCGCACCGTGGCCACCGATCCGTTCGTGCCGGTCGGCCTGACGATCGAGCCGCTCGAGCCCACGCCTCCGACCCCGCCGCCGAGCGACGAGTCGGTCGCAGCCGGGATCCGCCGGGTGGCCAACTTCGTGAGGTCGCGCACCCTGGGCATGGGGCCGCCCGCCGAGCGCGTCCAGCCGGCCTTCGTGGGCCGCACCCCCAACGTGTTCCCGGCGCCGGTCGTGCCCGGCGACTTCGCTCTGTCGTTCGCCGAGGCCCATTATTCGCTGGCGCCGTACCTCATCGGCCCCGACGAGGCGCTGGTGATGACCGGCCGGTGGCCCGAGTGCCGCACCGCGCACGTGGTGCTGTGGAACCGCTGGACCCAGACCTACGACTACGCCAACCGCACCGTCGGGCTCAACCGGGCCCAGACCGCCCTCGAGCCCGACGGCAGCTTCCGGATGGTGCTGGCCCACGAGGATCCGGGCGTCCCCAACTGGATCGACACCGAGGGCCGGGGCTTCGGGATGGTGTTCTGGCGGTTCGTGCTGGTCGAGGGCGAGATCGAGACGCCCCACGCCGAGGTGGTGAAGCACGCCGACATCGCGGCGTCGCCGCTGGTGCAGCGGTGACGGCGGGGCGGCCGGTGACGGGTGCGTCGGGGTGCGGCGATGAGCGCTGAACGTCCCGCCGATGTGAGGATCGACGACCTGCTCGATCCCGTCTTCCCGCCCGGGGTGGACGAGGCGCTCTCGGCGAGGGACGCCGAGGCCGAGGCGATCGAGTGGTCGGTCGATGCGGTGCGCCGCGACGCCCGCGAAGCCTCCGGCCTCGACGACTTCGGCGACGGGCTCATCGACGAGCCGCTGGCCCTGCTGGTGCAGATAGGCCGCCACAACGAGCGCTGCCGCGGCGCCGGACTCGTGACCTTCTACGAGACGTTGGTGGCCAACGCCGTGCAGCGGCTGTTGATCGTGGACTACATCAAGCGGTACCCCGAAGTGGGCGACATCGAGATCTCCCGGCCGATCGTGATCGCGGGCCAGGCCCGCACCGGCACCACGCATCTCCACAACCTGCTGGCCGCGGACCCCGCGCTGCGCTCGCTGCAGTACTGGGAGTCCCTGGAGCCGGTGCCGCCGCTGGCCGAGCAGGGGGCGGACCGAGCGGGCGGGGCCGATCCCCGCTACCGCCGTGTCGAGGAGGCCCTCGCCGGACTCAACTACGCCCTGCCGCACTTCAAGCGGATGCACGACATGTACACGGCCCACGTCCACGAGGAGGTCCAGCTCCAGATGCCGGCCTTCGGCGGGATGCTGTGGGAGACCATCCTGCACGACGAGCGGTTCCGCGACTGGTACCTGGCGACCGACCAGACCCCCTGGTACGAGTGGATGAGGACAGTGCTGAAGGTCTGCACCCATGTCGGCGGCGGGCGCTGGGTGCTCAAGAGCCCCCAGCACGTGGAGCAACTCGGCCCGCTGATGGCGGCCTTCCCCGACGCCACCGTGCTGTGCACGCACCGCGATCCGGTTGCGGTGACCAAGTCGATCGCGACCATGCTCGCCTACACGGCGCGCACGTCGGCCCGGCCCGAGTGCCTGATCGATGTGGCCCACTACTGGATCGACCGCGTCGAGCGCATGTTCCGGGCCTACGCGGCCGGACGCGACCTCGTCCCCTCCGAGCAGTCGATGGACGTCCATTTCAACGAGTTCATGCAAGACGACGTCGCCATGGTGGCCCGCGTCTACGGCCTCGCCGGCCGGCCCTTCACCCCCGAAGTGCGCGGCGCCATGGACGCCTTCATGGACGCGCACCCCCGGGGCAAGCACGGCCGGGTCCTGTACGACCTTGCCGCCGTCGGCCGCGACCCCGGCGAGCGTCGGGCCGCGCTCCAGTTCTACGTCGACCGCTTCGGAGTGGCCACCGAGTAGCCCCGCCCCGGCCCGGGCCGCGGGAGCCTGTCGCACGAGGCCGGACTCGGATTCCGAAAGCTCCAGTCGCCCGCTGGAGGCTCACTTCTCGCCGGCGGTGACGATCACCCGGCGCAGCAGCTCGGCCAGTTCCTGCTTCTCAGCCGTCGAGAGTTCGCTCACCATCTCGCCTTCGTAGAGGTTGAAGCGGGGGAAGAGCCGCTCGATAGTGTCCAGGCCGGCGTCGGTGAGCGCGACCGTCACCCGGCGGCGGTCCGAATCGACCTGCCTGCGTTCCACGAATCCCCGCTTCTCCAGAGTCTTGACCACTCCGGTGAGCGTCGCCTTGGACAGGTCGCATTCCTCCGCCAGGTCCGCGGTCCGCATCTCGCCCCACACCCACAGCACCCACAGGGTGGTGAAGCCGCCCCAGGACAGGCCGAACTGCGACAGCACGCCACGCTCGGCGCGTCGGCGCACCGCGGTCGCGGCCCGGTAGATGTTGGACACCGCGAGCATCGAGTCGAAGTCCAGCTGACGGTCGCCGAGGCGCGCCTGGATGCGGCGCTCTGCGTCGAGTAGGCGCGGGTTCGCTCGGTCTCCCACGGGGGCTTCTCCGGTTTCGTTTGCTACCAAACGGAATCAGCGCAAGACTAGGCGGCTGATCGCTCCCAGTCATCCTGCAGTCAAGCCGGCCCAACCCGGGGGTGAGGGGCCTTAGGTAGGTTTCCGTGGTGCTTGAGGTGTCCGGCGATCTCGGCGCTGCGCCGGGTGAGCCTCTCCGTCGCGACCAATGAAGTCGTCGGCCTCATCGGTCCCAACGGCGCCGGGAAGACCACCCTGCTCAACACCGTCTCGGGGCTGCTGCGCCCCGCCGAGGGCAAGGTGCACCTCGATGGCCGGCCCGTGACTGGCGACAGCCCCGATCGGATGCTCAAAGCGGGTCTGGCCCTCGTGCCCGAGAGGCGGAGGCTGTTCGCTGAGATGACGGTGGTCGAGAACCTCCGCATCGGCGGCGTGACCGTCAGTGCCGACGAACGGGCCGAGCGGATCGGCGAGGTGGTCGAGTTGTTCCCGGTGCTCAGGGACAAGTGGTCCACCGCGGCCGGCTACCTCTCCGGGGGCGAGGCCCAGCAGCTCGCCATCGCGCGGGCTCTCATGAGCAACCCGCGCGTCATCTTGATGGATGAGCCGTCGCTGGGTTTGGCGCCGGTGCTGGTCGACTTCGTGTTCGACCTGATCGGCCGCATGCGGATCGAGGGCCGCACGATGCTGGTCGTCGAGCAGAACGCCACCCGGCTGCTGGAGGTGGCCGACCGGGCCTATGTGCTGCGCACGGGAGAGATCGCAGCCGAGGGCGCGGCCTCGGATCTTCTCGGGAGAGAAGACCTCTTTGACACGTTCGTGGGAGCCGCCCGCGACTCGCACCCGCCGGATTCCGAGCAGCCGTGAACGCCGGTACGGCCGTGACCGAGTACCGACGCATCCTGCTGGACGGGTATCCGGTGCTCGTGCAGCTCCACGGCAACGACCTCGTGGCCCGCGACGGACGGCGGGTGGCCGCAGCCGACGCGGTGCACCTTCCGCCGTGCGAGCCCACCAAGATCATCTGCGTACACCTGAACTACGCCAGCCGGGTGGCCGAGTTCATGACCAGGCTGCCGCCCGCCCCGACCTACTTCCACAAGCCGGTCACCGCTTTGAGCACCCATGGTGCCCACGTCGTCCGACCCGACCCGTGCCGGTGGCTGAACTACGAGGGCGAGATCGGCATCGTCATCGGCCGGACCTGCCGCAACGTCTCGCCGGCCGATGCGGGCCACCACATCGCGGGCTACACCGTGGCCAACGACTACGGGCTGCACGACTTCCGCGACACCGACTCCGGCTCGATGCTGCGGGTCAAGGGCAGCGACACGCTGTGCCCGGTCGGACCGGCCCTGGTGACCGGCTGGGACTTCCACCGCAAGCAGATCCGCACCCTGGTCAACGGAGAGGTCCGCCAGGACGGCAGCACCGACGAGATGGAATGGGACATGCACTACCTGGTGGCCGACCTGGCCCGCACGATCACGCTGGTGCCGGGCGACCTGGTGCTGTCGGGTACACCGGCCGGATCCCGACCGGTGGTGCCCGGCGATGTCGTGACCGTGGAGGTCGAGGGTCTGGGAGCCCTCACCAACACCATCGTCACCGGCCCTGAGCCGGTTCGCTCCGATGTCGGCGCCCAGCCGTCGGACAGCGAGGAAGTCGTGTCCACGGCCATGGGCGGCGACTGGGAGCACCGGGGCGAGCGGGCCCCGCGAGGTCCCGGCGCCCGCCACTACCAGTCGGCCCTGGACGAGGACGACAGCTGATGCCCGTGGACGCATCTGTGCGCAACGAAGCCGCCTCAGTCGGCATGTTTGCTCACAGAACTGGGCGACCGGATGACTGAATCGGCCCGGGTCGCCGTTGGCGGGGTCGCGGTCAGTGTCGACCACCTCATCGGAGGCGAGCGGGTCGCCGCGGAGCAAACGTTCGAGTGCCGCTCGCCGCTGGACTGGGACCGCAAGCTGGCCGACGTCTCCCGCGGCGACGCGGCCACCGCTGAGCAGGCCGTGAGCGCGGCGGTGGCCGGCTTCGGCGCGTGGAGCGCTCTGCCCACTGGTGAGCGGGCCGCTGCCCTGCGCCGGCTGGCCGATCTCATCGAGGCCCGCAACGACGACATCGCCCTGGTCGAGACGCTCGACATGGGCTTCCTGCACCGCTCCATGCGGGAGCGGCTGGTGGCCAGGGGCGCGCTCAACTTCCGCTTCTACGCCGACATGGCCGAGGCCCATGACGAGCCCCGGTGGCCGGCCCGGGG
>JAGWAO010000059.1:7199-25370 GCA_021296315.1 Acidimicrobiia bacterium | reverse complement strand
CCCGCGCTGGCCGCGGGCAACAGCGTGGTGCTCAAGCCGGCCGAGTGGTCCCCGCTGTCGGCGTCGTTGCTGGCCGACCTGACGGTGGAGGCCGGGCTTCCGCCCGGCGCCTTCAACCTGGTGCAGGGAATCGGTGCCGAGGTCGGCGCCGCTCTGACCGGGGACCCGCGGGTGCGCCGCATCAGCTTCACCGGCTCACCGGAGACGGCCCGGTACATCGGCGCGGCCGCGGCGGCCAACATCGTGCCGTTCACGGCCGAGCTGGGCGGCAAGGGTCCGCTCATCGTGTTCGCCGACTGCGACCTCGGTGCGGCCGCCAAGCAGGCCGCGGCCCAGTACGAGGACTCGGGCCAGGTGTGCCTGGCCGGGACCCGCCTGCTGGTGGAGGCATCGATCCGCGACGAGTTCATGGAGGCACTGCGGGTCCGCACCGAGGCCCACGTGCTGGGCGACAGCCGCGACGATTCGACCACCATCGCACCCATGGCCCATCCCGACCAACTGGCCATGGTCGAGAGCTTCGTGGAGCGGGCCCGGGCCGCGGGCGACGCCGTGGTTTGGGGCGGCCGGCGCCGTGCCGGCTCCCTCCACTACGAACCCACGCTGATCGAGCCTGCCTCGAACGACGCCGAGATCGTCCAGCGCGAGGTCTTCGGCCCGGTGCTCACCATCCAGACGTTCGACTCCGAGGCGGAGGCGGTGGAGCTGGCCAACTCCACCTGCTACGGCCTGTCGGCCATCGTCTACACCGGCTCGACCGACCGAGCCGAGCGGCTCGGTCGAGCAGTGCGGGCCGGGATCGTGTGGACCAACACCTTCCTGGTGCGCGACCTAGCCGCCCCCTTCGGAGGCTGCGGCCTCTCCGGCATAGGCCGCGAGGGCGGCGGCTACGCCCTCGACTTCCACAGCGACCTGAAGACCCTGATCCTCGCCGACAACACCACCGCGTAGGGGTTAGGAGCAGGGGTTAGAACATCCGGCCCTCGATGCGGCTGGCGGCCAGCCACACCTCGATGTCGTGGATCGCCTGGGCCATGGCCTGCCCTATCAGGTCCAGCTTGCGGACCTGCTCGATGCGGTCGCGCACCCCCGCCAGCTCCCGCTTCGGCAGGAGCTGGTGCAGTATGCCGCAGGCGTCCGCCAGGCAGATGATCACGATGTCGCGGGGGTCGGGGATCTCGTCGCTGAGGAGCACGCCCAGGATGCGCAGCTTCACCTCGCGTTCTTCCTTGCCGTCGACCATCGGGTAGCGCCGGGACCGGAACACCCACAAGAACCGCTCGTCGTGCTGTTCGAGGATGCCGCGCTCGACGAGGCGTGCCAGTGCCTGTTCCTTGATGTCGTCGGCCTGCCGGGCCGTCTGCTCCACCCAGAAGCGGGCGTCGTGCTGCTCACCGGCCGCGATCATCTCCAGCGTCGGGTCGAGCAGGCTGTCGCCCACCGGCGTGGAGTCGACCAGGATGAGATTCTCGGGATCGGTGTCTATCCGGTTCTCCAGAGCCAGATCCATGAGCACGGCCCCTGCTAGCGCATGCTGCATTGCCATGACCGGCACCGGCATGAACTTGCCGTCGTCGTCCCGCAGCGATAGCAGGACGATCTCCTCTGCGAATCTCAACATGACGCCTTGTGTATCACATGATCCGCGATTGCAAACACACGAGCCTCGACCGGGCGCCCCTGCCCGCTCGGCCCCTAGAAGTCCTCGTCGAAGGCGACCTCGCCCTCCACGCCCACCTGGTAGGCGGACACGGTGCGTTCGAAGAAGTTCGACAGCTCCTGCACGTCCTGCAGCTCCATGAATGAGAACGGATTGCGGCTGCCGAAGCGCCGGGGCAGGCCGAGCTGCATCAGGCGCTGGTCGGCCACGTACTCCAGGTACGACCGGGTGTCGGCCACCGACATGCCGGGCACGCCCTCACCCAGCAGGTCCGCGGCGAACTGGTGCTCGGCGTCCACCGCCTCGGCCAGCATGTCGCTGATGTCCTGGCTCAGTTCCTCGTCGAACAGGTCGGGCTCCTCGCTGCGCACCGTGCGGATCACCTCGAAGGCGAAGTTCATGTGCATCGACTCGTCGCGGAACACCCAGTTTGTTCCCGCGGCCAGACCGCAGGAAGTACACGTAGGCGAAGGCGGCGAAGAAGAACAGGCCCTCGATGCAGGCCGCGAAGCAGATCAGGTTCATCAAGAACCGGCGGCGGTCGGCCGCCGAGCGGAGCGGCCCGTCACCCACGGAGTCCATCCACTTGAAGCAGAACTCCGCCTTGGCCCGTATCGACGGGATGTTCTCGATGGCGGCGAACGCCCCGGCCCGCTCGTCATGGTCGGGGATGTAGTTGTCGAGGAGGTTCAGGTAGAACTGCACGTGCAGCGCCTCTTCGAAGAGTTGGCGCGACAGGTACATCCGGGCCTCGGGCGCGTTGATGTGCTCGTAGAGGTTGAGCACGAGGTTGTTGGCCACGATCGAGTCGCCGGTGGCGAAGAAGGCCACCAGCCGGCGAATGAGATGCTTCTCGGCCGGCATGAGCTTGCGGTCCAGGTCGACCAGGTCGTCGGAGAAGTCGATCTCGTCGACTGTCCAGGTGTTCTTGATCGCGTCGCGGTACATCTCGAAGAACTGCGGATAGCGCATGGGTCGCAGCGTCAGGTCGAAGCCCGGATCCAAGATGTTGGACCGGAGCGAGGGTGGCCCGGGCCGGGGCTCGGCCTCCGATTCAGGCTGGAAGCCTGCGGGAGGGGCGGGGACGGCGGAGTCCCGGCCCGGGAGGTCTAGAGGATCAACAGAGATGTCGGTGATGGCCATCAGTCGCACGCCTCGCAGGTCTCAGGGTTCTCCAGGGAGCACGCCACCGCGGCCTCCGCGTCGGGCTCGGAGCCGCCCGAGCCGTTGGTGGTGGTCTGGTTGATGCGTGTCGCCGGCCTTGATCGCAGGTAGTAGGTGGTCTTGAGGCCCTGCTTCCACGCGTACATGTACATCGACGACAGCTTCCCGATGGTTGGAGCCTCCATGAACAGGTTGAGCGACTGGCTCTGGTCGACGAAGGCGCCCCGGCCGGCGGCCATCTCGACGAGGGCGCGCTGCGGTATCTCCCAGGCGGTGCGATACACAGCCCGGATGTCGGCCGGTATGCGCTCGATCTGCTGGATCGAGCCCTCGGCCCTCTTGACGTCTCCGATCATCTTGTCGTCCCACAGGCCCCGTGCCTTCAGTTCGGCCACGAGGTACCGGTTCACCTGCATGAACTCGCCCGAGAGGGTCTCGCGCTTGAACAGGTTCGATACCTGCGGCTCGATGCACTCGTAGCAGCCCGCGATGGCCGCGATGGTGGCCGTCGGGGCGATGGCGATCAGCAGCGAGTTGCGCAGACCGTGCTTTGCGATCCGTTCGCGCAGCGGACCCCAGCGGTCGGGATCGGACGGTTCCGCGTTCCAGAGGTCGAACTGCAGATCGCCGGCCGCGGCCCGGGTGTAGGAGAAGCCGGGATGGGGCCCGTTGGCCTCGGCCAGCTCGGTGGAGGCCCACAGGGCGTTGAAGTAGATCTCCTCGGAGATGCGGCGGCTGAGGTTGCGGGCCTCGGCGGAGTCGAAGGCCAGGCCCAGTTTGAAGAACACGTCCTGCAGGCCCATGAGGCCCAGGCCCACCGGGCGCCAGCGCTGGTTGGAGGCTTCCGACTCGCCGGTCGGGTAGTAGTTGATGTCGATGACGCGGTCGAGGAAGCCGACCACCAGTCGCACTACCTGGCCGAGCCGCTCGAAGTCGAAGCCCACGCGGTCGCCGGCCGCGAGCCGCTCGAAGTCGAAGCCCGCCGGGGTGCTGCCGTTGGAGGTGGCGGTGGCGCGCGGCACGAACGCGCCGAGGTTGACCGACCCGAGGTTGCAGACCGCAGTCTCCTCCGCACTCGTCACCTCGATGATCTCGGTGCACAGATTGGACAGGTGCACCACCCGGTCGCGGGCGTTCACATCGCCGTCGGATCCGGGACCGGTCTGGTTGCACTTGGCATTGGATGCGTCCTTGAACGTCATCCAGCCGTTGCCGGTCTCAGCCAGAGTCCGCATCATCCGGGTGTAGAGCTGGCGGGCCGGAACTTGCGTCTCGAAGCGCCCGTCAGCCTCGGCCTGCTCGTAGATGGTCCGGAACTCCTCGCCGTAGGTGTCAGTCAGCTCGGGCACCTTCTTGGGGTCGAACAGGCTCCACTGCCAGTCCTTCTCCACGCGCTCCATGAACAGGTCGGGCACCCAGTTGGCGAGGTTGATGTTGTGGGTGCGCCGGGCGTGGTCGCCGGTGTTGTCCCGCAGCTCCAGGAACTGCTCGACGTCGGCGTGCCAGGTCTCCAGGTAGACGCAGGCCGCTCCCTTTCGGCGGCCGCCCTGGTTGACGGCGGCCACCGACGAGTCGAGGGTCTTGAGCCAGGGGACGATGCCGTTGGACAGGCCGTTGGTTCCCCGGATCAGCGATCCCTTGGAGCGGATCCGGTGCCAGCCGACGCCGATACCCCCCGCGTACTTGGAGAGCCGGGCGATGTCGGTGTAGCGCTGGTAGATGCCCTCCAGGGAGTCCTCGGGGGAGTCGAGCAGGTAGCAGCTCGACATCTGCGGATGCATCGTGCCCGAGTTGAACAGGGTCGGGCTCGACGGCAGGTAGGCCAGCGACGAGATCAGGTCGTAGAAGCGGATGGCCTCGTCGGGGTTCGTGCTCAGACCGCAGGCGACACGGAGCATGAAGTACTGCGGGGTCTCGATCACCAGACGGGTGTCGGGGTGGCGCAGCAGGTAGCGGTCGTAGACGGTGCGCAGGCCGAAGAACTCGAAGTTGCGGTCCCGGCCGGAGTCGACGGCCGCGTTGAGGCCGGGGGAGTGGGCTCGCACGAACTCCGCGGTCTCGTCGCCGATCAGCCCGAGCCGATGACCGGTCTCTATGGCCTCGGAGAACCATGGGATGTTCTGGTTGCGGACTTCCTTGTCGATGTAGGTGGCGAGCATGCGGGCCGCGAGCTTCGAGTAGTTGGGCTCCTCCACGATGAGCCCGGCCGCGGTGCGGATGCTCAACTCGTCGAGTTCACGGGTGGTGGCCCCGTCGGCGAGCGCGGCGATGGTGCGGGTGCTGACGGTCAACGGATCGACGCCGAGCAGGCCCTCGGCCGCCCGGGCCACTGCGTTGACGATCTTGTTCACGTCGACCGGCTCGAGGTTGCCGTTGCGCTTGCGGACGCGCATCGTGGTCGGGGCGGATACTGCCGGAGGCGCGTCGGCGACGGTGGTCAGCCGGTCCTGGATCATCGTCACCTCGGGTGCCTCCTCTTGCTGGTGGTCATCAAACCCCCCGCCAGCTGTGGACCCCGCTCACCACCGGCCACAACTTCGGAATCTGAATTACAGCACCGTAACTACACGCGTGTCAAATCACGGCGCGGCTACCCCGTTGAGCAGGGGCTTCTTGATCGCGGCGCGCGACTAACGTTTCGAGCGTGGAGATACTCGACGTCGATCTGGTGGCTTTCGAGCGGGGCAGCCGGGCCGATAGGGCTGCGGTGGTGGACGGGGTGATGCGCAGCCTGGCCACTGGCTTCGTGTACGTGGCCCACGACTTGGCCGCGGGCGTCATCGACGACGCCTACGGGCAACTCGAGGCGTTCTTCGGCCTGCCCCAGGAGCGCAAGGACCGCTACATCGTGGCCGGCGCCCACGGCCAGACCGGCTACACGCCGATGATGACCGAGACGGCCGCCATCTCCGACGTCCCCGACCTCAAGGAGATGCTCAACTGGGGCGAGCCCGCCCCGCCGGGCCACCCGCTCCGCCAGCGCTACCCCCACCGCTACGGGCCGCCCACCTTGCCCGAGCACGACCAGCCCGGTGTCGCCGAGCTGCTGCTCGGGTTCCATTCCTCCGTGCTCGACATCCAGCGCCGGGTGCTCCGGGTGATCGCCGCCGGGCTGGGAATCCATGAGGAGTTCTTCGACGTCATGCTGGAGTACGGCGCGACCCTCACCCGGGCCATCCACTACCCGTCGATGGACACTGCCCCCGGCACGGAGTTCATGTGGGCCGCCGAGCACGGCGACATCAACCTCATCACCATGCTGCCGCGCGCCACCGCACCGGGCCTGCAGGTGCGCACCAGCGACGGCTGGGTGGACGCGGTACCGCCTGAGGGCAGCGCCATCATCAACACCGGCATGATGCTCGAGCACCTCACCAACGGCGTGATAGGCGCGGGCATCCACCGGGTGGTCGCCGCCGAGGGCCAGACCGGCGACCGCTACTCGGTGGTGCAGTTCGCCCACCCCACGCCGTGGACGATCCTGTCGCCGCTGCCCACCTGCGTTACCGACGAGCACCCCCTGAGGTTCCCCACCATCGCCTCGTCCGACGCCTTGGACAAGGTGATCTGGGAGATCAACCTGGTAGAGGACGGCCGCCGCCTCGAAGGCAGCTAGCTGCTAGGTTGCAGGCAGGCGCCACCTCACAAGGAACAAGGATGGTCCGAAGAGTCCTCAAGCGCATCCTCAGCCTCGCCAAGGCTGCCAGCGACATGGTGATGCACGTACTGCCCGCGCCGAAGGGAGACTCGACGCCCGACCCGGCCAAGGAAGCCGCCAAGCGGGTGGGGGAGGCTATGCACGCCACAACAGGTCGCGCAGGAGTAATGTGGGGTTTCGGCACCGGACGCGCCAGCAAGACGATGGACAAGCTCATCGGCAAGGAGCTCGCCGACGGCCACAAGAAGGCCCGCAAGCCGACCTGACGAACCGGGCTCCAGCCGGCTCCTTCGCCGGAACTCAGCGTCGGCGGGTGCTGTCGCCGGGTTGGCGCGACCGGTTTGCGCTGGGGGCCAAGTCGCAGCGGGCCGGCTGGCCGTCGATGGTGACATCGTGGGCGACCAACCCCGCTAGCCAGCGGCTCGTCGCTTGGGACTTGGACGCACCGTCGGCTTCGCCCTCGACTGCCTCGAGCACGGTGATTTCAAGGTCGGTTGCCAGGACCTGCTCGGCCACGTAGTCGCGCCACTGCTCCACCGCGGCGGCCTGCTCGGCCGAGGACAGTGCGAGTGACACCTGGATGCGGTCGGTCACCACGTAGCCGTCAACGCGGCGGCAGTCCTGGATCACCCTCACCGCATCGCGGGCCCAGCCCTCGGCCTCCAGTTCCTGGGTGACCGCGGTGTCGAGCACGACCACTGCGTCGCCGGAGGCCAGGCCGGCGGCCGCGCCACCCTCCGATGCCTCCACCGCCAGCTCGAAGCTTCCTGCCTCCAGAACATGCCCGGCGACGGTGACCGTGCCGTCGTCGTTGCGGGTCCAGTCGCCGGCGCGTGCGGTCTTGAACACTTCCTGCACGGCTCCGCCCAGCCGGGGTCCCAGCACCGCGCCGTTGGGGCGAAGCACCAGCGAGGCGTGGGCGGACAGGTCGTCGGTCAGCAACATTGACTTGACGTTGATCTCGTCGGCGAGCAGGTCCGCCAGGGGGGCCAGATCCTCGGCGCCGTCACCGGCCACGATGGCTTGCGCCAGTGGCAGGCGCACCCGCAGCCCGGCCTCCTCGCGAACCCGCAGCGCGGCCGAGGCTGCATCCCGCAGGCGCTCCATGCGAGCCACCAAGGCGTCATCGGCGGGCAGGCCCTCGGCGTCGGGATCGGGCCAGTCGGCCAGGTGCACCGAGGCGCCGCCGGTGAGCCCGCCGTGGATCTCCTCGGCGATCATGGGCAGGAAGGGCGCGGCCACTCTGGTCAGGGTGGTGAGCACCACGTACAGGGTGTCGAAGGCGGCCCGGTCGGTGTCGGCTCCGCCCGCGTTCCAGAAGCGGTCCCGGGAGCGCCGGATGTACCAGTTGTTCAACGCGTCGATGAAGGCCCCGATCTCGGCCGCGCCGCCCGGCAGGTCGTAGGCGTCCATCCGCTCGGTGACCCGCTCCACCAGCGTGCGGGTCCGGGCCAGGACGTACCGGTCGAGGACATCGTCGCTGCCGGTGCGCCGCTGGGCCGTGTAGCCCTCGGCGTTGGCGTACATCGTGAAGAACGAATAGGCGTTCCAGATGGGCAGCAGGATCTGGCGGGTGACCTCGTCGATGCCATCGTCGTTGATCCGCAGGTCGCCGCCCCGCACGATGTTGGCCGACATCAAGTACCAGCGCAGGGCGTCGGCGCCCTGGCGCTCGAAGATGTCGGTGGGCTCGGTGTAGTTGCGCAGCTTCTTGGACAGCTTGGCGCCGTCGGCGGCCAGCAGGATCCCGTGGCAGATCACGTTGGAGAACGCGGGCCGGTCGAACAGCGCCCCGGCCAGCACATGCAGGGTGTAGAACCAGCCACGGGTCTGGTTGATGTACTCCACGATGAAGTCGGCCGGGAAATGGCTCTCGAACCACTCGGCGCGAAGGGCATGGAGCCCGACTCGAACCAGCAGTCGAGCACCTCGGGCACCCGCCGCATCACCGACTGGCCGGTGGGATCGTCGGGGTTGGGACGGGTGAGGGCGTCGATGAAGGGCCGGTGCAGGTCGTCGGGGCGGACCCCGAAGTCGCGCTCGAGTTCGTCGAGCGAGCCGTACACGTCTATCCGCGGGTAGGCGGGATCGTCGCTGCGCCATACCGGGATGGGTGAGCCCCAGAACCGGTTGCGGCTGATCGACCAGTCCCGGGCGCCCTCCAGCCACATGCCGAAACGGCCGTCTCGCACGTGGTCGGGCACCCAGTTGATCTGCTGGTTGAGTTCCACCAGCCGGTCCCGGATGGCGGTCACCTCCACGTACCAGCTGTTGATGGCCCGGTAGATGACGGGGGTGTCGGTGCGCCAGCAGTACGGGTAGTTGTGCTCGTAGCTGTCGTGGCGCACGATGCGGCCCTGGGCCTTGAGGTGGCGGATGATCCCGACGTTGGCCTCGAACACGTTGACGCCGGCCCAGTCGGACACCGGCTCGGTGAACCTGCCCTCCTCGTCCACGGGCACCGCGTCGGCGATGGCGATCCCGTTGGCCTCGCACACCTCCTGGTCCTCGGCGCCGAAGCCCGGTGACATGTGGACGATCCCGGTGCCCTCGGCGGTTTCGATGAAGTCGGCGGCCAGCACCCGGAAGGCCTCGGTGCGGTGGGCGAAGAAGTCGAACAGCGGGACGTAGGTTCGACCGGCGAGCCGATCGCCGGCGACGGTGCCGACCCGGCGGGCCTGTGACATCTGGGTCTCGTAGGCGGCCACCGTCGCCTCGGCCAGCACGTAGTGAACCCCGTCGGACTCCATGACGGCGTAGTCGATGGCGGGACCCACCGCGATGCCGAGATTCGACGGCAGCGTCCATGGCGTGGTCGTCCAGGCGAGGAGCTTCATGGGCCCGGGGTCACCGGGTTCGGGCACCAGGTCGAAGGCGACGGTGATGGCCGGGTCCTGGCGGGACCGGGTGGCGTCGTCGAGGCGGATCTCGAAGTTGGACAGGGGCGTCTCCGCCCCCCACGAGTAGGGCATCACCCGGTACGCCTCGTACACCAGCCCCTTGCGGTGCAGTTGGGCGAAGGCCCACATGACCGATTCCATGTAGGGCAGGTCCATGGTCTTGTAGTCGTTGCCGAAGTCGACCCAGCGGGCCTGGCGGGTGACGGTGTCCTCCCATTCCCGCGTGTAGCGGACCACCGACTGGCGGCAGTGCTGGTTGAACTCGGCGATGCCGAACTCCTGGACGGCCACCCGGCCCGACACTCCCAGCTCGCGTTCGGTCTCCATCTCGGCCGGCAGCCCGTGGCAGTCCCATCCGAAGCGCCGGTCCACCCGGTTGCCCCGCATGGTCTGGTACCGGGGTACGACGTCCTTGACGTAGCCGGTCAGGAGGTGGCCGTGGTGGGGCAGGCCGTTGGCGAAGGGCGGGCCGTCATAGAACACCCAGTCCCGTTCGGGGGGCCGGGCCCTCACCGACTGCTCGAAGGTCCCCTCGGCCTTCCAGCGGGCCAGCACCCGCTGCTCGATAGCGGGAAAGTCGGGGCTGCCGACGGCTGGATAGGGACCGTCACCGCCTTCAGTCATGGCCGATCAGGCTACCGGCGACCCCGCAGTGCCCCCGCGGTGGTGCCACCCGGCACGTCGACGGGTCCTGGAACCGGAGATATGACAAGATTGGATTCGATGACTGGATTGGCTTAAGTGCCTTCAGCCAATCTGCGAGTTGTGGTCAGCTCCGGCGAAGCGGACGATTCTGGGTGCGGGAACGCGGGGCGAATCTCCCGCAGGGGGGTCCGGCCCTTGACGGCAAGCGGCGAGTGGACTTTTGAGCGATACCGCCAGGGGGGCACACCGCTCCCCGAGCCCAACCTGGCCTGGAACACCTACGGCGTCGGTGTCGAGAGCATCGGCCGCGACGGTCGTCCCGAGCCGACCGAGATCCCCAGTCCTGCCGCCGATCAGATGCTGGTGCGCGTCGATGCGGTGGGTCTGTGCTTCTCGGATGTAAAGCTCATCCGGCTTGGCGGGGACCATCCCAAGCTCTACGGCCGCGATCTCTCCAGCGATCCGATCCGTCTCGGCCATGAGGCCACAGTCACGGTGATCGAGGTCGGTGACGATCTCAAGTCGACCTACCGGCGGGGAGACAGGTTGGCGATCCAGCCCGACATCTACGTAGACGGTCGGAGCACCGCGTACGGCTACACGATCCCCGGTGGCCTGATCCAGTACCACCTCATCGGTCCGGAGGTTCTCGCCGCAGACGACGGCGCCTACGTCATACCGGTCGACGAGGGGCTCGGCTACGCCGCGGCGGCCCTTTCGGAGCCTTGGGCCTGCGTCGAGGCCGCCTACACGCAGCGTCGCCGCCTGTGGCCGCTCGACGGCGGCACAGTCTGGATCGTCGGCCACACCGAGGACACGCGCCCCTACGATTTCGGCGGATCGCTTCGTGGCGCCGGGCGTGTCGTGCTCACCAACCTGTCGACCAGTGTCAGCGCGCTGGCAAACACTTCAGCGGGCCCGCAGACGGAGATGTCGGTCGCCGACGGAGTGACCCCGTCCAGCTATGGCGCTCTCGCCGATGAGATGACCGGCGGTCGGGGGTTCGACGACATCATCGTTCTGGACCCCGCGTCAAGCGAGCAAGTGACCGAGGCCGCCCGGGGCATCGCGTTCCGCGGCACCCTCAACCTGGTCGGCGAGCGCCCCCTGGACGGCCCCTCGAGCATCGATTTCGGCCGGCTGCACTATGACTACACCGCCTACGTAGGGACTCGCGGCCCGGATGTCGCCGCGGCCTACGGCGAGGAGCGCAACCGGTGCGATCTGCGCCCGGGCGGGGTGGCCGTGTTCGTGGGCGCGGGCGGGCCGATGGGCCAGATGCATGTCCAGCGGGCCATAGAGACGGTCGACGGGCCGTCCGTCATTGTCGGTGTCGACCCCGACACCGAGCGATTGCGGGTGCTGGAGGACTCGCTCAGCGCTCTTGCCGAGCGAGCCGGTCGACAGCTGGTGCTGGTCGAGACACCGATGTCGATGACGTCGTTGCCCACCTCACCGGCGGGGCGGGAGCGGACGATGTGGTGGTCACCGTCCCGGTCGCCTCCGTAATGGCCGACTCGGCTCGCCTGATGGGACCCGACGGGATGCTCGTGTTCTTCGCCGGTGTGGCCAACGGCACGATGGGGCCCCTCGACATGAGCCGGGTGTATCTGGGCAACGCCCAGTACACGGGCACGTCCGGCTCCTCCATCGAGGACCAGGCCCTCGTGCTGGCCAAGGCGGTCGGCGGCACGCTGTCACCCGATCTGAATCTCGCCGCGGTCGGGGGGATCGACTCCGGCCGGGACGGCATGCAGGCCGTCCTCGAAGGCCGCTTCGCCGGCAAGGTCGTCATCTTCCCCCAGATATCCGGGGTTCCGCTCCTCGGCCTGGACGAACTGGCCGAGAAGTATCCGAGGATCGGAGAGGCCCTCGGGGAGCGGGGAGAATGGACGCCCGAGGCAGAGCGGATCCTGATCGAGACCCATGCAGCGACGGCCGACCGGTGATCACCACCCTCACACCCAATCCGAGCTTCGACCGGACGCTGTCGATCGATCGGCTCGAGCGGGGCGGGGTGATGAGAGCCTCCATGGTTCGTGTCGAGTGCTCCGGCAAGGGCGTGAACGTGGCCCGGGCGCTCAGCCGCAACGGGCATGCGGCTCGAGCAGTGATACCCGGCAACACCGACGAGGCTGCCCTGTTCGTCTCGTCGCTGGCCGCTGAGGGCACCGGTTCCCGAACGGTCCCCATCCGCGGTTCCATCAGGGCGTGCTTCACCCTGGTGGAGACCGACGGGACTACGACACAGATCAATGAGCCAGGGCCTGAGTTGAGTGCGTCCGAGTCGGAGGAACTGGTTTCTGCGGCTATCGCCGCGGCTGCCGATTCCAAGTGGCTCGTGGCAAGCGGCAGCCTGCCGCCCGGCGCACCGCCAGACCTGTACGTGCGGCTGGCGACTGCCCTGCCCGATGCGGACCGCAGGCTGGCGGTCGACACCAGCGGAGCGGCGCTAGACGCGCTGGTCGGCACCGGGTGCGCCGTGGTCAAGCCGAACGTCGCGGAACTGGCCGCCCTGATCGGTCGCGGCCTTCGCACTGTCGGCGACGTGATCGACGCGGCTGACAAGCTCCGTCGAAGCGGCTGGCGTTCAGTGCTCGTCAGCATGGGATGGTGCGGAGCGGTTCTCGTGGCTGAGGATGTCTGCTACGGGCCGGCCCCGGAGACCGATGTGCGCAACTTGGTGGGAGCCGGTGATGCGCTGCTGGCCGGCTTCATATCGGCCGGCGGCCGCGGCACTGCCGCACTAGCTGAGGGTCTCGCTTGGGCGAGAGCGGCGGTTCGATCAATGGACACGCTGGGGCCAGCGGTCACCGACAGCGACCGGCGGGCCGTGCAGGTGACCGCGGATCCGGCGCAGGACTGGCGTGTGGGGGAGATCGCATGACCGAGGCGTTCCCGCTGCGCATTTCCGCCATGTTCCGTGAGGGCTGGAGGGGCTACATCAGGAACATCGGCCCGCTGACCGTGGGCGCTCTGGCCACGTTCGCCACTTACGGCGTCTTCCGGGTACTGGCCGATCAGGCGCTCGACGACGGTCAGGAGATCGCGTCGGTTTCACTCGATCTCGTGGGACTCGTGCTGGCCGGAACGATGTCCATGCCCTGGTACGCGTACGCGATCAATGCTGCCCGCTCCAGGCCGATCGACCTCGGAGGACCATGGCGCGAGGGCTCCCTGTTCTCCGCCCAGTTCGTGTGCGCCTTCTGGTTCTGGGCCGCCGTCATGCTCGGTCTGCGCTATCTGTTTGGGCTGCCGTCGATCCTCGCCTTCCTGTTCTACGGCTTCCACGGATACGTCGTCGCCGACGGGGCGGCCAAGGGCGGCCTCCGGGCGCTCGGGACAAGCGTACGGCTCGGCCACAAGCGCAGGATGGCGCTGTTCGCCATCCTGACGCTGTTCATCCTGTTCAACTTCGTGTCTGCCCTTCCGTTCGGCTATGGGGCCGCGCCCTTGAACATCGCGATCAGCGTGGCCGCGTTCTCGGCGACGGCCAGCATCACTCTGGTCTCGGGTGCCTGCCTCTACGACACCCTGACCGAACGCTTGGACGAGCGGTGACCGAGCACCCCGAACTCCGAATCGCCGGCACGCCTGCTTCGGCCGGCGTCGCTCTCGGTCCAGCGGTGGTGATCGAGCACCAGGAGGTGACGGTGGTCGACAGCGCCGACCCGAAGGCTGCGTTCACTGCCGCGGTGGCTGAGGCGAGCGGAGAGTTGCAAGCGATGTGCGATGCGGCCCGATCCGCCGGACGGGCCGAGGCCGGGGATGTCCTCGAGGCCCAAGCGCTGATGGCACGAGATCCGATGCTTGTCGACGCGGTGAACACCGCCCTGGCCGACGGGTTGAGCCTCGATGCCGCGCTGGCCCGCGTCGAAGCGGAGATCAGCAGCCTCTTCGCCTCCATCGACGACCCGTACATGGCGCAGCGGGCGCAGGACGTGGGCGAGGTCATCGACTGGATCCGCCGGTGCCTCACCGGAGTCGATTCGGCTGCCTCGCCGCGAGTCGAGTCTCCGTCGGTCTTGGTGGCGAGGTCGGTAACCGCGGCCGATACTGCCGTGCTCGATCCCGAGCTCGTCCTCGGGTTCGTCACCGAGACCGGCGGTCCGACCAGCCACGTAGCCATCATCGCCCGGTCGCTGGGCGTCGCCGCCGTGGTGGCAGCCAGCGGAGTGGTCGAAAGCGTGAGTACGGGTGAGGAGGTCGCGCTGGACGGGTCCACCGGTGATGTGGCCATCCGGCCGAGCGAGACCACCGCCGCGGACTTCGAGGCTCGCCGCGCCGTAGTCGAGGCCGAGGTCGCCGCGGCCGAGCGGTTCCGGGGGATCGGTGTCTCCTTCCGGGGGCGACCGATCCAGGTGTCCGCCAATGTCGGATCCCACGCCGACGTGGCTCGCGCCCTCGAAGCCCGCGCCGAGGGCATCGGGCTGCTCCGCACCGAGTTCTTGTTCCTCGACCGCACCGAGGCACCCAGCGAGCAGGAGCAGGTCGGGTTCTACTCCTTCGCCGGTTCGTCCTTCAGTGAGCCGGTAGTCGTTCGCACATTCGACATCGGCGGTGACAAGCCGGCGCCGTACCTTGAGCTCGAGGCGGAGGAGAACCCGTTCTTGGGCGTGCGCGGGGCACGCCTGTACAGCCGCTGCCCGGACGTCTTCGACACTCAGGTGCGGGCGATCCTGCAGGCCGCCTGCACCGGCGACGTACAGATGATGCTTCCGATGGTCTCCACCGTTGAAGAGGTTCTGGACCTACGCGGCCGGGTCGAGCAGACGGCAGAGAGGCTCGAGGCAGAAGGAGTTCCCCATGCGGTGCCGCCGGTCGGGATAATGGTCGAGGTCCCTTCGGTGGCTTTGACGGCCGACGCGCTGGCGCCGCACGTCGACTTCTTCTCGATCGGCACGAATGACCTCACCCAGTACGCGATGGCCGCGGACCGCACGAACGGATCGCTCGACCACCTCCAGGATGCGCTCCACCCGGCTGTGCTGGCCCTCTGCGAGCGCACCGTGGCGGCTGCCCGGCGCCACAACATCAGCGTCTCTGTCTGCGGCCTGGCGGCGGCCGATCCTCTGGGCGCCGCCGTGCTCACCGCCATGGGGGTTGACAAGCTGTCGGTCAGCGCCCGGTTCGTGAACCTCGTCAAGTCGGTGATCGACTCGGTTGATCGGGCCGAGGCTGGTCCGATGGTCGAGGCAGCCCTGAGCGCGGCGGCGGCCACTGACGTTCGGCGCATCGTGCGTGAAGCACTGGACCGGGCATGACTGCCTCGCTGGACACTCGAGTGCTGCGGATCACCCGGTGGCTCCTCGAACAGGAGCAGCCGAAGAGCACCGCGTCGGTCGCAGCCGACCTCGGTCTGAGCGAACGCGTCGTCCGATATCGGCTCGACCACATCGATCGCTATCTCCGTGCTTGCGGCGCCGAGTTGGTACGCAAGCGAGGCCTGGGACTCGTCGTCGAGGGGCCGCCCGACATCCGGGCCCGAATCAGCGCCGACCTGCCGTCCCTGTCCAATGTTCCCAGGGTCTACGCCCCCGAGGAGCGGGTTCGCATCCTTCTCGCCGCGTTGCTCTGGGCCGCGCCGTCGGTGGTGTCCCTCGAGAAGCTCCACCACGAACTCGAGGTGTCGAAGACATCAGCGCGTCGCGACTTGCGGGCGGGCGAACCGTGGCTTGAGCGCAACGGCCTTCCCCTAGTGCGTCGACCCGGGAGGGGGATAGCCGTTGTAGGCACCGAGCGCCGCATCCGGCAGGTCATCGTGCAACTCATCCTCGAAGCGATTCCCGAGGAGGTGCTGCTCCTTCAGTTGGCAGAGGACCCGTCGGCCCGGTCGGCGGCGAACGTTCGCGTTCCGGTGGGCCTGCGAGAGCGGATCTTCACCCTGCCGCTGCGGGACACGGCGGCCATCGTGCGCTCGAGCCCGCTCGGCCAGACCCTCACATCGGGGCGGAGCGATGTAGTGTTCGCGCTCTTCCTTGCGGTGTCGGTTGCGAGGATCCGCGAAGGGCACGTCGTGACTGTCGAAGCCGGTCTCCACCGCTCGGTCATGGACCATCCCATTGCCGAGAGCGTCGCAGGCATCGTTCCGGGTCTTGAGAGGCTTGTGGGCGCATTCCTCCCCGCGCCCGAGGTCGCGGCCGTCACCGAGTATCTGCTCGGTCTCGGCGCGCTCGACACCGTGCAATCGGACTCGGCCTCGATCGGCGCGGATCTCCTCGACACGATCATGGGCTTCGCGGGTGAGCGCCTGCACGGCGCGCTCGCCGATGATCTGGAACTCAGACGGGGTCTGGCTTCGCATGTCGAGCGGCTCCGTGTCCGGCTGCGCTACGGCCTGCCGATCCACAATCCACTCCTTCACGAGGTGCGTGAGCGCTATCCCGACGTCTATGCCGCCGCGTCCGAGATCGGCGCACTGATCGAATCCGCGTTGCAGGTTCCAATCGTGGAGGACGAGATCGGCTTCATCACCATGTACCTCTCCGGCGCCATGGAGCGCGCTCGCCTAAGGCCTCGACGCCGCGCCCTGATCGTGTGCCCCAGCGGGATGGCGACCGTTTGGGTCCTCGTGTCGCGCGTCCAGGCCGAGTTTCCCGAGCTGGACCTGATCGAGGTGCTCTCGGAAAGGGGCTACGACGACCTCCAGCACGGCGAATTCGACCTCGTCATCTCCACGGTGCCGCTGATCGAGAACGACGTGCCGGTCGTCGTCGTCAGCCCGCTGCTGTCGGCTTCCGACGTGAGCCGGCTCGCCCGCTACGCATAGAAGCCGATCCGGCAGTTCTTGGCCATATGAGGCGCGCCGAAATGTCGTATACAGATGGTGCGGTATTGGCAGTAGCGGCGGCCGCCCGTCCAGTAGAGGCTTGAGGGCGTCACCCAACGCTAGGAGGACTCGCGCATGCTACAGCGTGTTCAACGTTTCGGCGGTTTCCTCTCCAGCATGGTCATACCGAACATCGGTGCGTTCATTGCCTGGGGATTCATAACCGCTCTGTTCATTCCGCCCGGCTGGCTGGAGAAGACCGGCCTTGACTGGGATTGGGAGGCGATCACCGGGAACACGGTCGGCCCGATGATCAAGTATCTGCTACCCCTGCTTGTGGCGTACACCGGCGGCAAGCTGATCCACGGCCACCGGGGCGGCGTCCTCGGCGCGGTCGCGGTGATGGGGGTCATCGGCGGCGCCTCGTTCGAGCTTGCGGAGGGTGCTGTGATCGGCGATCCGCCGCAGTTCCTCGGGGCCATGGTCGTTGGCCCGCTCGCCGGCTACGTGATGCGAGAGATCGACAAGTGGCTGGAGGACAAGCGCCCCGCCGGGTTCGAGATGCTGATCAACAACTTCTCCCAGGGCATCGCGGGCCTTCTCCTGGCCATGCTCGGCTACGTCGTCATCGGTCCCATCATGTCGTGGCTTGCCGAGCGCTTCGGCGACATGGTGGAGGGCCTCAGCGACGCCGGAGTGCTGCCGTTGATGGACCTGCCCATTGAGGTCGGCAAGGTGCTGTTCCTCAACAACGCGATCAACCACGGCGTGCTTACGCCGCTCGGGGCCACCGACGTCACCGAGACCGGTCGGTCCATCTACTACATGCTCGAGTCGAATCCGGGGCCCGGGCTGGGACTCCTGCTCGCGTACTGGTTCGCCGGGAAGGGGCTGGCCAAGCTGTCCGCTCCCGGTGCCATCGTCATCCACTTTCTCGGCGGTATCCACGAGGTCTACTTCCCCTACGTCCTCATGAACCCCGTGATGATCGCGGCCATGTGGGCAGGCGGGATCATCGCCGACATCGTGTTCGTCATCTTCGATGCGGGCCTTACCGGGCCACCGTCTCCAGGAAGCATCTTCGCCTACCTCACGTTCACTCCGAGCGATGGAGCCGCGGCTGCCGGGGTTTACCTAGGCATGGCCGCGGGGGCGGCCGCAGCGTTCCTGGTGGGAACCATCCTGCTGCGGCTGTTCCCAGTCAGGGAGATGGACGACGTCGATGACGACGACGCTTCGCTAGGAGATGCCATGGAGGGTGTCCCTCTGGCCTGACCAGAACCAAGTTGCGTTTGTCGCCCAATGCGAGCAAGCTCATGATGCTGGCCGCGTTGGCCGTCTTGTCGCCTACCTCGATCCGTACGCCGGCATCGAA
>JAGWAO010000059.1:6418-7125 GCA_021296315.1 Acidimicrobiia bacterium | reverse complement strand
GTGAGGCGGGCATGGGGAGCAGCCTGATGGGCGCCAATCAGCTCAAGCGGATGGTGAAGAAGGCGAAGCTGGACATCTCGGTCATCCACACCCCTGTGGGACAGTTGACCGACGAAGCCGACGTGGTGGTCGTCCACAAGGGGCTCGCAATGCAGGCTCGTGAAAAGGCGCCTGGCGCAGTCATCGTGCCATTCACCCTGTTCGTAAACGATCCAGCCGTGAAGGGGCTGGTCACTACGCTCGTCTCCGGCGACCCGATCGTCTCGAAGTTGTAACAGAGTTGTGAATTCTGTATCCGAGGACGGCCTCGGGAAGGTCCTGACACCAGGAGACATCGTGCTCGGGTGTCGGGCTGCCTCCCGGGACGAGGCCATTGAATTCTCCGGCAGTCTGCTTGTTGCTCGCGGCGCGGTTTCCCCCGAGTACGTCGACGGCATGAAGCAGCGCGAGGAAGTCGTGTCGACTTACCTGGGCAACGGCGTTGCCCTGCCCCACGGTGTGCTGGAGAGCAAGAGCCATATCCGCTCGACCGGCATAGTCGTGGCCCAGTATCCCGACGGCGTCGACTGGGGGCCGGGAACGGCTCACCTCGTCGTCGGACTCGCCGCGGTCGGGGACGACCATGTGCGCGTGCTGTCACGGCTTGCCGAGATTCTTCAGGACGAGGATCTCTGTCAGGGGCTTGCTCAGTCCGACGATGCCTCATA
>JAGWAO010000059.1:0-6291 GCA_021296315.1 Acidimicrobiia bacterium | reverse complement strand
TTCGATGCCGGCGTACGGATCGAGGTAGGCGACAAGACGGCCAACGCGGCCAGCATCATGAGCTTGCTCGCATTGGGCGCCGGTCCCGGCAACACCGCTCGTGTCGTCTCCGAGGGCCCTGACGCCGAGGCAGCCCTGGACGCCGTCGTGGCAATCCTCACCGCGGACGACTGACGTGGCCCGCCTCGATCACGAAGGGCTGTCAGCGGCCGTTGCCGCGGCTGTCGGTGCGTCTCCGGACCCGTCGGGGGTCGCTGACCTCGTTTCCGAGCGGGGCTTCATTGTCGTGGCTGCGGAGGTAGGCGATCTCAAGAGCGCCTTCAAGAGGGCCAAGAAGATCGACGGCTATCGCTGGGTCGCCATCAACCGTGAGGACCTGTTCGGTGCCAATCCACTGTCCCTCGGGTCCAAGGCCGGTATTCTCGACGCCGAGGGCCGCGTCCTGAAGAACGCTGACTCGCCTCGCAAGAAGGTCTGAGCCCGGCCCACGCCGATCTCCGGCCTGGGGTTGCGTCGTCCGGCCGGCGGGTCCTGTCACGGGCGCGGCCTGACGGCGCAAGCGCCGCCATTCCTTGCCCCCGTGCCACCCCCCGGCCTAGCCGGTGGGTCTACGGGACCGGGGCTGTCTACGATGCCGGGGGATGGACGTTGAGAACTACCGCCGCCTGTTCGACCTGAGTGGTCGCACTGCCATCGTTACCGGCGGCACTCGCGGGATCGGGCGGTCCATCGCTGAGGGGTTGGCTTGCGCGGGCGCTTCCGTGGTGGTGGCGTCGCGTTCGGCGGAGGCCTGCGCTGCGACCGAGGAGCGCCTGACCGGGGCGGGCTTTGAGGCGCTGGGGGTGCCCACCCACATGGGCGATCTCGACGCGGTCGAGGCTCTGGCGGCTGCCGCGGTCGACCGCTTCGGGGGGATCGACGTGGTGGTCAACAATGCGGCCAACGCCCTGGCTCAACCGATCGGCGCTCAGACCGCAGCCGCCTGGCAGAAGTCCTTCGAGGTGAACCTGCGGGGCCCTGCGTTGCTGTCACAGGCCTGCCTGCCTCAGTTGGAGGCGAGCCCGTGCGCCTCGGTGGTCAACGTGATCAGCGTGGGCGCGTTCATGTTCTCGCGGGGATTCTCGATCTACGGCGCCATGAAGGCGGCACTTCTGTCCTACACCAGGGCTGCGGCCGGAGAGTTGGCTCCGCGGGGCATCAGGGTCAACGCCCTGGCGCCCGGGCCGGTGGACACCGAAATGGTGCGCAACCAGGGGCCCGAAGCGGCCCAGTCAATGGGCGCCGGGACGCTGCTGGGCCGTCTGGCCCATCCCGACGAGATGGTGGGCCCGGCGCTACTGCTGGCCAGCGACGCCGGCCGGTTCATCACCGGCCAGGTCCTCGTCGCCGACGGAGGCCTCCACCCCCACTGACGGCGTCTCATCAACGGCCTCGCTGGCGGTGTCTTCGACGGCGTCCTCGGTCACTTCGGCGGGGGTGTCTTGGTCGCTGGTGCTGTCGTCGGGGTCTTTGGCGGGGGTGTCTTGGTCGCTGGTGCTGTGTTCGGTCTCTTCGGCGGGGGTGTCACTGCTGCCGGTCGTTGCCGCCGTGCCGTCGTCAGCGTCGTCGTCCTCGGGCGTGTCTTTCGAGGCCTCGGTATCGCCGTCGCGCAGGCGCTGAAGCGCCTCGGCCGCCTCGCGGTACCTCGTCTCTGCCTCGGCCATCGCAGCAACAGGGGCCTTGCGGTCGTTCAGCTTGCGCACGGCTGCGGCCGCGTCGTCCTTCGCCTTCTCCGCCTTCTTCAGGGCACGCTCGTGAGCCTGCTGCTCGCGGTCGGCGATGAGGTAGGTGTTGTAGAGGGTCAGAGCCGAGGCGGTCTCTTCGTCGAGGGTGGGGGCGATCGTTCCGGCTGTTGTGCCCTGGTGGCTCGACTTGCCGCCTGCCGTCTTGCCGGCCGACGTCTTGCCTCTGGTCTTGCGCTTGGTCGCAGACTGGGCGCTTTCTGGAGCGTCGGACATGGAGCGACTAGGGTAGCCAGCCGGTACTACGCGGCAACATAACGAGAGGGAGACACATGGGCGACACCAACGGCGACACAATCGTCGAGTTCAATGACGTCTACAAGATCTTCGGACCGCAGCCGCGGGGACGCGCCCTGGAACTGGCCCGATCGGGCATCCCCAAGAAGGAAGTCCAACGTCTGACCGGTCACGTCGTCGGCATGACCGATGTCAACTTCAACGTGAGCCGGGGCGAACTCTTCGTGGTCATGGGCCTGTCGGGGTCGGGCAAGTCCACCGCCATCCGCATGGTCAACAAGCTCTACGACATCACCGCCGGCGAGGTTCTGGTCGACGGTGTGGACGTGCAGAAGCTCGAGGGCACCCAACTCCAGGCCTTCCGCCGCGAGAAGATGGGGATGGTATTCCAGCACTTCGCGCTGTTCCCCCACCGCAACGTGATCGACAACGTCGGCTACGGCCTGAAAGTGCAGAAGGTGGACCGTGACGAGCGCAACCGGGCCGCCCTGCATGCCCTGTCGCTGGTGGGCCTGGCCCCGTTCGCCGAGCACAGGCCGGCCCAGCTCTCCGGCGGCATGCAGCAGCGGGTCGGCCTGGCCCGGGCGCTGGCGTCCGACCCCGACATCCTGTTGATGGACGAGGCGTTCTCGGCCCTCGACCCTCTGATCCGCCGCCAGATGCAGGACGAGATGATGGAGATCCAGTCCCGGGTCAAGAAGACGATCCTGTTCATCACTCACGACCTGAACGAGGCTCTCCGCATCGGCGACCGGGTCTGCATCATGAAGGACGGTGCGGTGGTGCAGATCGGCACCCCCGAGGAGATCCTCACCGAGCCGGCGACCGGCTACGTGGCCGAGTTCGTCCAGGACGTGGACCAGGGCCGTGTGATCAAGGTCGACGAGGTGATGACCGAGCCGAAGCCGGTCCCGCAGGACATCTCGCTCTCGCAGGCCATGACATTGTGCGACGATGTCACCGGACGCTTCTGCTGTGATGATCAGGGCAAGCCCGTCGCCCTGCTCACCGCGGCCGACGGCCTGCGGGTCCGGTCGATGGGATCCGACGACCTGAAGGCCGCGCTGCGCAGCGACTTCGACCAGTGCAGCCCCGAGGCCACGCTCAACGAGATGTACGCCGCAGCGGGCCGGGGGCTGTCGATCGCGGTGGTGGACGACGGCGGCAAGCTGGTCGGCAACCTCGATCCCCGCCTCATCATGGAGGAGATGGGCCGGGTCGAGCAGCTCATAGACGGCTTCGAGCGGGAGGTGTTCATGTGAGCGCGCTAGGCGGAGCCGGGCTGCTCGCCCAAGCCAACGGCGACGAATACCAGGGCCACTTCCTCGACCGCTTCATAGACACCGTCACCAGCCCCGAGGCGGGCGACCGGGTCGTCGACTGGGTCTCGACTGGCATCGAGTGGCTGTTCCTGCTCGCCTTCGTGGTCGTGCCCCTGCTGGTCATCTTCGGCGGGGTCAGGGGTCGCCGCTACGGGATGGCTGCGGGCGGCCTAATCGCCGGACTGGCCATCTGGTGGTATCGCACGCAGCCCAAGGAGGTCGTTTCCTCGGGCTACACCACCTTCACCGAGGGCGGCGAGACGTTCGAGTGCAAGAACGCCATCGTCGACAGTGAGGGAGAGCTGCTCGAGTGCAGTTCTGGCGTGGTCGCGCAAGTGCGCCAGAACACTGTCCTCGACCAATGGCAGATACCCGTCGGCGACTGGGTCGAGCAGACGGTGTTCTGGGTGGACAACAACCTGAAGTCCACCCTCGAGATCATCGAATGGCCCTTCCAGCGGCTGCTCAACGTGATCGTGGACGACTGGCTGCTGGGGATGTCCTGGCTGACCGTGTGCATCGCCATCTTCGCCCTCGGCTGGGCTATGCGCGGCTTCCAGATCGGCGCGCTGTCCTTCATCGGGCTGGCCATCTGCGGCCTGCTGGGCGAGGACTTCTGGAGAGAGACCGCGCTCACCATCGGGTTCATCGGAGTGGCCGTGCTGCTCTGCGTGGCCGTCGGCATACCAATCGGCGTGCTGTGCGGCAGGGTGGACGGTGCCTGGAAAGTGGTCAGACCGGTGATGGACGCGATGCAGGTCGTGCACTCGTTCGTCTACATGCTGCCGTTCATCTTCTTCTTCGGCGTGGGGTTCGTCTCGGCGACGATGGTGACGATGACCTTCGCCCTGCCCCCGCTGATACGGCTGACCAACCTCGGCATCCGCCAGGTGCCCGAGGACGTGGTGGAGGCCTCCCGGGCCTACGGCGCCCCCGAGTGGCGGGTGCTCATGGACGTGCAGATCCCGTTGGCCCGGCCCGCGATCATGACCGGGCTCAACCAGACGCTCCTGCTGGCGATCTCCATGCTGGGTGTGGCCGCGATCATGGGCGCAGGCGGCTTGGGCCGGCTGCTGTTCCAGGCCATCGCCAACCTCGACATCGCCCTGGCCGGCTCGGCTGGCCTGGCCTTCTTCCTGGTGGCGGTCGTGCTCGACCGGCTCAGCCAGACGGACGCCGACTCGAGCAACCTGTTCTCCCGCATCGCCAGGGCTTGGGCCAACCGCCGGACTCCCGAGAAGCTGCTGGAGGAGGCTCAGGCCGCAGCGGACGAGAAGGTCTCCAAGCTGGCAGAAGAGCCGGAGACACCCGAGGAGTCGTTCGTGCCAGCCGCCGGCCGGGAGCGGGCCTCGGCAATTGCTACCGGCGTCGGAGCGCTGGTAGTGCTCGTCTCGCTGCTGCTGCCCTGGACTGTCGATGGAGGGCTGGTCTCAGGCTATGCCCGAGCCGTCGATGTCGATCTGCGGACCGAGCATTGTCCGGGAGAGTGGATCGAGACCCGCGCGCTCGATCCCCTGTCGGGCGCGGAAGCCTCTGAGTTGACCTGCACCCGCGACATCGAGTGGATCTCCAACAGCTTCAACGGCGTGGCCGCTTCAGGAGGATCGTGGTACGGCATCTTCATCGCCATGACGGCCGCGGTCGTGCTCTGGTCCGCGGCGAGCACGTTGTGGCGCCCGGGTGAAGGCTCCAGATGGTTCTCGGCCCACGGTGCCGCCGTGTTCTCCATCGCCGGTCTCGTGGCTTCGTTCGTCTACCTGGTGGCCAACCCGCCCGACAACGTGACCGTCCATTCAACGGGATTCGGTGTGTGGGTGGCGGTGATCGGCGGCCTGGTGGCTGTAGCCGGCGCGGTCGCATGGCTGTGGCGGGCGCCAATGACAGCCCGCCGGCCCCTGTCGGCCAGCATCGGCTGGGGCCGGCTGATCGGAGCGGCCTTTGCCGTGCTGCTGCTGGTTATGGGCGGCTACGCGGGATGGAGCTTCGACACCCGTACCGAGTCGGTGATCGGCCCGGAGCTGCGGGCCGAGCTGGACCAGATCGCAGAGGAAGGGGCCGCCGCGCAGAGGGAAGCCGTCGAAGCGGCCGCAGCGGCTGACGAGGCCGAGGCCGCCGGCGACGTCGATCGCTACCAGGAACTGCGGCGCATAGAGAACGATGCGCTCGCGCTCGCTGGTGTGAGAGCGGCCGACATCGCCTCGAAGATCGCGCAGGCCAAACGCACCGGCGATGTGATCCACGACGGGTTCGAAGGAACCGGCGCGGGAATGGGAATCTGGACGCTCATCGCCGGCATCGGAGCTCTGGCGCTGGTGTTTCCGGCCATCGGAGTGTTCGGGATCGACGAGGGCTTCCGCTACCGCTGGAGCGCCCTGGTCGCCGGTCTCGGACTCGGCATCTCCATAGTCGCCCTCGGCTGGGTCGCGAGCATCGTGCGGGTCGCGGACACCAACTTCGTGTCGGGGGTCGGGTCCGTGTTCGTGATGGCAGCAGGAGCGACCATCTTCGCCACGTCCCGAGGGACGCTCGGGGAGTTCGAACGCAACAAGATCTACGGCGACATCCCCGAGAAGAGCTGACAGCGCCCAGTACTGCCGCCGCCGGCCGGGACCGATCCATTCTTCCAGTGGCTGAGACGCGCCGAGGTGTTGCCGCACACGGTGTTGATCCTTGGCCGTTTGCCGCCTAGCCTTTGGCCCGGCCCAATAAAGCCTGACCCTAGGAGGGAACCCCTAATGACAACTATGAAGCGCGCGAGCATCTGGCTCGCCTTGCTTGCGGCCTTCGCTCTGATTGCCGCGTCCTGCGGCGACGACGACGACGCCACGGTCGAACCGGCGGCTCCGGCCGCTGAGGAAGAGCCGATGGCCGAGGAAGAGCCGATGGCCGAAGAAGAGCCGATGGCCGAAGAAGAGCCGATGGCCGAAGAAGAGCCGATGGCCGAAGAAGAG
>JAGWAO010000058.1:10105-16012 GCA_021296315.1 Acidimicrobiia bacterium | reverse complement strand
CCGATGCCGTTCTTGCCGCATTCCCGGCCCCACACCTTCGGGTAGATCTCAAGGTGGTCGATGTGGTGCCACACGTCGGTGGTGGGTCGCTGGCCCTTGATGTACCCCGGCATCTGCTCGAGTGAGAATTCCCCGTCCCGCAGCCGTCGCTGCATGTCGGCGATTCGCTCGTCATAGACGGGCGGCATGGGTGGCATGGTCGGAACGTCCGACCCGACGATGTCGATTGTCATGGCAGTTCCCCTTCTTCGATCGGTTCCTAGAAAATGCCGCCGGTGACGGCGAGCGACTCCCCGGTTATGCACGACGACAGGTCCGACGCCAGGAAGACCACGGCGTCGGCCACGTCATCGGGCTGCACGAGGCGTCCCAGCGCGGTGCGGGCCAGGATCTGATGCTCCACGTCCTCGATCGTCATGCCGTAGCGGCGGGCGTCTCGAGCCATGGTCTCGGTGTTCATCTGCGACTCGACCGCGCCCGGGCACACCGCGTTGACCCGGATGCCGAAGGACCCGACCTCGCGGGCCAGCGACTGGGTGAGGCCGATCACCCCGAACTTCGACGCGCAGTAGCCGGCGAAGTCGGGCTCGCCTCTGAGGCCTCCGATCGAAGAGACGTTGATGATGCTGCCTCCCCCGCGCGCCGCCATCAGACCGGCGAAGGCCCGGCAGCATAGGTAGACGCCGGTGAGATTGACGTCGAGCGTCTCCTGCCAGTCGTCAGGGTCGAGTTCGGCGACCGAACCGAAGCGGGCCACCGCAGCCGTGTTGGCCAGCACGTTGACCGGTGCTTCAGCGACCGCATCCTTGGCGGCGGTCTCCACCGCGCCCCGGTCGGTGACGTCCACCTGTCGCACGCCCATTCCGCCGGCCTCGACACTCCGCAGGGCGGCTGCGGAGGCATCCCACACCTCCACGGACGCACCGTGGTCGTGCAGCCTCTGTGCCACGACACTGCCGATGTCCCCCGCGCCGGTGACCACGGCCCGGCGACCATCGAGGAGGCTCATCCCGCGGCCGCGACCTGGGTTCCGACGACCTGGGTTCCGACGATCTGGGGCACCACCTCGCCCATGAACAGCTCGTGGGAGCGCTGCACCTGGTCCCAGCTGAGCTCACCGAAGGAGAACTCCCCGAGGAATACGTTGACACCGAGACGCTCCTGGAGGTGCTTGATCTTGGCCGCTACCGTGTCGGGACTGCCGTGGACGAACCTGAGGCCCTCCGCAGAGCCGTCCATGTCGGCCCGGATGGCGGCCATGCGGCCGAGCGAGGCCGTGGTGGCCTGCTTGATCGCGGAGTCCCCCACCCGGCGTGACCGGCGCCGCTCGTCCTCGAACAGGGCCAACTGGCGCAGGAAGTGGTCGTACATGAGTTCCTTGGCCTCGGCGTCGGTCTCGGCCACCAGTGTGGAGGCCAGGTAGATGAGAGGCCGCCGGTCGTGGGGGATGCCGGCCTCGTCACAGCCCCGCAGGTACTCGCGGAAGACGACCTCGTAAAGGTCCATCCCCACCACGGCGAAGCCGCCGATGCCGTAGCCCCGCATCCCGTACTCGTAGCCCCGGGCCGGGGTGTTGGTGGGTATCCAGATGGGCGGATGGGGACGCTGCAGCGGCCGCCAGGGCAGGTCGACGTCGATGTACTGCCAGAACTCGCCCAGGAACGAGAACGGACCCTCCGCGTTGAGTCCCTTGATCATGATCTCGAGGCCCTCGTTGAACCGGGCCACGTCGCTGTGGGTGTTGATGCCGTAGGACGTGTGCTCATGGGGGGTGATGCCCCGGCCCAGGCCGATCTCTAGACGCCCGCCCGACATGTGGTCCAGGATGATCATCTCCTCCAGCACCCGCAGCGGCTGGCTGATCGGCAGCAGCACCACCATCGGCCCGAAGCGCATCCGCTCGGAGTTCTGGGCCACCACGGTGAGCGACACCGGCTGCGACGGCGCCATCGAGAAGCGCCCGGTGAAGTGGTGCTCGGTGGTGAAGAAGTAGTCGTAGCCCAGCTCGTCGCAGAGTCGCACCTCCGCCGCGAACTCGTCGAGGCGCTGCTTGGGGCTGCACGTCTCCTTCTCAGCCACATGGCTGAACACCGCGAACTTCATGGTCGTTGCCTTCGTGGACTCTGCACGCTCCTCGGCGCCGGCGCCGAGACAGTCACGACGGCCGGTCCGTGGAGTAGGGCCCCTTGTCGCGCAGCAGCCGCAGGGTGGAGCAGTGCAGGCCGCCGCCGATGCGCAGGAACTCCGAGTACGGCGTCTCGATGACCTCCACACCGGCCTTGCGCACCGCCGCGACCGCGTCGGGGGCCTCCGAGTGCATCACCACCAGCCCCGGCTCGATGAGCATGACGTTGGCCGGCGCGAACAGCCGCTGCTCCTCGATCTCGACGGTGACGATCTTGTAGCCCCGCTTGCGCAGCCACTCGTAGGTGCGGAAGTCGAGCCCGGGCGGGTAGCAGATCACCTTGTCGACATCGAGCGCGCACAGCGACATGTCGGGGTGGTGGGACTGACCGGTGCGGGGGTTGAAGTAGATGTTGCCCGGGAAGTTGACGGCCAGCGTGGTCATCTCCACCAAGTCGAGACCGGCCGAGGCGGCGACCACCGGGAGGAGTTGGTTCAGACCGTCCTCGTTGTAGGCCAGGCCCCGTCCGGCCACGAAGACGTCCTCGGCCAGCCAATGGCAGGGACCGGCCTCGCACACGCCGGTGCCGGTGATCGTGGCCACCGGGGGGATCCCCAGGCAGGCGAACGCCCAAAGGGCCAGATACTCGGCCCGGCCCGTGCCGAAGGGGCTGATGGCGACCTTCTCGATGATCGACCCGCCCCGCACCACCAGCAACTCGTTGGCGGCCCAGGTTCCCCGCATCGGGCCGAAGGCACCCACCGCGGGCTGGGGGAAGTCGATGCGGTGCACGACCACGCCGGCCTCTTCCAGCTTGGCCTGGTACTCGAGGCTCTGGTCGCGCATCCGGCCGATGTCCAGGTCGTCATGGCTGAGCCCCATCGTCGGGAAGTACTCCGGATCCTGGTCGTAAAGGGGAAAGCGCTCGGACTCGGTGATGTTGACCAGCGCCACCTCCCGCAGCCGACCGATCCCGTTGGCCCCGCACTCGCGGCCGTAGATCTTGGAATAGATCTCGAGATAGTCCATGTGGTGCCAGGTGTCGACGCTGGGCGGCCGGCCCGGCACGTAGCCCGGCATGCCCTCCAACGTGAACCCGCCCGATGCGAGTTCGGCCTGTGTCTCGGCGATTCGGTCGGCCCACGCTTGCGGCAGGGGCGGAGTCTTCGGGACGGATGAGGCCATGAGCGCTCCCGGTGTCGTTTCTCGGCCCCTGGAGGGGCTCGACGCGCGGTCGCAGCCTAAACGTCGGACACTTCAGGGGTCAAGCGCTGCGAGGGCCGAGTCTCCCGCTCTTGTTCGCTGCGCTCGCGGGGCCGCTCGGGCCACGGCCTCGCTCAGCGTCCCGCCAGAACCCTCACCAGTCGCCGCCTGACCGCTCGGCCTCATGCGCGGCTCAGCCGAAGGCTCCCTCAGCCCGGAACTGGTCGATGTCGGCATCGTCGTAGCCCAGGAGTTCTTTGAGCACGTACGGCGCGTCAGCCCCCAGCGCGGGTCCGGGCGACAGCGACTCGGCGGTCGGATGATCCCCCACCCGCACCGGGGTAACCGGCTGGCGGATGGTGCCGTGATGCGGATGCTCGGTCTCGGCCAGGACGCCCCGAGCCAGCGTGTGGGGATCGCTCAGCGCCGCCGGCACGTCCTGGATGGGTCCCGACGGCACACCGGCCTCCCCCAGCTGCTCCAGCCACTCCGAGGCCGAACGGGTGCGGAACACGTCTCTGAGGATCTCCAGCAACTCGTCCTTGTTGGTGTAGCGGGCTGCGAAGTCCACGAACCGCGCGTCGTCGGCCAACTCCGGCATTCCGATGACCTCGGTGAGCCTCTGCCAGAACTTCTCCTTGGCGCAGCCGATCACCAGCCAGCCGTCGCTGGCCTCGAAGACCTGGAACGGGACGAGCGAAGGATGCCCGGACTCGGCCACGCGCTGCGGCTCGAATCCGCTGGTGAGGTGCCACGTGCCGAGATAGCCGATCAGGCTGATCGCGGTGTCGTGGAGACTCAGGTCGCAGTCCATGCCGGCGCCGTCACGCCGGGCCGCGTGGATCCCGGTGAGCAGGGTGATGGCCGCCACGAAGCCCCCCGAGAAGTCGACCATCGACAGGCCGGACTTCGTTGGAGGGCCCTCCGGGTCCCCGGTGAGGGCCATCCAACCGCAGAGGCCTTGCAGGATGTAGTCATAGCCGCCCTGGGAAGCCCGCGGCCCGGTCATGCCGAAACCGCTGAGCGAGCAGCAGACGATCCGCTGGTTGATCTCCTTGAGATCGTCGTAGCAGAGGCCGAGCTCGCCGGGTAGGTCTCCACGGAGGTTCGAGAAGACGGCATCGGAGCACGCCACCAAGTCGTTGAAGACGGAACGGCCCGCGGCGTTGCGGATGTCGAGCGCCACGCTGCGCTTGTTGCGGTTGTAGGTCTGGAAGAAGAGGCTCGAGTCCTCATGCTGGAACGGCGGCAGGTAGCGGGCGACGTCGCCTCCCGCGCCGGGATCCTCGACCTTGATGATCTCGGCCCCGAGATCGGCCAGGTGCATGGTGGCGAAGGGGCCGGCTCCGTACTGCTCGAGAGCGACTATGCGGACGTCCTCCAAGGGCCTCACATCGGAAGAGTAAACCTCAGACATTTGATCGTCAAAGGGGGCGCCGAGTACGTCGGCACGGCGGCTCGATAGTGGCCGGGTCCGAGCCGGGCGACTTCGCCGAGAGAACCATCAGGCTTCCTGCACCCGAACACGCATCCAGTCCGTGATCGTGTCCAAGAAGCCGGGAGCGAACTCGTACTCCAGACAACCGTACTGTTCCAGGAGCGTGTCGGAGTAGTCCCCTTGGAACGAATGGTCCGCGTCGGGGAGGGTGATGATGGTGAAGTCGGGGTTGCCGGCCTCGGTCAGCGCCTTCCTCATGGCTGCCTCGTTGGGTTCCGCCGGGATCTGCAGATCGTGCTCGGCGAACACCGCGAGGACCGGAACAGCCAACTCTGCCAGAGCCACCGCAGGGTCGTAGACGTAGAACGACCGGTACCAGGGGCTGCGCAGCGTCGCCAACTGTGCTTGGGCCACCGCGTCGACCCAGGCGTCATCGTCGGTGAGCAGGGTCCGTTCCTGCAATGACATGCGCTCGATGCCCTCGTACAGCAGCCGGCGCATTTGCTGCTCCACCTCCTCCCAGCCGGTGTCCGTTTCCACCGCCTCGCGGACTACATCCACAAACTCGAGCTGCTCGCTGAGCTCCTCTCCGGTCAGCCCCTGAGACCCCAGGATCACTTCGTTCTGGTAGCGGATGATCTCGCCGCCGGTCAAGGCGGTCCCGGCCACCAGCACGACGAAGGAGACATGCTCGGACTGGTTGGCGACCCGCGGCGCGACCGTCCCGCCCTCACTGTGGCCCACGAGCCCGACCCGGCCCGAGTCGATCTGGTCGTGGTCCAGCAGCAGGTCGAGCGCGGCCAAGATGATGCCGATCCGATCGTCGATGGTGACATCGAGCCAGTCGCCGATCGATGAACCCGCTCCCGGATCGTCGTACCGGAGCACTGCGATTCCGTTGTTGGTCAGGTGATCGGCCATGAGCCCGAACATCCGGAAGGCCCCGGGCCCGTAATCCCTGGTCTGCGCTCCGCTGCCCGACAACAGCACCACGGCAGGGTGCGGAGCCCCCTCCGGCGGCATCGTCAAGGTTCCGGCCAGGATGAAGTCCCCGCTCGCGAACTCGACGGCCTCCTCGCGGTAGGGCTCAACCTCCCGGTCCGGATCCGGCGAGGCATTCTCGACGGCCTCCTCGCGGTAG
>JAGWAO010000058.1:729-9990 GCA_021296315.1 Acidimicrobiia bacterium | reverse complement strand
CGAGGCATTCTCGACGGCCTCCTCGCGGTAGGGCTCAACCTCCCGGTCCGGATCCGGCGAGGCATTCTCGACGGCCTCCGGGGCTGGCTCCGGCCCCTCAACGGCCCGGGGTGCCGGCTCGGTTCCGCTGCAGGCGAGGGCCCCTAGAGCCAGCAGAGACAGCAGACCTCGCGCAGACCTCATGGTACGAGCGTCGCCGGTAGCTGTGTTGACCGTCCTAGATCGACTGGCTCGGGAAGCCGAGGCCCTCGTGATCCCTGCCCGACATGTCGGCGTTCAGACGGGCCGCAGCCATCAGCTTGGCCATCACCGGGCCCAGCTCGGCCGGATTGTCGGGCTGGACCTCGACCGGCCCCAGGTGCCAGCCCTCGGCGATGCCCAGCTTCTTGCCCCGTATGTCGAATATGCGGCCGGTCACGTTGGCGGCCTCGGGGCTGGCCAGCCAGGCCGCGATGACCGCGATCCAGCGAGGGTCGATGCTGTCCTTGAACTCCTCCGACGCCTCGGCGCCACCCATCAGCGGGGCGGTGAGACGCGACCAGGCTGTGGGGGCCAGGCAGTTGACGGTCACGCCGTAACGGACCAGCTCCTGGGCGGCGATCAGCGTGAAGGCGGCGATGCCCGCCTTGGCCGCTCCGTAGTTGGTCTGCCCGACGTTGCCGTAGATCCCCGACGGCGACGATGTGTTGATGATGCGCCCGTAGGTCTCTTCGCCCGACTTGGCCCGGTTGCGCCAGTAGGCCGCCGCGTGGTGGGACGGCCCGAACGTGCCCTTGAGATGGACGGCCATCACGGTGTCCCAGTCGTCCTCGGTCATCGAGAACACCATGCGGTCGCGCAGGATGCCGGCGTTGTTGACCACGATGTTGATGTCGCCGAAGGTGTCGATGGCCTGTTGCACCATGGCCCCGGCGTCGTCGAGGCTGGCCACGTTGCCGCCGTTGACGACTGCCTCTCCCCCGGCCGAGGTGATGGCCTCGACCACTTCGGCGGCCGGGGTCAAGTCGGCGCCCCCGCCGAACTCGTCGCCGCCCAGGTCGTTGACCACGACCCTTGCGCCGTGCTCGGCGAGCATCAAGGCGTGCTCGCGTCCGATGCCCCGCCCTGCGCCGGTGACGAGCGCCACTTTGCCTTCGAGAAGCCTGGTCATGGAACCTCCTGGTCTACGAGCTGCCCGCCTCGAACGGTCAAGCTACCTGGGCAGAGGCCGAGCGGACGGCTCCTGTCGGACAGGAACCTCGCGAGCGCTGAGTAAGGCCGTGGCCCGAGCGGCCCGTGTGCGCAGCGAACAAGAGCGGGAACCAGAGTCAGGCTGCCCCTGCGGGTTGTCCGGCCCGGGTCACCAGCCCCTGGCGATCCATTCGCCGAGGTGCGGAGACTCGGTGCTGATGGTGGTGTCGAGGCCGTGGCCGGGCAGCACGATCGTGGATCCGTCGAACTTGCTGAAGATACGGTCCTCTATGGAGCGGATGATGGTCGGGAAGTGGCCGCCCTCGTACTGGGTGGCACCCGGTCCCCCCGGGAACAGCGTGTCGCCGGTGAACAGCAGCGGTGTGCCCTCCACATGGAACGACATCGAACCGGGTGTGTGGCCCGGCGTGTGAAGGGTGCGCAGCCGGAGGCGGCCGATCTCGACGACGGTGTCGTCCTCCAGCAGGTAGTCGTAGCTGGGCAGCATGGCTGCGTCCTCCGCGGTGACCCCCACCTCGTAGCCGGCGTCGCGCACCGCCGGGATAGCCTGGATGTGGTCCCAGTGCCCGTGGGTCTCCAGCACCGTCCGGACGCCCAGTCGGTGGCACAGTTCGAGCAGTCGCTCATGCTCATTGGCCGCGTCGATCAGGACCGCTTCCCCGGTGGACGTGCAGCGGATCACGAAGACGTTGTTGTCGACGGGGCCGACGACCACCTTGTGGACCTCGATGCCGGTGCCGGACCAGTGCAATGTCATGGCCCCGACCCTATCGGCCGATGTCCGCGGGGACGGGCGGCCGCGGACGCTCTCAGTCGGCGAAGATCCGCACCTCGCCGCGGATGCGACCGGGGGCTCCGCAGCACCAGCACGGTGCCGACGACGGGCCGCGCCAGGTGACGTCGCAGCGCTCGCACCGCAGCGAGTGGGCCGCGTCGGGGCGCGCCGCCGCGGCCATCCCGACGCCTTGGGGCGGGTTTGATCGCCGGATCCAGAACCGCACGCGCGTCACCATAGAGCGCGGTCGCGCGCCAGTGGATGATGCCCACCCGAACCCCCGGTAGGGTCGCTCGGTCCCCGTCGATCCCGAACACCGATAACGAGGAGCCCACTGTGGCCGCCACACCCTGCCCTGCCGAGGACGGATCGAGTCCGGTCCGCCGCAAGTTCAACCAGCCGCCGCCGATGTGCATCGACGCCTCCAAGCGCTACACGGCGACCATGGACACTTCCCTAGGGTCGATCACCATCGCCCTCGACACGATTGCGGCCCCCCTGACGGTCAACAACTTCGTGGTGCTGGCCCGGTACCGCTACTACGACGGCGTGACCTTCCACCGCATTATCGGCGGCTTCGTCTGCCAGGGCGGCGATCCCGAGGGCACCGGTCGGGGCGGCCCCGGCTACTGCTTCGCCGACGAGCTGCCCAAGCCGGGACGCTACGAGGTCGGCTCGCTGGCCATGGCCAACGCCGGGCCCGCCACCAACGGCAGCCAGTTCTTCATCATCAGCGGACCGCAGGGCACCCGGCTCCCGCCGCAGTACTCGCTGTTCGGCAAGGTGGTCGCAGGCCTGGACGTGGTGGCAGCCATGCAGCGGGTGGAGACCGACCGCAACGACCGCCCCCTGACCGACGTGACCATCAACTCGGTGAAGATCAGCGAGTCGGACTGAGTAGTTTCATCAGTCCCCGCGGGCTCCGAGCGCCCGCGCCCAACAGACCCGTATAGGAGTACCCAGATGGAGATCGGCACGGTTGGCGTGATCGGCGTCGGAACGATGGGCAGCGGAATCGTCGAGGTCGTGGCCCGCAACGGCCTGCACGTAGTGGCCCGGGAGGCGACGCCGGAACTGGTGGAGGCGGGACGGGCCCGTGTCGAGGGCTCGATGGACCGGGGCGTCGCCCGGGGCAAGCTCGACGAGGTCGTACGGGAGGCCGCGTTGGCCGCGGTCACCTGGACTACGGACTTGGAGGACCTGGCCGGCTGCGACCTGGTGCTCGAGGCCGTTCCGGAGAACCTGCCGCTGAAACTGGAGATCCTCGGCGTGCTCGACCGGGTGCTCGACGCCGGCGCGATCATGGCCACCAACACGTCGTCGATCCCGATCATCGACGTCGCCATGGGCACGTCCCGTCCCGAGCAGGTTCTGGGAATGCACTTCTTCAACCCGGCGACGGTGATGAAGCTCGTCGAGGTGATCAGCACCCAGCTGACTGCTCCGGCCGTGACCGAGGCGGCCACCGCGTTCGCCACCGACACTCTTGGCAAGCGGGTGGTCCCGGCGCCGGACCGGGCCGGTTTCGTGGTCAACAAGCTGCTGGTGCCCTACATCTGCCAGGCCATCGAGATGTACGAGTCACAGCATGCCTCGGCCACCGACATCGACGACGCCATGAAGCTCGGGGCGGGTCACCCCATGGGCCCGCTTACGCTGGCGGACCTGATCGGGCTCGACGTGTGCCTGTTCACGGCCGAGTCGCTGTACGCGGAGTACGCGGAGCGCTTCTACGCCCCGCCGCCGCTGCTGCGTCGCATGGTGGCCGCCGGCCGGCTGGGTCGCAAGACCGGTCGCGGCTTCTACGAGTACTGAGCCTCTTGGCGCCGGCTGGGCACCGGCTCCCCACGTCGGTCAGCGGCTCTATTCGCAAAATGCGGTCTATATCCCCGATTCTTGCGAAGATTCAGTCCGGGGGACAGCCCAGCGAGCGGCCTGGGCGCGGGCCTCGGCCTCGAAGGAGATAGCCAGGTAGGCCCTGCGGTGGTTGCGCAGACGCACGACGTTGGCCAGGTATTCACGCAGGTAGCGCCACAGGAACCTCACCGCACCCAGCTTGGCGTACTGCTCTACATGCACCAGTTCGTGCGCGATCAGCACCCTCCGTCCCGAGCGGTCGTCGTCTCGACGCAGCAGGATGAGCCGGCCGAATGTCATGCCGTCCACCCCGGGGGTCAGCACGGGCACCCTCTGCACCCGGGCCCGGCGGGCGAGCTCGGGCGACACCAAGTCGTAGGACGCGATCTCCTGGGGGGTCAGCCGCCTCATGCCGGGTGGGCGCCGTAGCGTCCACCTGTGCCGGCCGGGCCGGCCAGGCCGGGACCCAGTTCGCCGTCGCCGTCCCAACCCCGCAACAACTGGGGGAGATCCCGCAGGGCATCCAGAGTGGGCACGTCGATGTGGTGGCCGTCGTGGTCGTCCTCGTGCCGCCACGTCACGTAGTAGGGAATGTGCACCGCAGTGGCGCCCAGCTCCAGAACCGGCAGCACATCGGAGCGCAGCGAGTTGCCGACCATAACGAACCGGGCCGGGTCGATCCCGTGGCGCTCTAGCAGCTCGCCGTAGACGTTGGCGTCCTTGTCGGCCACCACCTCCACCCTCCAGAACCGCTCGGCCAGGCCGCTGGCGGCCACCTTGGCCAGCTGGTCGTGGACGTCGCCCTTGGTGATGACCATCAGCCGGTGGTTTCCGAGGGCGTCGAGCACCTCCTCCACGCCGTCGATCAGCTCGATGGGCCGGTCCAGCAGGCGCTTGCCGAAGCCGATGATGGTGGTGATGCGATCGGCGTCAATCTTGCCGCCGCTGATGCGCACGGCAGCCTCGATCATCGACAGGGTGAACGACTTCACGCCGTAGCCGAAGCGGGGCAGGTTCGTCATCTGGATCTCGTGCAGGCGGTCGTCGACGGTGGCGGCGTCGGCCCAGGGCGACAGGAGCTCCTCGTAGTCGCGTTGCACGTCCTGGAACAGGTCCTCGTTGTGCCACAGCGTGTCGTCGGCGTCGAAGGCGACGGTCAGCGGGTGCTCGTCTGTGGTCACGCCTCCGATCCTACGACGGCCAGTTGACCGCGGAACGACAACCCGACGACAACCGAGCGACGGCGATAGGTGCCGCCGTGGGCATGATGTAGCTGTGCTCGAACGGTCCAGAAGGGTGCGTCTGCTGGCGCTGTCCGCGGCCACCCTCGCGCTGGCCGCGGTGATCGTGGTGCGGTGGGCGTCCGAGGCGGACCGGGGCAAGTCCGGCGAAGCCGATACCGCCGAGTCTTCGACCACCTCGTCGTCAACCACCACCACGACCACCACCACGACCACCACCACCACCACGACCACCACCCCCACCACGATCCCGCCGTTCGAGGGCTGGGTCGACCCCGAGACGTCGGGCCAGCGGTGGGGCGACACCGTCGAGGGTCTGCTCACCTTCCGGGGCAACCCGACCCGGACCTACTACGGCATGGGTCCAGTGCCGTCGGTGCCCGACGTGGCTTGGCGGTTCCCCGAAGGCGACCCGCTGTGCTCGCTGTCGTCGATCGGAGGCGAGCCCCGCCAGTGGTGCGGCAGCGGCTGGACGGGCCAGCCCGCCGTCTTCGAGCGGGACGGCCGCACGTGGGTGGTGCTGGGCACCTTCAGCCGCAACGTGCACTTCCTCGACGCCGACACCGGCGAGCGCCTGTTGGATGACTTCCCTACCGGCGACATCATCAAGGGGTCGGTGACGATCGACCCCGACGGCTATCCGCTGGTGTACGTGGGCAGCCGCGACAACCGCTACCGGGTGATCGCCTTCGACGGCGGGACGCCCCGGGAGCTGTGGTCGCTGGGCGCGTACGACCTCGGCCCGATCGTGTGGAACGACGACTGGGACGGGTCCGGGATGGTGCTCGACGACTACCTGTTCATCGGCGGCGAGAACTCCCGGTTCCACATCGTCAAGCTGAACCGGGGCTATGGAGACAACGGGCTGGTGACCGCCGACCCGCAGGTGGTGTTCCATGCGCCGGGCTGGGACGACGAGCTGTTCGCCGCAGTGGGCCCGGAGCTGTCCATCGAGAACTCGGTGGCCATCAGCGGCGACACCGTGTACTTCGCCAACTCGGGCGGGCTCGTCCAGGGCTGGGACATTGCCGGGCTGCGGGACGATCCGGCCGCGGTGCCCGAGCGGGTGTTCCGCTTCTGGACGGGGGACGACACCGACGCCTCGCTGGTGATCGACGCCGAGGGAATGATCTACGCCGGGGTCGAGTACCAGCGGGGCACGGCCCGCTCCCACGAGGTGGGCCAGATCATCAAGCTCGACCCGAGCCGGCCCGACGACCCTCTGGTGTGGAGCGTGCATGTGCGGGGCGCGCTGAACGCCTCGGGGGTGTGGGCCACGCCGGGTCTGCACCGCGACCTGCTGATCGTGCCCACCCATACCGGCCACGTCTACGGCGTCGACACCGCCACCGGGGAGGTGCGATGGACCAAGAAGCTGCCCGGGCCGACCTGGCCCAGCCCCGCCATCGTGGACGACGTGTGGATCCAGGGCGACTGCGGCGGCGGGCTCTACGCCTTCGACGTGAGCGACACGACGGTGGAGCCGCCCGAGTTGTGGAGCATCTCGCTCGGTGCCTGCATCGAGTCGACCCCGGCGGTGTGGGACGGCCTGATCACGGTCGGCACGAAAGGCGGCTACATCTACGGCATCCGCTAAGAGGCCGAGCGGATAGGCGGGACACCGCGGCCCATACGGTGCGAGGCCGTGGCCCGAGCGGCCCGTGAGCGCAGCGAACAAGAGCGGGAATGACACCGCTGCGACGCGACGTACTCTCACCTATCCGCGCAGCCGCTAGCGGGTCCCAGCGCACCCTCAACGCTCGGGCTGCGGCGTGGGGCGCCCGGCAGCACGCAGGGCGCGCCAGATTCTTTGGGGGGTGGCGGGCATGTCGATGTGGTCTATGCCCAGGTGGGCCACGGCGTCATGCACGGCGTTGAGGATCGCAGTGCCGGCGCCGGTGGTGCCCGACTCGCCGATGCCCTTGGCGCCGAGCGGGTTGAGCGGTGTGGGCGTCTGCATCCCGACGAGGGTGAAGCGGGGCAGGTCCGGTGCCGAGACGGCCGGGTAATCGACGAGGTTGTTGGCCAGTGGGTTGCCGCCGGTGTCATAGATCATGTCCTCAAGCAACACCTGGGCCGCGCCCTGGGCGATGCCACCTTGGACCTGACCCTCGGCGATGAGAGGGTTGATGAGGGTGCCCGCGTCGTCGCAGGCGACCAGGCTGCGCAGCACCGTCCCGCCCGTTTGGGAGTCGACCTCCACTGTGGCCACGTGGCAGCCGAAGGAATACGTGCCATCGGACTGAATCAGGTCCGAAGCTGCCTCGAGCGGCGATTCGCCCGACCGGGCCGCGTCCGCCGCGATCTCGGCCCAGCCGACTCGGGGCCGGGGCGAACCGGCCACATGGAACACCCCCGATCCGGTGTCGAGCACAATGTCGGCCTCGGCCGCCTCAAGCAGGGACGCCGCCCGCCCGCGGGCTAGGTCCACCAGCTTCCGGGCGGCCACGAGGACGGCCGAACCGGCAAGCTGCGCCGAGCGGGACGCCGCCGTCAATCCACTGGAGGAGATGACGGCCGTGTCGCCCGAGACCACATCGATGCGGTCCATCGGCACCCCGGTGGCATCCGACGCGATCATCGCCCAGCAGGTGTCGTGGCCCTGCCCGAACGGGACGGCCCCTGTGCGAACCACCAGCGAGCCGTCGGCGGCCAGGTCGACCTCGCCCAGCTCGCTTGGACCCATCGACGTGCTCTCCACGTAGGAGGCGACGCCCACGCCGAGCAGCCTCGGGTCGTCGGCCGCTCGCCGGCGGGACTGCTCGGCTCGTAGCTCGCGGTACCGGTGTTCAGGGCAGTCTCGTAGTCGCCGCTGTCGTAGGTCTTTCCCGACGGAGCCTCGAAGGGGAACTGGTCGGGCCTCACGAAGTTCCGCCGGCGCACGTCGGTGGGATCCATGCCGATCCGCGCCGCGAACAGGTCGACGGCCCGCTCCAGCGAGAACGACGCGTCGGGTCGGCCCGCACCCCGGTAGGCGGCGACCGGCGCGGTGTTGGTGACGTAGCTGCGTCCGCGCATCGCCGCCGTCGCGATGTCGTAGCTGCCGGTGAATACCGCCTGGGTCAGGGTGGGAATGAACGCGCCGATGATCGGGTAGGCGCCGGCATCCTGGACGACGTCCAGCTCGTAGTGCGTGATCCGACCGGCCCGAGTACCGCCCAGCCGCACACGATGCCGCTGGGCCCGGCCGTGCACCGACGACGTCAGGTTCTCAGCCCGGGTCTCGGTCCACGCCACCGTCCGTTGCAGCTTGCGGCTCACCACAGCTACCAGCAGCTGAGCCCTTGGCGCCGAAGCCTCCCCCCATGTCGGGCACGATCACCCTGACCGAGTCAGGATCGATCCCGCAGAGGCCAACAAGAGCCTCCTGCACCCGGTGGGGAGCCTGGGTGGACGCGTAGAACGTGAGCCGCCTGCCGTCAGCCGACCATTGGGCTGCGGCCGAGCGGGACTCCAGCGGCACGGCCGCCAGCCGCTGGCTGACGATCGACACCTCGACGGTGACCTCGCATCCGGACATCTCCAGCGGTGAGCTGGACATGCCGGTCGCCGGCAGGTCGAAGGCGAGGTTGGTCCCGGCCGCCTCGTGGATCAGCGTGCCGTCGGTGGCCGCGTCGGCCAGCGACACCACCGGAGGCTGCGGGTCGATGTCGACGACGACCTGCTCGGCCGCGTCGACCGCCGCCGCGGCCGTCTCGGCCACCACTGCCGCCACCGGCTCGCCCACGAAGCGGACGACGTCGCGGGCCAGCACCGGGCGGGCCATGCTCTGGTTGACAACCGGGATCGGCTTCAGGTCGGGGAGGTCGAGGTCGGCTGCGGTGAACACGCCGAGCACTCCGGGCTGGGAACGGGCGTTGGCTGCGTCCACGCCGACCAGGCGGCCCCTGGCCACGGTGGAGCGCACGAAGCAGACGTGGACCGCGCCCTCCAGCCGCAGATCGGCCACGTAGCGGGCTCCTTCGGTGAGCATGCGGGGATCCTCGGTGCGCAGGACCCGGTTGCCGAGCACGCTCACGCTGCCGTCCCCGCGCCCGCCCCGAAGCGAAACTGGCGACGAAATGGGCACTGGGTACCCACTAACGACACCAATTTCATCGCCACCGGCCATCCGGGCGAAATTGACGACGAAGGGGGCCCCGAAGGCCCACTAATGACACGAATTTCACTCGCGGCCCGCAGCTCGGTGCCAGATCG
>JAGWAO010000058.1:0-723 GCA_021296315.1 Acidimicrobiia bacterium | reverse complement strand
ACGCCCAGCGCCGAAAGCTCGTCCCGCAAGGAGTCGGCGGTCGTCCAGTCCTTGGCGTCACGGGCCGCCTGCCGCCGGGTTACCAAGTCCTCAATGGCTAGATCTCGGCTGGTCTTGGGGGCTGTGTCAGCCTGTAAGCCAAGCACACCGGCCAACTCGATCACCTTGCGAGCGAGCACAGGCCCGCGGACAGACCCCTCGTCGAGGGCGGCGTTGGCCCGACGCAGCGTGTCGAATATCCGGCTCAGCGCTAAAGGCGTACCCAGGTCGCGGTCCATCGCAGCCTGGAAGTGGTCTCTCAAGCGTTGAGCCGCCCGTTCCGCTCCTCTCGCGTCTACGCGCTCAAGCACTTGATCGACAGGCGATAGCCCCGGCTCGGGGGCAGTGGGTTCGTCAGGCTCGGCATCGATAGCACTGGATGGCTCGCTACGCGCGAGAGCCCGGTCGTAGGGCTGCCCGGACTCGGCGTGGTTGAACCCAGGCGCATCGCCCTGGGATCCAGCAGCCTGGGCGCGGCGGGCCAGTGCATCGAGCCGTTGGCACGCAGCCCGGGCCGCGGCCATCAGTTCGGCGTTGACCTCCATGGTCTTGCGGTAGTGGGTCTGAAGCACCAGCAGCCGGAAGGCCCGGCCGTTGAGCGGGTGCTCGTCGAGCATCTCGACAACGGTGCGGTAGTTGCCCAGCGACTTCGACATCTTGGTGCCCTCGATGTTGAGCATGGCG
>JAGWAO010000057.1:17233-30058 GCA_021296315.1 Acidimicrobiia bacterium | reverse complement strand
GCCGAAAGCCGTCTCCGCCGAAAGCCGTCTCCACCGAAAGCCGTCTCCGCCGAAAGCCGTCTGCGCCGAAAGCCGTCTCCGCCGAAAGCCGTCTCCGCCGAAATTGATGCGAATTTGGCCCTCCAGGGTCGGATCCGTCATCGATTTCGGGGAAGGGGCTAGGGAGCAGCTGCGGCAGACGCCTCCGCCTGCTGGAGGAGGTCCCAGACCCTCGGCGGCGTCAACGGAAGCTCCGTGGGCCATACGCCCACGGCCCGGCCCACCGCGGCGGCCACCGCGGCCGGGACCGGGTTGAGTGCACCCTCGCCCGCGCCCTTCACGCCGTAGGGGCCGGCCCCGTCGCCCCGCTCGGCCAGCACCGACGTGATGCGGCGGGGGGTGTCGCGCAGGCGGGGCACCCGGTACTCGACGAGGTTGGGGTTGGTGAGCTGCTCACCGTCGTAGACCATCTCCTCCCACAGGGCGATGCCCAGGCCCTGGGTGGCCGCGCCCAGGTCCTGGCCCTTCACCAGGTCCGGGTTCACGGCGTGGCCCACATCGCCCACCGTGACCAGATGCTCGACGGTGACCTCGCCAGTGGCGGCGTCCACGGACACCTCCACCCCGATTGCGCCGATCTCCCAGAACGGGGGCAGCACCTCGGTGGCGCCGGCCCGTCGGATCAAGCCCACGCCCACCACCTCGCCCCCGTCGGCCCCGAACCACTGCCGGATCACCTCCGACGCGGTGAGCGCCTCCCCGCCGACGTGGATCGAGCCACCGCGGACTTCGACCCGCTCGACGGGGACGCCGGCCGACTCGGCGGCCCGTCCCCGCAGGTTGTCCCACAGGTCGGCGCAGGCGGCCTGGACGGCCAGGCCCACGATGGTGGTGGTGCGGCTGGCGCCAGTGGTCCATTCGAACGGGGTGAACCGGGTGTCGCTCTGCCCGACGGCCACCGCGTCGAGCGGTACGCACAACTCCCGGGCCGCGATCTGGGCCAGCGCGGTGCCGCTGCCCTGGCCCATCTCTGTACTGCTCACCAGCAGCGTGACAGACCCGTCGGCGTGCATGCGCACCTGCGTAGTGGAGTTGGGCGAGGCGCCGGCGTCGCTGGCGGTGACGGCCACGGCCCGGCCCCGCAGAGTGCCGGGGGTGGGCTCGGCCGCGTGCTGCTCCAAGGCGGCGGCCAGGGCGTCGAGGTCGGCAACCAGGTCGGCGTCGAGAGGGCGCTTGCCGCGGATGATCGTGTCGCCGGGAGCCAGCAGGTTGCGGCGGCGCAGCTCGACCGGGTCGATCCCCAGCCGGTCGGCGGCCATGTCCATGTTCAGCTCCCCCGCCAGCGCGGCCTGCGGGGCGCCGAAGCCCCGGTACGACGACGCCGGAGAGGTGTTGGTGTAAGCGGCGACGCCCCGGACCCGCAGGTTCGGCATCCGGTAGGGGCCGAAGCTGCGGTTGATGCTCTTGGTCAGCACCAGCGGGCTGTTGTCGGCGTAAGCGCCGGTGTCGAAGCGGATGTCGATGTCCCGGCCACAGATGCAGCCGCCGGTGTCGAAGCCGGTGCGCACAGTCACCAGCGCACCGTCGGCCCTGGTGGTGTACATGGCCCCCTCGACGTCGGTGGTGACCTTGACGGGACGGCCGGCGGCCCACGACGCAGCCGCCGCCAGCGGCTCCAACTTGGTGTAGGACTTCGAGCCGTAGCCGCCCCCGATGTAGGGCACCTCCACCCGCACCGCGGCCAGCGGCAGCGAGAACATCCGGGCCAGCTCCTTGCGGACCATCAGCGGGTGCTGGGCGGTGGAGACCACGTGCAGGGAGCCGGGCTGCCAGTCGGCCAGGGCGTTGTAGGTCTCCATGGCGTAGCCGTAGACGAGGGGGAAGGTCGTGGTGGTCACCACCACGGTGGCGGCGCCGGCCAGCGCGGCCTCGACGTCGCCCCAGGCCAGCTCGCTGCGGTGGGCGACGTTGTCGCTGGAGGCGGTCGGGGCCACATCCAGGAACTCTTCGCCGTCGGAGACGTAGGACTGCTCGTGGATGAGCACGTCGGAGGCCAGGGCGCTGGCCGCGTCGGTGAGGGCGGGCAGATCGTCGTAGTCGACCCACACCAGCTCGGCCGCGTCGGCGGCCTGATGAGGGGTCTCGGCCACCACCACCGCCACGGGCTCGCCGTAGTAGCGGACCTTGTCGACGGCCAGGATGGCGTGATCGGGCACGATGTGGCCGAAGCGGAGGCCGAGATGGCCGAGGTCGCCGGCGGTGACCACCGCGATCACGCCCGCAGCCGCCTCGGCTCCGGCCCGGTCGATGCCGGCGATGTGGGCGTGGGCCCGCTCGGAGCGAACCACCGCGCCGTGGGCCATGTTGGGCATGGCCGCGTCGACGGCGTAGCGGGCCCGGCCGGTGACCTTCTCCCAGGCGTCCCGCCGGCGTGCGGCGGTCACTGGTCGCCCATCCGGGAGGCGGCGACGGTGACTGCGGTCTCTATGGGCTCATATCCGGTGCAGCGGCACAGGTTGCCGTCCATCCACTCCCGCACCTCGGTCGGGTCGGCGTGGGGATGGCCGTCCAGCAGGGCGACGGCCATCATGATGAAGCCGGGCGTGCAGAAGCCGCACTGCAGGGCGTTGGCGTCCATGAACGCCTCTTGCACCGGGTGCAGTTCCCGGCCCCGGGCCAGCCCCTCGACGGTGAGGACCTCGGCGCCGTCGAGATCGCAAGCCAGGGTGGTGCAGGAGCTGACCGGGTTGCCGTCCACCAGTACCGTGCAAACCCCGCACACCTGCATCTCGCAGCTGACCTTGGTGCCGGTGAGCCCGAGGCGGTCCCGCAGCAACTCAGCCACCGTGAGCCGCACCGGCACCAGCATCTCGCGGCCATGCCCGTTGATCCGGCACCGGATCACGGTCGAGGTGGCAGCCGGGGCGGTCACAGCGCCGCCCCCAGAGACTGCTCCAGGTAGGCCCGCAGCACCGAGCGCTTGTATGCGGGCGGGCCGGTCATGTCGTCGCTGAACTCGAGACCGTCGACGAAATCGGCCAGCCCGGCATCGTCGCCCGCGGCGATCACGGCACGCGTGGGGCGCTCGGTGGCCGCGCCCACGGTGACCTGCCACTGGTTGGCGCTCACCACTAGGGCCACACCCAGAGTGGGACGCTCGTAGCTCTGGAGCTTCCAGTACGACATGCCCGTCGGCTCGAACGGCACGGTGACAGCAGTAAGGAGCTCGTTCTCGGCGAGCGACGTCTCGAAGCCGCCCACGATCAGCTCGTCAACGCTGAGAGTGCGAGCACCCCCAGCCGAGCGGACCTCAGCCGTCGCCCCGAGCGCCACCAGCACGCAGCCCAGGTCGGAGCGGGGCTCAGCGAAGCACAGGTTGCCGCCGACCGTGCCGGTGGAGCGCACCCGAGCATTGCCCACCCGGGAGGCGGCCGCCGCCAGCGTGGGCAGGTGCTCGCGGACCCCCGGATGCTCGGACAACCGCCGGTGCGTGACCGCGGCGCCGATGGTCACAGAGCCAGCGGCGACATCGACCCCGATCCCCTTCAGGGCCTCGACCCGCTTGAGGTCCACGATCGCAGCCGGGCGGCGCAGGCCCAGCCCCATGGCCGGCACCAACTCGGTCCCCCCGGCATAGGGCGCGTAGTCATAGCCGACTGCAGCCAGCACATCGTCCAACTCATCCGAGCGGACCAGCCCCAGCTCAGGCAACGCAGCCATCAGTCCAATCCTTGTGGAGAGCAGGCTGCGTGGCCCACTCCTACAAGAAACAAGAGACCCTCAGATGCCGGTGAGGGCGGTGGCGGCGTTGGTGCAGAAGGTGTCGATGAGCTTGGTGGCCTTGGAGCGGATGACGCCGGCGCCGAGGGTGGCTACCCGGCCGGTGATCTCGTAGGACCCGATCAGTTGGACGCGGGTCTGGCCGGGGCCGGCGTCGGACAGGCGGGCCGCGGCGTCGATCATAATGCGGGAGCGGATCTGGCGGTCCTCGCCTCGGGCCCGGATCGACACCTCCTCGGGCTCGCGTACGCCGGCTACCTCGATGTGAAGATCGGCTCGCAGAGAGAACGGTCCCACCCTGTCCTCGAAGGCGGCCTGGAAGCTGGAGCCGTCGATGCTGTCAGCGCCCGGCGACACCTCGGTCACCGAGTGCATGATCGGCAGCCACGACGCCACCGCCCGCACGTCCAGAAGCCGGGGCCACACGTCGCCGCGGGACGCCTCGACCACGAACTCCCGGTCCACTGCCTCCCTCACAGCACGCCCCCGGCTAGCCCCGGCCGCGGTCGTCCGATCAAGCCCGGAGGGCGGGGAGGACCTCGCGGCCCAGGAGCTCGACCGACGCGAACCAGCGGTCGAAGTTCATGCGCAGGTCGAACACCAGGTGCTCCACCCCGACCTCGGCGAAGCGACCCACCTGCTCGACGACCTCGTCGGGGGTGCCCGCAATCAGCGAGCCCTCGATGTCCTCCGCGGTGGCGAACTGGCCCGACGGCGGCTTGGCCCACCACTTGCCCCGCTTGTTGGCCCACGCCAGCAGACCCTCCAGGTTCACCCCCGACAGCGCCAGGTCGTGGGTGGCCGCGATCGACGTGGGCGGGATCACCGCGACCGTCGGCATGGGCCGGCCGTTGGCCTCCGTCATCTCCCTCATGGTGGCCACCCGCTCGGCGATGGTGAGCAGGGTGGTGCGCCCCGGCATCCAGCCGTCGCAGTACTCGGCGGCCAGCCGGGCCGAGCGGGGAGTGGCCCCGCAGTACCAGAACGGCACCGGGGCGCCCGGCTTGGGCTCGATGGAGATGTCCTCGAACGAATAAACGTCGTCGCGGTAGGTGACCCCGTCGTTGGCCAGCAGGCGGCGCAAGATCTCGGCGTTGGACCGCACCAGGCCCACCCGGTCCATCCCGGCCATGTCGATCACGTCGAACTCGTGGTCGAAGGTGCCGGCCCCGAAGCCCAGCACCACCCGGTCGCCGACCAGGCTGCACAGGGTGCCGACGCTGATGGCGGTGTGGACCGGATGGCGGAACGGGATCAGCGAGCCGGTGCCCAACGTGATGTCGGTGGTGACCGCGCCGATGACGGTGAGGGTGGTGAGCGCCTCGTAGAAGGTGATGTCGGCCGCCTCCATCTCGGAATGGGGCTCGACCCACAGCGAGTCGAAGGCGAAGCTCTCGGCCAGCACCGCCCCGTCGAGCACGGCCCGGCGGCTGGCGTGGCCGCCGAAATGGGGCATCAGCAAGCCGAACTTCATGGCAGAGCTATCAGCGATCATTGGATTGCCTCCTGCCAGTCACAGGGTCTTCCTAGAGTCCCGAGCATGAATCTTCCAATACTTTCCTGCATTATCCTCATGGCGAGTCAGGCGGTGATGTCGCCCCTGTCCCGCGTGGTCCGATCGCACGTCGCCGCCGTCGCTAAAGCGTGGGGCGGGCGTGGCGTCCCCAGCCGGGCTCGCCCACCACCTTGCGGTCCACGTACACGTCCCGGCCCCGCACGATCGTGCGATGGATGCGGCCCTTGGTGATGCGACCGTCATAGGGGGTCCAGCCGCACTTCGACAGCACGGTGTCGGCCGAGTGGCGGGTCGCATCCGCCGGGTCGAAGATCACGATGTCGGCGTCGTAGCCGGGCCGCAGGAAACCCTTGGAGGCCAGCTTGAACTCGATGGCCGGCTCCTCGGCCACCACCTCGACCACCCTGGGCAGCGAGATCAGCCCGTCCATGTGGCAGTCGAGCAGCATCGGGTACTGCTCCTGGATGCCGGGGGTGCCGGTGTGGCAGGCCCAGCAGTCCTCCCAGCCGATCTCCTTCTCGGCCCGGGTATGGGGGGCGTGATCCGATGACAGCATGTCGATGGTGCCGTCGTTGAGGGCGCCCCACACGGCGGCGCGGTGATGGTCGGGCACCCAGTACGACAGGGCGTAGGGGCCGAGCTTCTCGATGTCACGCCACCGCGACAGGAACAGCGCCCAGTGGTTGACCTCGCAGCTCACCGGCACGCCCCGCTCCTTGGCCCGGCGCACCAGCTCCACCGAGCCCTCGGTCTGCATGTGCACGATGTGCAGCTTGGTGCCGGTGGCCTCGCGTCCCAGATCAGGCCGTTGTGGGTGGCCAGGGTCTGGGCGTAGGCGGCCGGGCTGCGATCGCCCCGGTCCCAGTGGGACTGCTCCGTCACGTCCATGATGGCCTGGTCGTGGGGGTGGATCATGAACGGCAGCCCGGTGGGGCCGATGGCCTCGAACATGCGCAGCAAGTGTCCGTGGTCGTGGATGCCGGTGCCTGAGGGATGGGGGTAGTCGCGGCCGGTGTCGACCACCATGTAGATCTTGAAGGCGGCCACCCCGGCGTCGGCCATGGGCTGGACCTCGGCCAGCACGCTGGGCACCGGATTGTGGTTCCAGTCGACGATGCTCTTGGCGTCGTAGAGGTCGAACAGCTCCTCGAGCACCTGCAGATTCTTGGTGACCGGGTTGAGATTGGGCATCCCGAACACGGTCGTCACGCCCCCGGCCGCGGCCGCAGCGGTGCAGGTGCTGATGTCCTCCTTGTGGACGTAGCCGGGCTCGCGCAGATGGACGTGCACGTCGACCATGCCGGGCAGCACCCACTTGCCGGCGGCGTCGATGCGCTCGACCGAGTCGGGCAGCGGTATCGCGCCGGGGGCGGCGATGGCCGCGATCTGCTCGCCCGCGATCAGCACGTCGGCGGACTCGACCCCGGCGCCCGACACCACGGTCCCACCAGCCACAACCCGGTCGATGGCGGGCGCGCTCGCGGTCATCGGGCGGCCTGGACGGGGTCTGTCGGGAGGGCCAGCACTGGGCAGGAATTGTATACAGGCCGCGGCAGGGGCTCGGCGGGAAATAGGATCCGTCCATGACTGAAGCCGCACTCCCATTCGAGATCTTCATGGGGCAGCACGGGCCGTTGGGCGACCTCATAGGCCAGATAGACGAGTCCATCTGGGAGCGATCCGCGGTGAATCCGGTTCTCAAGGAGCGAGCCAGGATTGCGAGCGCCGAGTCGCTCGGATGCGACTATTGAATCACCTTCAGGACGGTCCGGTCGGACCACCAGATCCTCGACGATGAACCGGCGGCGTCATCGGATCCCATCGAGGGTCACCGTCTCAAGATGGTGGAGCGATACACGCGTGAACTCGTTGCGACCCAGGGAGCGGTCGACGACGAGCTGACCCTCGAGATGCAGCAGCTCTTCAGCAAGGCGGAGTTCGCCGACCTCTTGTTCACCATCTGCTACCACATCGGAATGCAGTACGTGGGCAGGGCCATGCACTGGGACGACGCCTGTCCGGTTCCGTGGCTGCGGGAAGCGGTCCCGGCGGACTGATCCGCCGCCGCGCGCCGCCAACTGCTAGCCGGCCGCTCCGTCGGCGTCCTTGACCAGTAGCTCCGGCGGTTCGGACGGGGTGCTGGTGTGCACCTCGACCGAACCGCCGATGAAGTGGGTGCGGTACCAGTCGACCATCTGGGGGATCACCGCAGGCCCGTACTGCTTGTAGGCCGCGTAGTGGGTGGTGTGGCGCTGCATGACCAGCTTCTTGGGGGCGCCGGCCCGCTCGTAGAGCCGCTCGGCGTGATCGGTAGGGGTGGTGGCGTCGTCGGCCACCGCGATGATCATCAGCGCGGCCGGGGCCACCGCCGGTAGTCCATGATCGCCTCGGCGCAGCGCAGCGGCACCGACGACGGGATCCGGTCGTCCACGTCGGCCTTCACCTTCGAGGCCCGGCGCTCGGGAGTGGGGACCATGATGTCCTCGCGGGGATGGACCATCTCGCCCTCGCCGGTCAGCACCCGCCGGTTGCGATCGGCTTCGAGACGGGCCAGGAACTCGTGCCACTCGTACTCGCGGCGCATCCGGCGCAGCCAGTCCTCCCCATCGGCCACCGGCACCTGCGACACCGCGGCCCGCACCCGGCGGTCAGCCGCGGCCAGCAGCACGGCGTTGCCGCCCCCAGTGCCGCCGCTTCCGAACACGCCGATGTTGTCGGAGTCCACATCGTCGCGGGTGCACAGGTAGGTGACCGCGTTGATGAGATCCTCAAGCTGGAGCTGGGGCAGCAGAATCCCCCGGTCGCCGGAGGAATCGCCGAAGCCGCGGTAGTCGAATATCAGCACGTGAAAGCCGGCCGCGGTGAGGGCCTCGTGGTAGGGCAGGTACAGCTTGGCGTCCTTGAGCCCGAGCCAACCCGGCCCCTGGACGATGGCCGGGACCGGATCGGTGACCTCATCCGGCGAGCGCAGCAGACCCTTGAGCCTGACGCCCTCACTGAAGAAGGCAACCTCGGTTTCGTGCACGGCCGTCTCCCCCCGCCCGTCCGCCGAAACGGCCCGGACTTGGAGTCCAATGCTGGGGCGGGATAGTGTATACAGTTGCGGGCGCCGGGGATTCCGACCTCTCCCCGGCGCCCTTTCACAGTTGCGGGCGCCGGGGGATTCGGGGTCCTCCCCCAGCGCCCCAAAAGCAAGAAGCAGCCATCAGAAACAACCAAATCGGCAAGATAGACCGCTACACCAGGAGCAGTCAATGGCAGAGTTGATGTCACCAAGCGAGTTCAGAGTGGCCTTGGAGCAGGCGTTCTCGGGCACCATGGCCAAGGACGCCTCCTTCAGCCGCGCCTGGGCCACGGGCAAGCTTCACAAGCAGCACTTCGTCCATTGGGCAACGAACCACTACCACTACATCGGCCCGTTCGGCGACTACCTCGGCCTCATGTACGCCAACACGCCCGACCACGCCCGCGACGCCAAGGACTTCCTGCTGCAGAACATGTACGAGGAAGAGCTGAGCGACGACCGCCACACCGACCTGCTGATCCGCTTCGCCGAGGCGTGCGGCGGCACCCGGGCCTTCGTGCAGGACCGCAACAACGCCATGCCGTTCACCAAGGGCCTGCAGGGCTGGATGTACTACGTATCGGGCCGGGAGAACTTCGTGGTGTCGTCAGCCGCGCTGATCGTCGGCCTCGAGTCGCAGGTGCCGTCGATCTACCGCACCCAGTACCCGACGCTGATCAACAAGTACGGCTTCTCGGAGTGGGAGGCGGAGTTCTTCGACCTGCACATCACCTCCGACGAGATCCACGGCGAGCGGGGCTACCAGATCGTGCTCAAGTACGCCGACACGCCGGAACTGCAGCAGCGCTGCCTGCACTTCGTGCGGGAGGCGGCCGACATGCGCTTCGCCTACACCAAGGCGCTGTACGAGACCTACGTCGAGCCCGACCTCGGCGCCTGGGTGGAGGAAGACGAGCGCGAGCCCGCGCTCGTCGGCTGACATAGCACGGTCGGCAACAGCAGGGGCGGGGCTCTGATCGGCGTGCCGCGCATCTACTTCAAGACGGCCGACCAGTACGTGGAGTTCGCCGAAGGCGAAGAGGTCAACGTGCTCCGGATGGCTATCCGGGAGGACATCGACGTGCCGTGGCAGTGCGCCAGCGGCAACTGCGGCACCGACCGCCTGGTGGTTGAGGAGGGGGCCGAGAACCTCGACCCGCCCAGGCGTCGGGAGCGGGCCCGGCTGGGGGAGCTGCTGGATGCCGGCTACCGGTTGGCGTGCCAGACCTACACCCGCGGTGACGCGGCCTTCAGCTGGGATCCCGACCAGGTAGGCCTCGACGACGAGGATGGCCGCGGCAGCGAGTCCAGGACTGGCTGGGCCGGCACAGGCTGAACTTGGGGAAGGGCAGCTAGCCGTGGCGGCGCCGAAGGGATGGTTCGCAGTGAAGGCCACCTCCGAGGAGCTGGCCGCGGCGGGCAAGCTCGTCGTGCACCTGCACCGCCACGAGATCCTGCTGCTGTGGAACGACGGCGAGCCGGTGGCGCTGTCGAACGTGTGCATCCACCGGGGCCGCAAGCTCAACGAGGGCGTGATGCTAGGCACCCGGCTGGTTTGCGCCGGCCACCAGTGGGCCTACGAGGTCACCACCGGCTACTGCAGGGCCCGGGAGCGCTACCAGCCCCGCTACTCGCTGGAAGTGCGCGACAGCCAGATCTTCATAGAGCTCCCCGCCAGACGAGGCCCCGACACGCCAGATTAGATGAACCGCCCGCTAGTAGGGTGCCGCCCGATCGACCGTGCCGAGCGGGAGGAGCCCGAACATGGTCCAGTCCGTGCGTCGGCAGTACCGGGCCTATGCCGGATTCGTCACCACGCCCCAGTTCTTCGACGACTCCCCCACCCAGTTCGTGACGGTGGCGCCGCCCGGGATCGGCATCATCCAGCGGGTCAACCACATCGACGCCTACGAGTTCACGCTGGACGACCGGGCCCGCAACTTCGGCGTGCTGGAGGAGTCGGCCATCTGCCTGGGACGGTCGCACTGCCAGGTCATCGGCCAGGTCGGCACCAACTGGGTGCACTGCACCGGAACCAGCCCCTGCGAGATCGAACGCATCTGCGCCGACATCTCGGCCAAGGCCGGAGCGGAGTTCGTGATGGCCGGCCAGGCCATCGTGGAGGGTCTGCGCGAGATCGGCGCCGAGACCATCACCATCGCCAACGGGTACTTCCGGCCCGACTGGTCCGCAGGGATCAACGGCTACCTGGAGGAAGCCGGCTTCCGGGTCATGTGGGCCGGAAACATCATCGACCAAGGCTTCGTGGCCGACCACGACGAGATGCTGCGCCTGGAGGATGAGACGGTGTGGGACTACCCCGACCACATGATGTTCGCAGCCGCAGTAGACGCCCACGTCCGGGCCCCGCAGGCCGACGCCATCGTGCAGACCGGGGCCGGCATGCGGATGGTGCGCGTGCTCGACATGGTCGAGGGGCAAACAGGCACGGGGCGCTCTACTGGCGCATGCTCAAGCACTTGGGACTGCCGGCTGCCCCCGGCTACGGGCACCTTCTGTCGACGCTCAGATGACCGGGGCGCGCACCATCGCGGAGATCGTCGCCCACGACCTGTGCATCGGCTGCGGGCTGTGTGAGGCGCTCACCGGGGGCCGGGTCAAGATGGTGATGACCCCCGCCGGGTCGCTAAGGCCCTCGCCCCCGGACAAGTTCACGCCCGACGAGGAGGCTCAGCTCGTGGCCGCCTGCCCGGGCGCGGTGGCCGAGGCCCGGGTCGAGGACGGCTGCAGCTTCGATCCCGTCTGGGGCGCCTACCGGTCGATGGCCAGAGCGTGGGCGGCTCATCCCGACGTTCGTTACCGGGGCGCGACCGGAGGGGTGCTCACCGCCCTGGGCATGCACGCGCTGCGCACCGGCCGGGTCGCCTTCGTGCTCCACGTCGGTGCCGACCCCGAACAGCCCATGCGCAGCCGCTGGATCATCTCCGAGAGCGAAGCGTCGGTGAAGGCCAACACCGCGTCGCGCTACGGACCCACCGCGCCGCTGGCCGGCCTGGCCGCCGCACTGGACCGCGGACAACCGTTCGGGATCATCGCCAAGCCGTGCGACCTGACCGCGGTGCACTTGCTGTCGAGGAACGACCCGCGCATCGACGAGCTGTGCGTCGTCCGGCTCGTACTGGTGTGTGGGGGGCAGTCCCGGCTCACCAAGTCGCAGGCCGTGCTGGAGGAGTTCGGGATCGACGAGGACGACGTGGCCCTGTTCCGCTACCGGGGCCACGGCAACCCCGGACCGACGGTGGTGGAGACCCGAGCCGGTGAACGCTTCTCCAAGCCCTACCTCGAGATGTGGGCGGACGAGGCGGGCTGGCAGGTCGAGACCCGCTGCAAGTTCTGCCCCGACGCCCTGGGCGAGGCCGCCGACGTGGCCTCGGCCGACATCTGGCCCGGCGGGGCCCCCACCGGCGAGGACGAGGGGTTCAACGGGATCATCGTTCGCACCGAGCTCGGCGAGCAGCTCGTCGCGTCGGCGGTGAAGGCCGGGGACCTGGTGGTGACCGACGAGATCACGCCACGGCAGTTCGACGACTTCCAACCGCACCAGGTGCGCAAGAAGGAGGCCCTGGCGGCCCGCTACCAGGGCCTGGCCGACGCCGGGGTCGCCCCCATCGAGACCCGGGGCCTGCGCATCGAAGAACTCGGCCGGCGCCTCGACCCGGAGCGGTTCGAGCACGAGCGGTCCGGCGCACGGCGGAGGGCCGAACGCCTCCAGGCGATGATCACGCCGGCCCGACCGGCGAGAACCGGTACGAGATCCGGTCGTAGCACAGGCGGGTGAGACCTTCGAAGCCCGAGTCGGTGCCCACAATCAGCCAAGCACCGCCCACCGCATCAGCCTCGACGACCACAGGACGGCCGCGGTTGTCGAGGGTCTTGATGCGGAACTCCTCGCCCAGGACTTCGGGATGGGCCACATCGCCGATGACCACCATCTGCGAGCCACCCTGGGACTGGTTGCCCTTGTCGATGTTCATCCGAAGATGGCCGATGCTGTCGGGTGTCGCCTCCGGCTCCAACGTGGACGCTCCGGCCTTGACATACACGCTCTGACCGGGGGAGCCCCCGATCCCGACCAATCCCAGCGCGACGTTGGTGGCCAGATCGACCGTCACCGTCGCGGAATACGACGCTCCCGGGTCCAGGCCGTCGACCCGTCGCTTGAGGTACATGAACAAGTCGTCGCTGCGGTTGTGGCCCTGCACGCAGACGCCCGCGCCGTCGAGGCCGCTCGGCAGAGCGCTGTGCCCGGCATGCAGCTCGTAGATCGACGGGTCGTAGTTCTCCGGAAGATCCGCGAAATCGAACACCCAGCCGTCTGCATCGGTCTCGAATGAGTAGCCGAACTCGACTGGCCCCGAGCCGGGCTCAGGAGTCGTATCGCCGCCGTCAGGCACGGTCGCCTCAGGCACGGTCGGCGCAGGCACGGTCGGCGCAGGCACGGTCGCCTCAGGCACGGTCGCCTCAG
>JAGWAO010000057.1:15220-17083 GCA_021296315.1 Acidimicrobiia bacterium | reverse complement strand
GGCGCAGGCACGGTCGGCGCAGGCACGGTCGGCGCAGGCACGGTCGGCGCAGGCACGGTCGGCGCAGGCACGGTCGGCGCAGGCACGGTCGCCTCAGGCACGGTCGCCTCAGGCACTCCGGGTCGATCGTTGGACGCACAACCGGCAATGATCAGCACCATCGCCGCAACGGCAATCAACGGCACCCGTCTCACGGCGTGCTCCCAGCACCGACACGCTCCCATCGTGGCCACAGTCTGGAACTTACAATCAGGGCGTGGACGGTGATGCCGAACAGCGCATTGACCTGACCCTGCGTCTCTGGCGAGGCGGGTCCAAGCGCCAGTTCGAGCGGTACATCACCCGGCTGCTCAAGCTGGCGGATCACCAGGACGGCCGGGCCGAGCGCCGAGCCGCTGAGGTGGAAGGCGGTCCGGGCCGACCCGACGCGGTACTGGTGCTCTCGTTCCCGGACACTGCCGCAGTCGACGCCTACCTGACCGACCCGCGCCGCGACGACCTGGAGGAGCTGGCGGCCAAGGCCGTCAAGAGATCGCTGATCACCGGCGGCCGCAAGCACGACGCCAGCGAGCACGGCCCCGTCGAAGTCACCGACCTGCCCCTCGAGTCCACCTGAGAGTCCGAGCGCGGCCCGAGCCTCAGGTGCGGGCTCGGAACCGGGCCGGGTCCAACGCCTCCACCGCCTCGGACCCCAGCGACGGCGGCTCGTCCAGGATGAGCTCGGCACAGAGACGCCCCAGCGCCGGGGAGGTCTTGATGCCATAGCCGCCCTGGCCGGCCAGCCAGAAGAAGCCCGGACGGTCCGGGTCGAAACCCGCCGCGGGAACGCGGTCGGCCGCGAAGGTGCGCAAGCCGGCCCAAGTGCGTCGCACGCCCCGGACCTGCAGGGTGGTGGCCGCCTCCAGTTCCTCCACCCCCAGCGCGATGTCCTCGGTCTCCGGCCGGGCATCGCAGGGCTCGCTGGGCGTCTCGTCGACGGGCGACACCAGCAGCATGGGACCCTCGGGCTCGAAATAGAACCGGTTGCCGATGTCCCACACCATCGGCCACCCGGCAACGGACACGCCCTCGGGCGGGGGGAACACGAACACCGACCGCCGCAGCGGCCTCAGACCCAGCGGCGCCGCCCCGGCCAACCCAGCCACCGCATCGCACCAAGCACCCGCCGCATTGACGACCACGTCGCCGTCCCAGTGCCGATCACCGGCCGTGACCCGCCAGCCACCGGCGTGTTCGGCGACCCCGGTCACCTCAGCCACCAGATGCAACTCCGCGCCCCGGTCGCGGGCACCGCGCAGGAAGCCCTGCAGCAGGGCGTCGACATCGATGGTCATGGCACCCGGCTCGTGCACACCGGCGACCGCGGCGTGCGGGCGCAGCACACCGACGAGGTCGCGGCAGCGGGACCCGTCGAGGCGATGCACCTCCACCCCTGCCGCTCCGGCCTCGGCCGCCTTGTGCTCGAGCCGGTCGCGCTCACTGCCGCGGGCGATCCACAGAAGGCCCCGCGGCGACAGCAGCGGATGATCGGCGAACCCCTCGGGCGGCTCGTCCAGGAACGCACGGCTGGCCCCGGCCAGCGCGCTCACCACGGGGGCGCCCGAAGTCTGGGTGTGGAGGGCAGCCGAGCGGCCGGTGGCGTGAGCGCCGGCATGGGCCTCCCGCTCGACCATCACCACCGAGGCGAGCCCGGCCAGGTGCCAGGCCGCCGACGCCCCCGCGATCCCGGCCCCGATCACCACCACCTGCATCGCATCAGCCTGCCACGCGGTCTCCTCCGGGGAGACTGCCCGGGCCCGAGCGGCCCCGTGAGCGCAGCGAACAAGAGCGGAACAGCGGCCCGAGCGGCCCCGTGAACGCAGC
>JAGWAO010000057.1:14009-15051 GCA_021296315.1 Acidimicrobiia bacterium | reverse complement strand
CCCCGATTAGAGGCCACCAGATAAACGGTATACAATCGCCTGTCGCCGCAACGGTCAGGCGCGGCGGCTCGGGCGGTCCCACCGAGACGGGAGGAGCGGCGTGCGCGACGGATTGACCATCATCGACACCGACACTCATGTGTGGCCGTCCGTGGAAGTCCTCAAGCGCTACGCCGACCAGCACCTGCTCGGCCGCTGGGACGCCGAGCTGGCCCAGTACGAGCGCCGGGTGGAGCTGCCGCTCACCTACGGCGACCCCGAAGGGCCGTGGACCAACCTCAGCATCGAGCCCCGGGGCTACCTGCGGGAGATCGGCGAGAAATCGCACCTCGAGGAGAAGCTGGGCGCAGGCGGCCGGGCCGCGCTGGAGGGCAAGATCCGGGGCCTGGTGGTCACCGAGAACTCCCCCCGCTACGGCGTCGGCCACGACAACGCCACCGGACGCATCGCCGACATGGACCGCGAGGGCGTCGACGTGCACCTTCTGATCCCCGGAACGTGGCCCCAGTCGGTCACGGTGTGCCCCACCGACGTGGCCACCGGGCTGTACGAGTCGTACCAGCGCTACATGACCGACTTCTGCTCCACCGACACCAGCCGGCTCAAGAGCCTGCTGATGCTCACCGGCGAGGACGTGGAATGGTCGGTAGGCCACATCGAGCAGTGCGGCGACGGGACGTCAGTGGCCGGAGCCATGCTGGCGCTGGCCGAGGGCTACCCCATCGACGACCCCGACCTGGAACCGATCTGGGCTGCGCTGGCCGCCGCCGACCTGCCCCTGCTGCACCACTCGTTCTTCTACGAGCCGCCCTACTTCCCCGGCTACCGCGACGTGTGGGACAACATCGTGGTGGCCCGCACCGCAGCCCACCCCTGGGGAGCGCAGCTGCGGCTGGCGTACCTGCTGCTGTCAGGCGTGTTCGACCGTCACCCGAACTTCCGGGTGGGGTTCTCCGAGACAGGCTGCGGGTGGCTGCCCGAGTGGCTGCTGCGGCTCGACGGCCAGTCCAGGCACCTCAAGAGCGAGGGCCCGGCCCTGTCA
>JAGWAO010000057.1:10456-13963 GCA_021296315.1 Acidimicrobiia bacterium | reverse complement strand
AGATCTACGACTACGTCGACAGCGTGCTCGGCGACGGGGTGCTCATGTACCAGTCGGACTTCCCCCACGCCCAGTGCCGATTCCCCGACTCTCCCGGCGCGGCTCTGGCATGGAGCATTGAAGACGAGGCGAAACGCGAGAAACTGTTCTCGGGCAACGCCACCCGGTTCCTGCGCATGGCGGCCTGACGGTCGCAGCAGCCCAGCGGCGCTGCCACCGCACGCGAGACTCAAGAGACAGGCTGAAGAGACAGGACTGAGAAAGACATGGTCGAACGAGAGCAGACACGGCTGCGGGAGCGTGACCGCAGCGAGGAGGACCGGCACCCCTACGAGGTGTTCTTCTCCACGTTCAAGGAGCGGCGCGACCTGGCCGACAGCGGCCAAGTGGTGATCAAGGGCAAGGACCTTCCCTGGCAGCAGTCCCGCCAGGGGCGCAGCAAGTACTACCTGCACATGAGAGCCGGATGGTGTTCCGCAAGGACATCCAGACCGAGTCGGGGGCCCACACCCACCAGGGCGGGCTGGTGATCTACGTCACCCGTGGCGCGGGCTACAGCGTGTTCGACGGGGAGGAGTACCACTGGAAGCCCGGCGACCTGCTGATCCTGCCGGTGAAGCCCGGCGGGGTGGAGCACCAGCACTTCAACTACGACGACTCCCAGAGTTCGCAGTGGATCGCCTTCATCTACATCCCGTTCCTGTTCCAGACCGGGTCGATGCTGGCCCAAGTCAAGGAGCAGTCGAACTGGCGGGAGATGGCGGCCAAGGACACCGGCGACGACGACACGGGCCGCGACGACAGCGACGCCGAGGAGGACCCGATCGTGGCCGTGACCCGGATCATCGGCCAGAGGGCCGGCGATGGCTGATTCAGTGACCAACCAGACCCTCTACGACCTCACCTTCGCCGAGTCGCAGACCGAGCGCGACCGCAGAGCCAACGCCAAGAACCTGATCGGGCGGGAGGACTGCGAGCCCGAACTGAACCGCATGGGGACCATGCGGTGGTACCTGCACCCCCATCTGGAGACCCCCAGCACGCGGGCCCTGTACTTCCACGAGCTGGAGGTCCCCCAGGGCTCCAACAGCGGCAAGCTGTACTGCCAGGGTGGGATCATCCACTTCGTGATGGCCGGCAGCGGCCACACCGTGCTCGACGGCCGGGCCCACGAATGGGAGGAGGGCGACGTGATCGCCATCCCGATCAGAGAGGCGGGGGTGACCTACCAGCACTTCAACACGGGCGTGGGGCCGACCCGGATGCTGGTGTGCTGGGCCAACCTCGACTCGGCCATCAGCCCCGAAGGCGGCGTGGCCATGGAGGTGCTCGAACCATGCCCCGAGTGGCAAGCCGAGCACGGCTGAGAAGGCCGCAACGGCGGCACGGCGGCTGGTGACGGAGCCGTGATCAGCGACGGTGCCGGTGGCCTGACCCGTCTGGCGGCCCGACCTGCGCCGGGATCCAAGCTGGAACCCTCGGAGGCCAGCCTGTCGGCGACAGGTCTCGAGCAGCTGGGTCTGACCGAAGGCGGCGCGGTGGCGCTGCGCAACGGCGATCACAACGCCTGGGCGGTGGTCCGGGCCCACGACCACGACGACAGGCTGGTGCGGCTCGGGCGCATGCTGTGGCCCCAGCTGGCCGTCCGCCCCGGCGAGCCGCTGGAGGTGGCTTCCGAGGGTGAGCTGCCCGCCGCCCGGAGCGCCCGGATCACCCCGCCCTACAACCTGACGTTCAACCTGCACCAGCGGCTGCTGGAGCGGCTGCGCGACGACGGCACACCGCTGTACCCCGGCAACCGGGTGCTGGCCGAGATCTACCCCGGCGGCGCGGGGATGCTGGTGCGCATCGACCTGGCGTCACCCTCGCCGGCGCGGATGGGCGACAGCACCGAGGTGGAGCTGCACCGGGCCGACGTCAGCGTGTCGGAGAGGCTCATCACGCTGGCCGATGTGGGCGGGTGCGACCAGATCATCAGGCGCCTGCGGGAGCTGGTTGAGCTGCCGCTGCTGCGCCCCGCGTTCTATCGCCGGCTCGGAGTGCGCCCGCCCAAGGGCGTGCTGCTGCACGGCCCGCCCGGCACAGGCAAGACCCTCATCTGCAAGGCACTGGCCAACGAGCTGGGCGTCACCGCCTACCGCATGTCGGCAACCGAGCTGGTGGGCAGCGTGCAGGGCGAGATGCTGTTCTCGCGGGCGCTGGCCCACGCCCCGTCGCTGGTGATGATCGACGAGTTCGACGTGATCGCCACCAACCGGGAGCGCCTGGCGTCGCAGAGCGACGTGCGGGCGGCCAGCCAGCTGCTGACCCTGATGGACGGGCTGGAGGAGGTCGACGGCCTGATCCTGATGGCCACCACCAACCGCATCCAGGCCATCGACCCGGCCTTCAGGAGGCCGGGACGCTTCGATGAGGAGATCTTCGTGGGCCCGCCCAACGAGGAGGCCCGGGCCGAGATCCTGTCCATCCACACCCGGGAGATGCCCCTCACCGCCGAGGCGCAGGACGCCATAGCCGCAGTGGCCGCCGAGACCGGCGGCTTCACCGGAGCGGACCTGATGCACCTGGCCCGCTCAGCCGGTCTGGAGGCCGCCGACCGGCTGGCCTCGGGCCGCGAGGGCTTCGAGCTGGCCGACTCGCTGGAGGGCACCGAACTGGCGGTGGAGCCCGGCGACCTCGAGGCCGCGCTGCGGACGGTTCGGCCCAGCGTGCTGCGGGACGTGGTGACCCGGACCGACCGGATCACATGGGACCAGATCGTGGGACTGGGCGATCTGAAGGCACGCCTACGGGAGTTGGGTCGCCGGGCGGTGGCGCCCGACGGCGGCGGGCAGGGCGTGCTGCTGCACGGCCCGGCCGGGTCGGGCAAGAGCGCATTGGTGCACGCGCTGGCCTCCGAGCTGGGCGTGAACCTCGTGGCCATCGACCCCAGCAAGGTCTACAACCAGTGGCTGGGCGAGTCCGAGGAAGCCGTGCGGGCCCTGTTCCGGCGGGCGGCCGAGGCCCGGCCGTCGCTGGTGATGCTCGACCACCTCGACACCCTGGCTCCGGTGCGGGCGGGCGAGAGCGGGGAGCGCACCGACGAGCGGGTGGTGTCGGCCCTGCTGGCGTCGCTCGACGATGTGCTGGCCGGAGGCCAGGTGTTCGTGGTGGGGGCCTCGAACCGGCCCGAGCTGATCGATGAGGCCGTGCTGCGCTCCGGACGTCTGGGCGTGCACCTCGAGGTGGCCAACCCCGACGGCGCCCGCCGCGCTGCGCTGCTCGGATCGCTGGCCGGGGCCCACGGGCTTGAGCTCGAAGAGGACCTGGCCGCGGAACTGGCCGACGGCACCGACGGCTGGAGTGCGGCCGACATCGGAATGCTGGTGGCCGAAGCGGCCGGCCGGACCGCCCTCCAGGACCGCCCCATCCGCTTCGACGACCTGGTGGAGGCCATGCCCGCCATCACCCGGCTGTAAGGGGCCGAGCGGGTAGGCGGCGATTTGTGAGGACTCCGGCGAGGCGTGC
>JAGWAO010000057.1:0-10403 GCA_021296315.1 Acidimicrobiia bacterium | reverse complement strand
GGACGGGCTCACACCTACCCGCGATCGCTGCAAGGCCTCCCGACGGAATGGGGGCGGGAACTGTGCCTCCAGCGCCCAGAGTGCCCAGAGTGTCGTCAACCTCGGATCGGGACTGAATGAGGGCGGCCGGGTCGGTAAGCGGGTCGGCTGGGGTGGCCAGCGGACACCGGCTGGCCACCGAGGCCGGGATCGAGGCGCTGAAGGCCGGCGGCACCGCGGTGGACGCGGCCCTGGCCGCGGCGTTCACCCAGTGGGTGGTGAACGCCCCTCAATCGGGTCCCGGCGGAGAGATGGTGGCGCTGGTCGCCGAGGCGGGCGACGGCAACGGCGCAGGCGGCGGTGTTCATGTGTACGGCGGGTGGTCCAGGGCGCCGCTGGCGGCCGGCCGCGACGGTGCGGCCGTCCAGGAGGGCGGCGACCGCGAGGACCAGGAGGGCTGGCCCCCTACCAGCGGTCCCCGCAACGCAGTGGTGCCCGGGGCGCTGCGGGGTGCGGAGGCCGTGTGGAAGGCGCACGGGAGGCTCGACTGGACCAACCTCTTCTCCGGCGCCCTGGCGGCTGCGGCCGGCCACACCGTCACACCACGCATGGCGGAGGTGTACGAGCGGGTCGAGAGCCGGGGCCACACCGACGCTCTGCGACGCATGCTGGGCCGCGGGAGCGCCCCGCCAGCGGGTGCGACCATCCGCATGCCGGACCTGGCCACCACCCTCGAGATGGTCGCATGGCAGGGACCCGACGCCTTCTACCGCGGCACGCTGGCCGATCGGCTAGTAGCTGCGGCCTACGAGGAGGGGGCCGCGCTGCGCCACGACGATCTGGCCGCGGTGGAGGCCGCCGCCAAACCGGCCCTGCGATTCGAGTTCGACGACATCGTGGTGTGGGTGACAGGGGCACCGAGCCAGGCCGCCATCACTCCCGCACTGCTGGCTGCGGTGGCACCCGGCACCGACCCGGCCTCACGGGACTTCGCCGAAACGGTCGCCCCGCTCACCGAGCAGCAGCTCACCGAGTTCTGCGCCCGCGGCCCGGCCCGGCCGGCGGGAACGGCGGTGGCCACCGCGCTCGACCACCACGGCCTGTCGGTGACCGTGGTCCACAGCCTGGCCGGAGTGCAGTTCGGCACGGGCTGGGTGGCCGGCGGCACCGGAGTGGCGTTCAGCAACCGGGTAGGCACAGCCCTGTCGGATCGATCGGACCTGCCCGGGTGCAACCTCCGTGGCGGCGCGGTGCTGCCCCACACGCTCAGTGCGGCCCACGTGCGGCACCGGGACAGGCCAGGCTGGATGACGCTGGCCACGCCGGGGGGCGACCGGCAGGTGCAGTGGCTGGCCCAGGCCATCCAGCGCTTCCGTCAGGGCGCGGCCCCAGCCGACATCGCGTCCGGGTCCCGCTGGTTCGTATGCCCCACCGGCGACCGCTTCGGCGTTCCCGCCGGCATCGGCGAACCGTGGTACGCCTTCGCCGAGCCGGGCATCGCCTGGCACGACGACCGCGACCTGGCCGGCTACGAGGTGAGGACCACCGGCAACGCCGGAGGCGGTCTGCAGGTGGTGGTGAGCGGAGGCGACCCGGACCTCGGGCGGCGCAGGGTTGCTGAACTGGCCAGCGACCCCCGATCCGCAGGCGCGGCCCTGGCTGTGGAGTGACATTGAACGGTTGGCGGCCGCGTGACACCGGCGCTTCGCGGCTGTGACCGATGGCACGTTCACGGCGGTTGACAAGCCGGAAGACTGAGGGCATCCAAGACACACGCCGATGTGCTCGCACCAGACGCTTGCTGCTGAGCACCCGCTCGGCCCCTAGGCGCAGCACGGTTGGAGAGTTCTGCCCGCGGGTTGGTATACAACATGAGCCGAACCCGCCCAGAGGCCGAGCGGGTGGGGAGCGATTCATGGGAATCTTCACGAGGAATCAAGCGAGGCCGTGGCCTGAGCGGCCCGGGAGCGAAGCGAGCAGGAGCGGGAGTGACGCCGATGCGGAGCGACAGGCTCTCATTTGTCGGCGCGCTAGCTCATGGCACGAGCCATGTACGTTGACCTGACCTTCGCAGACCCGGACTGGCCCCAGTCCACCATCGCGGCCATGGCCGGCTTCGCAGCCCAGCACCGCGACGAATTGCGGTCGTGCCAGCGGGCCGCCCGGTTCCCGGCCGAGATCTACGAGGCCATGGGCAGCCGGGGATGGGTCGGCCCGTTCACGCCTGAGTCCGAGGGCGGCAGCGGGCTCGGGGTGGCCGAATACTGCCTGATCGAGGAGGAGGTGGGCCGGCTGGGGCTGGTATCGCCGCAGATCTCGATCCAGGGCCAGCGGTGGCTGATCGACTGGGGCACCGCGGAGCAGCGTCAGCGGTACCTGCCGGGAATCGCCCGCGGCACGCTCATCTTCTCCGAGTCGATCTCCGAACCGGGCGTCGGCTCCTCCATGAAGCTGATGCGCACCACCGCCGAGCGCGACGGCGACGACTGGATCATCAACGGAGACAAGACCCACGTGAACCTGGGAGCCGAGAGCCAGGTCACGCTGGTCTACGCCATCGCGCCCGAAGGGATCACCGCCTTTCTGGTGGACACCGACCTTCCCGGCGTGTCGACCCGCCACACCGACCCGATCGGCCTGCGCCTCATCCCCACCGCCGACGTCGCGCTGAACAACGTCAGGGTGCCGGCAACGGCGGTGCTGGGCGAGGCCGGGCGGGGCATGGACACCTTCTTCTCCACGTTCAACATGAGCCGGCTGGGCAACGCCTCGGAGCTGATCGGGTTCGGGCGCCGGGCACTGGCCGACGCCATCGCCTACGGATCGGGCCGGGAGGTGGGCAACTCGATGGTGACCGACTTCCAGGGCATCCAGTGGACCGTGGCCGACTGCTACAGCGACCTCTACGGGGCCTCACTGGCCCGCGACCACGCGGCCAACCTCCACGACGCCGGCAGCGACGTGGCCCTGGCCACCACGCTGGCCAAGAAGATGGCCATCAAAGCGTCGGAGCACGCGGTCAACGAGGCGTTCGCCCTGACGGGGGGCCACGGCCTGTACACCGACACCGACTACGGACAGCTCCTGCACGACATGAAGGTGCTGCGGGTGGCGGGAGGCTCCCTGGAGGTACTGCGCAACTACGTGGCCCGCCGGGTGTTGCGAGCCGACGACTACGAGGGCCTCGGTTGATCTCGCCGCGTCTTTTCGACGAACTGGCAGCGCAGGACTCCCAAACGGGCTCCGTCCGCTGCCAATTCGCGGGACGGCCCCCATACAGAACCAGAACTGGCAGCAGGATGCACGGTATGCATGCACAGCGCTGCCAATTCGAGGCCGGGCTTCGGACACTCGAGCAATTGGCAGCGAAATGCTCTCCATGCGTACACAACGCTGCCAATTCGTGACACGGGATAGCGGCGTGAGGAACCTGGCCGAATTGGTCTGCGACCGGGCGCGGCGCAGGCCCGGCGCGCGCTTCGGCATGGCCGGCGGAACCACGCCCACGCTTGGGCAGGCAGCGGGCCGGGCACTGGGCGCGATCGGAACACTGGAGGAGGCGGGCGCAGGCTTGGGGAAGCGGGTGACGCTCATCGGCACGACGTCTGACGCCTACCTGACGGCCTGGCTGGCCCTGGTGCTGGCCGGCGCCGAGGCCGCCCTGGTCAACCCCGACTACCCCGACGAGCTGCTGGCCGAGATGCTGGAGCAGCTCTCGCCGGACGCGGTTGTGTGGTCGGGACGCGAAGCGTCGCCGGCGGTGGCCACCGAGGCCGTCCATCTTGACGCCAGCGGGCTCGACCAGGGAATGTTGGCCACGGCCTTCGACGGGACGGTGCTCACCGACCGGGCCACAACCGGTCCTGACAGGCTGGCCGATGCGCCCGGGCTGGGCCGGGACCGGTTCGATGTGGCCGGCTGGATGCACACATCGGGCACGACCGGCGTGCCCAAGTTCTGCGAGCAGACCCACGAATACTTCCTGCGCCTGGGCCGGTTCATTGCCGACTCGATGTGCTTCTCAGAGGCCGACACGGTGCTGGCGCCGCTGCCGATGTTCCACATCAACCCGCTCGGCTACGGGGTGATCGGCGGGCTGACCGGAGGCGCCGAGGTGCTGGGCCTCGAGCGCTTCTCCGCGAGCCGCTTCTGGCCGCTGGTGCGCGACACCGAAGCGACCGTGCTGATCCTGCACGCTCCGCCGGTGGAGATCCTCAAGCGGGCTACCGGCGCCGCCGACGCGGCCGGGCACCGGGTGAGCCGGATGTTCTTCGCTGATCCCGACTTCCTGGAGACGTTCGGCATCCCGCTGGGGTTCTCGGCCTACGGCTCCACCGAGGCCGGCGGCCTGAGCCACATCTGGACCTGGCGCCGGGGCGAGCGACCGGACCTGGCCGAGGGAATGTCGCGCTACGGGGGCCGAGCCCGCCACGAGGTGCAGTGGCGGGTCAACGGCACGGCCGAAGCCGGCAGCGGCATGACCGCGGGCGAAATCGAGGTGCGGGCCGACCGGCCCGGGGTGCTGTTCTCCGGCTACCGGCGAGCCGACGGGCTGGTCCAACCCTTCGACGGCGGCGGCTGGTTCGCGACCGGCGACCTTGGCCGGGTCGATGATTCCGGCAACCTGGTGTTCATCGAACGGGCCAGCGAGTCGATCCGGGTCAAAGGCGAGTTCGTGCCCATCGGCTACGTGGAGCAGCGCTTCTCGTCCGTGGAGGGCATCAGCGATGTGGCCGTGTGGCGCCGCGGCAGCGAACTGGTCGATGACGAGATCGTGCTGTACGTGGTCGGTGACGCCATCCCGACCGAGGCCATCTCCGCGGTGAGCGACGAACTCCCGATTTTCATGCGTCCCGCAGCCGCGGCCCGGTTGGCCGAGATTCCCCGCGACTCCGGCGTGGGCAAGGTGCGGCGGAGGCTGCTCGCGGACGCAACCGTGCTGGAGTGGGTCAACCTGTCGGAGGCGTCGGGATGACCGTGACCGACCCATGACCGGGGCATCGAGATGAACGTGATCGACGGGATGGTCGACTTCCACGTGCACTCGGCCCCCAGCCTCGCACCCCGCCACAGCCACGATCCCGAGACGATGGTCGAGGCCAGGGCGGCGGGGGTGGCCCGATTCGTGCTCAAGGCCCACGAAGGCTCCTCGGCGGAGCGGGCCGCCCTGCTCGGCGACGAAGCCGTCGGCGGCGTGGTGCTGAACTCGCCCGTCGGCGGGGCCAACCCCGACGCGGTGACGGTCGCCGCAGCCCTCGGCGCCCGGGTTGTGTGGCTTCCGACCATCTCCTCGCCCGCTCACATTGCGGCCAGCCAGAGTCCGGAACTGTCGGCGCACCGCGGCATCTCGTTCCGGGAGGTGCCGGTGGTGGAGGACGGCGCGGTGCGCCCGGAGTGGCTGGACGTGTTCGACGAGGTCGCCCGGGCCGGCATGGTTCTGGCCTCGGGCCACCTGACCATGGATGAAGCCGGCGTGGCGCTATCGACAGCCCGGCGTCGAGGAGTCGACCGGCTCTTGGTGAACCATCCGGGCCTGAGTTTCCTGGGCTGGCGCGACGAGCATCTCGGGCAGTTCCGGGCCCTGGGCGCACACCTGGAGATCGGCGTGCTGGCCGACATCCTGGCCGGCGAGGCCGGGCCCCGCACCGAGGACCTGGTGGAGTCGTACCCGCACGAACTGCTGGTGTTCGGCAGCGACCTCGGCCACCGGGACTACCCGCCCATCGCGACCGGCATCCGGGACTGGGTCGAGCGGCTCGACCCGATCCTGGGCGACCGCGGCCTCGAGCAGGTGGCCCGCACCACCGCTGAGGCGATCCTGGCATGACCCCTCCGGAATTGGCAGCCGAGAAGGCCCAAGCTGCACTCCTACGCTGCCAATTCCCGCTGCGAGCGGGACCGGCATGAGAGTGGCGGGCCGTGTACGGCGAATCGCGGTGCTGCCCGGCGACGGGGTCGGAGCCGAGGTGATGGCCGGACCGGTCGAGCTGCTGGAAGCCATCGCGGCGGCCGGCCGCATCGAGCTGACCGGTCCCTGGCCGGTGGGGGCCTCCGCCTTCGGGAACCTGGGCACTGGCCTGCCCGAGCCCACCCTGGCCGCCTGCGACGCCAGCGACGCCATGTTCTTCGGCGCGGCCGGGGAGCATCCGGGCGTCTCGTTGGACGACTACCGGCCCGAGCACTCCATAATCGGCCTGCGCCAGCGCTACGACCTGAGGGTCAGCATCCGCACCATCGTCCGGGCCGACGGGGGGCGAGCCGGCGAGAACCGGGGCCGGCCGCATGAGGACCGAGGCCAAACCCGGAGCGGCCAGGGCCGGCCGCTCATAGTGCTGCGCAACCTGCTGGGAGGGGCCTACGGCGCGGCCGGCACCCGCACCGAGAGCGACGGCTCGCAGGCAGCCTGCGACGAGGTGATCCTCACCCCCGACCAGATCACCGAGCTGGCCGAGATGGCCTGCGACCTCGTCGAGCAGGGCCTCGCCTCACAGATCGTCTCAGCCGACAAGGCCAACCTGATGGCCACCAGCCGGCTGTGGCGCTCGATCACCGGCCGGGTGGCCGGCGCTCGGGGAGTGCCGCTGCGCCACACCTACATCGATCGGATGGCCTTCGAGCTGGCCCACGACGACGTGACCGCCGACACGGTGGTGCTCACCGAGGGGATCTTCGGCGACATGCTCAGCGACCTGGCCGCGGGGCGGGCGGGATCGATAGCGCTGTGCGGCTCGGCCAGCGTCAACCCCGGCCGGCCCGAGCAGGGCAACTGCGTGGGGCTGTTCGAGCCGGTTCACGGCTCTGCGCCCCGCCATGCCGGAAAGGGCAGGGTCAACCCGTCGGGGGCCTACCTGGCGCTGGCCGCGCTGCTGGAGTGGTTCGAAGAGACCGCCGATCTGGGTCCGCCCGTGACCGAGGCCCTCTCGGAGGCGTTGCATGCCGGACCGCTCACCTACGATCTGGTACCGGCAGGCAGCGAGCCCGTCGGAACCGACGCCTTCGCGGCCGCGGTCAATGCCCGGGCTCTGCCCCGCCTGAAGAAGCTGCTATGAGCCCTGTGCCCCACTTCACCGAGGAACAGATAGCTGAACTGTGTGACCTGGAGACCGTCACCGACTGGCTCGAGCAGGCCTGGCGCGACCTCGGCGCGGGTGAGGCGGCCACCACGCTGAGGGTGCGGGCCGCCGCCTCCGGGCTCATGGGCAGCGCCATGGCCGCGTCCTGGCCCCGGCACCGGGTGGTGGGCGGCAAGCTGTACCTCACCCACTCCGGCGGGTACAGCTTCCTGGTGGCGCTGTTTCACCCCGAAGTCGGGCTGGTGGCAACGTTCGACGCGCTGGGGCTGACCGCTATCCGCACCGCGGCGGCCACCGCGCTGGCTGTGCGCCATCTGGCGCCGCCCGGCGCCCACACCGCGGCGGTGTTCGGCACCGGCAACCAGAGCCGTCCCCACGTCGAGGCGCTGGCCCGGGAACTGCCGTTGCGCGATCTGCGAGTGTGGGGCCGCGACCCTGCCAAGGCAGAGGCCGTTGCCCAATGGGGCCGGGCTCGGGACATCCCGGCGCAAGCAGTGGCCGACGCGGACGAGGCTGTCACCGGCGCACGAGTGGTGGCGACGGTGACAGCCAGCAGCACCCCGGTATTCGACGGCACCCGGCTGCACCCGGCCGCGCTGGTATGCGCAGTCGGTACCGCCAAGCCCGATCGTCACGAGATCGACGCCGTGACCGTGCAGCGGGCCGGCTTCGTGGTGAGCGACAGCGCCGAGGGCGCCCGCAACGAAGCCGGCGACCTGATTCACGCCGCCGCGGAGGGCATCTTCGACTGGGACAGCCTGGCCGACCTGGCCGACGTGATCTCGGGCACGGTCACCCCGCCGCAACCCGGTACAGGCATCGTGCTGTTCGAGTCGCAGGGCGTGGCCCTCCAAGACGTGGTGATCGCCACCCTCGCCCACCAGCGCTCCCAAGAGGGGCCTAGGGCCTAGCGGGAGCCGAAGGACTGCTGGGGGACGCCCCGCATCAGCGAGAAGTGGCCCTGCACGCCCCGCCACGGGCCGTCGAGCGAGTCACGCACCAGTACGAACGAGCAGCGGCCGGGGCGGTCGAAGGGCGAGCCGTCCTGCGCGTAGCCGGTCGAGGTCCAGGTCACCATCACCGCGGCCATGAGCCGGTCACCGGAGACCCGAGCCCGCATCTTGTCGGTCACCAGCACGAAATCGGTCATGGTGGGCCATACATTGCGCCACTGCCCCCCACCACCACGTCCTGCCAGGTGCTGAAGCTGTTGACCTCGGGGTCCATCATGGCCGCGGCGTCGTCGTAGCGGAGGTCGGCGACGTGGCCGGAGAACCGGTCCACCCACTCCTTGAGCGACAGCTCATCGGCGGTCGGGGTGCTTGCCGCGGCGGGGGCGTTCATGGTTGGTCTCCTTGGCTTGGGTGTGTGCTGCTGTCAGGCGATAGGTCCGAGGACCCTGTCGGTGTAGCTGTTCGAGAATGTCCCGTCCGGGTCGAGCTCGGACCGGGCCCGCTGGAAGCGGTCCCACTCGGGATAGAGCGGGGCCAGCGACCGGTGGTCGTGGAAATGGAGCTTGCCCCAGTGGGGCCGGCCCCCGTAGTCGGCGGCGATGGCCTCCACCCCCTGGAAGTAGGCCAGGTACGGGGTGCCGGCATAGACGTGGCAGGCGATCCAGCCGGTGTCGCGGCCGTAAGCGGTGGACAGCGGGATGTCGTCGGACGCCGACACGCGGACCTCGACGGGGAAGGTCACCGGCGACGGCAGGCTCCGCACCAGGGCACCGATGCGGCGCACAGCCTCAGGCACGGCCGCGATGGGCATGCCGTACTCCATCTCGTAGAAGCGCACGAGGCGCCTCGACACGAAGACCCGGTGGCTGGCGTCGACGAAGTCCCGCCGGCTGGCAGCCCCGCCGGTCATCCGGGCCACGGTCGGAGCGAGAGACGGGAAGCGCCGGACGGTGCGGTTGGCCAGCCCGAACACGACGTTCTCGTAGAGCATCTTGTCGCGCGCGGCAGCCAGCCGACTCTGGGGGCGCCGGGGCTCGCCGGTGCGGTTGTTGCGCTTGACATGGGCGCGCCGGGCTCCGGGGATCCAGAAGAACTCCATGTGGTCGTGGCCGGCCATCTGCTGCTCGAAGTCGTCGAGGAGACTGTCGAGCGGCTCGATGGTCTCCACCGCGTGCAGGTCGAACGCTGGAACGCACTGAAGCGTCATCCGGGTGACGATGCCGAGGGCCCCGATTCCCACCCGGGCCACCCGGAGCAGGTCGGGCCGCTCGTGCTCGTCGCAGCGGACCAGCTCGCCCCGGCCGTCGACGATGTCCATGCCGACGATGGTGGTCGCCAGGTTGCCGAGGCCGGTCCCGGTGCCGTGAGTGGCGGTGGCTGTGGCCCCGGCCAGCGACTGGCGGTCGATGTCGCCCAGATTGGGCAGAGCCAACCCGGCCGCGTCGAGCCGGCGGTTGAGGGCGTCGAGGCGGATACCGGCCTGCACGGTTACCCGGTGCCGGACCGTGTCGACCGCCTCGACCGCGGCCAGCCGGTCCAGCGACACCAGGATCCCGCGGGTGCAGGCCGCGTCAGTGAAGGAGTGTCCCGACCCGACAGCCTTGACCGGCAGCCCGCCCTCGGCGGCCCGCCTCACGATGGCGGCCACCTCGGTGGGCGAACCCGGCCTGAGGATCTCCTCAGGGACGCAGACCTGGTTGCCGGCCCAGTTGCGGAACGTTGCCGTCCGGCGGCGCAATGCCGATGGTCTCATTCGGAGGTCCCGCGGACTGGTGGCGACGATTCGAGGTGAAGCATGTCGTTCTCGCTCTTGTTCGCTGCGCTCACGGGCCGCTCGGGCCACGGCCTCGCTCCACGCCTCGTGGATACTCTCATCAACTGGCTGCCCATCCGCTCGGCCTCCGCGGTCACCAGTGGCGCAGGTCGACGGGCCAGCAGTCGATCACATTGTGACCATCGACCACCCACAAGCGCTCGTGGCGGGCCACGGTCGGATCGAGGTGCCCGGGCAGCAGCCGCATCCGGTCGCCGGCGGCCAGAGTGCCCTCGGGGTCGTGCAGGGTGGTGTGCTCGTCGGAGCAGAACGCCACCTCGCCGCCGGGCCACGACGGCGGTCCGTGGTCCATTCCGAAGGCCTTGAGCCCCGCGTCGGCCACCGCCCAGCCCCGGCGGCTCACCGAGACCACGGAGGCCAGAACCGACACCGCGACGTGGAACGGGCTGTCGAGTTGGGCGTAGTCGGTGTCGAGCAGGCAGTACGAGCCGGCCTGCAGCTCGGTGACCCACCTGTTGACGGCGTAGGTGCCGGTACCGCCGCCCGACACCACGTCGCCCCCCACGGCGGCATGGGCCTCGACCAGCAGCTCCATGGCGGCCTGCACCGCGGCGGGCTTGCCGG
>JAGWAO010000010.1:89227-92293 GCA_021296315.1 Acidimicrobiia bacterium | reverse complement strand
TCCCACCCCCGGAGCCTCCAGCCCCTCGCATGTGGATCCCGAGGGCGTATGCGGCGACGGCTGTGCCTCAGCCCGGCGGTAGGGTCGATGCGGGCTCGTAGCTCAGTGGTCAGAGCAGGGGACTCATAATCCCTTGGTCGTGGGTTCGATCCCCACCGAGCCCACCACCGAGCCCACGAGCAAGTCCAGGAGGTTCGCCCATGGCTCCAGATCCTGACACTGCGGAGACCCGTCCGGCATGGTTCGTGGGAGCGGCGTTCGGGGCGGCGCCCACGACCAAACCGACGACCGGTCGCTCGCCCTGGTGGATCTGGGACGTTACTGGTTCGATGCCACCGACAGGGCTCGCTCCGCCACGGACGATCTGCTCAAGGGGCTCAGCAGTTGACACCGACGCCGGCGGCGTCGGGGATGATCGGCATCAAGGAAGCAGCCGCTGACCCCGGCCTGATGGTCCGAAGCCCGCTAGGAGAGCCATGACCAGCATCAACATCGTGCAGCACTTAGAGAATGTGCAGCTGTCGGGCATGAGACTGTCGTCGCTGGTGGTGGTCCCCAGCGGGCGCAGGGTCCGCAGCGTCGTGGCGGCCATGGCCGCCCAGCACACCGGCTGCGCGGCGGTCACCGACGGCGCCCGGCTGGCGGGCATCTTCACCGAGCGGGACATCACCAGGCGCGTGGTGCGGTCGCCCGAGACGTGGGACACGCCGGTGGACCGGTTCATGACGGCAGAGCCCACAGTGATCGGTCACCACGCCTCCGCCATCGAGGCACTGCGGACCATGAATGCCCGCCGGTTCCGCAACCTGCCGGTGACCGGTGCCGACGGCGATCTGCTGGGCAGCATCAACCACTACGAGCTAATCCGGCTGGCCGCGTCCTTCCTGGGGTCGCAGAGCAAGCTGGGCCCCGAGTTGTCGCCCGAGCACAACCTGCACTTCGTGGATCTCGCCGGCCTGCCCGTCCGCGACCCGCTGCTGGTGCGGCCCGATGACTCACTCGCGGCGGCCATCGGGGCCATGCTGACGGCCGAGACCGGGCTGGTCTCGGTGGTCAGCGACCGCGGTGCAGTGATCGGGGAGCTCACCGAGCACGACGTGTTCCTGAAGGTCGCGTGCCGGGTGGAGGACCTCGACGCCGAGGCAGTCGGCGACTGGATGACCACCGAGACCGCTGCGGCCACCCCCGGCGCGTCCATCAGCGAGGCGCTGCGCGTCATGGCCGACCTCGGCCACCGCTACCTGGTGCTGATCAGCGAGACGGGCCGCGCCCTGGGGGTGATCACCTTCCGCGAGATCACCGAGTACCTCGAGATCGTCTGCGCGGCCTGACTCACCGCTTCTCGAGCCACGAAGCCGTCTCAGGTAGAAGTGAGACGTTGTTGTCAATACGTTGGCGCTGGCGCGGGTGAGGACCGGGGACTGCGATGGACCTGAACTGGAGCGAGACGCAGACCGTCACGCGCCGGGAGCTGCGCCAGTGGCTGGACGAGAACCTGGCCCGCTGGCGGGCCGGGATCGGCGTCGAGCGCTCCGGCGACACCCGTGAGGGGTTCGCCCAGCAGCTGCTGTGGGAGCGACGACTGTACGAGGCGGGGTGGTCGGCGGTTTCGTGGCCGAGCGCCTACGGCGGCCGCGACGGCACGCTGTGGGACTGGCTCATTTTCGAGGAGGAGTACTGGCGGTCGGGAGCACCCCAGCGGGTGACCCAGAACGGGATCCAGATCCTGGCGCCGTCGATCTTCGAGCACGGGACCCAGGCACAGAAGGAACACCTGCTGCCCCGCATCGCCGCCGCGGAGGATCTGTGGTGCCAGGGCTGGTCCGAGCCCAACGCGGGCAGCGACCTGGCCGGTGTGTCCAGCCGGGCCCGCCGGGTGCAGGGCGGTTGGGTGCTCGACGGCCAGAAGACCTGGACTACCAGGGGCGCCTTCTGCACCCACCTCTTCGGCCTGTTCCGCTCCGGCCCCGACTCGGAGCGCCACCGCGGGCTGACCTACCTGCTGGTGCCGCTCGACCTCGACGGGATCGTCGTGCGCGGGTTCGGCCGGCTCGACGGCGACGAGGGTTTCGCCGAGGTCTTCTTCGACGAGGCGTTCCTGCCCGACGACGCCGTCGGCACCGACGTGGTCTTGGGGGAGGTGGATCAGGGCTGGCGGGTGGCCGTGTCGGCCGCCAGCACCGAGCGCGGGCTGCTCCGCTCACCGGGCCGCTACCAGGCCACTGTGGCGAGCCTGGTCGCACTGGGTGCCGAGCACGGCGCGGATGCAGCCATGCGGCGCCGGATCGCGGCGGCCTGGATGCGTGTCGACGCCTACCGCCTCCAGACCCTGCAGACAGTCACGGCGCTCCTGGACGGCCGCGACCTCGGGTCGGAGGCGAGCCTGGCCAAGGTGTGGTGGTCGGAGCTCGACATCGAGCTGCACGAGATCGCCCTGGACCTGCTCGGCACCGACGCCGAGCTGGAGGGGCCGTGGAGCAAGGGCCACCAGTTCTCGCTGGCCGGTCCCATCTATGCGGGGACCAACGAGGTGCAGCGCAACATCGTGGCCGAGCGCGTCCTAGGCCTGCCCCGATGAGGCTCGCGCTCGACGGCGGCCAGCGGGCCCCGGGCCGGCACTCGAGGGCAGCGGCAGGGCCGCGATGAGGTTCGCGCTCGACGATGACCGCGAGGCGCTGCGCTCGACGGCCCGAGACCTGCTGGCCGAGCTGTGCCCGCCCGCGGTCGTGCGGGCGGCCTGGACGCAGGCACCCGACCGGGCCCCATGGGATGCATTGGCCGACGCGGGCGCGCTAGGGGTGTTGGTGAAGGAGTCCGAGGGAGGCCTGGGACTCGATGAGACATACCTGGTGGGCGTGGTGGAGGAGGCGGGCAGGGCGGCGCTGCCCCATCCGCTGACGGCAACCGCGCTGGTGGCTGCGCCCCTCGGCGTAACCGGTCCGATGGTGACCACCGACCTCGGTGCGGTGGATCCGATGGTGACCACCGACCTCGGTGCGGTGGATCCGGCGGTGACCGAAGACCTCGGTGCGGTGGATCCGGCGGTGACCGAAGACCTCGGTGCGG
>JAGWAO010000010.1:56972-89170 GCA_021296315.1 Acidimicrobiia bacterium | reverse complement strand
CCGGCGGTGACCGAAGACCTCGGTGCGGTGGATCCGGCGGTGACCGAAGACCTCGGTGCGGTGGATCCGGCGGTGACCGCCGAGGCTGGCAGGGCCCGCCCTGTCGTTGCCTCGGCTGCGTTCGCCGAGGCCTTCCTGCTCCGCTCCGACGACGGGCTGCGGCTCTACGAGCCCGATGAGTTGGAGATCGAGCCGGTGGAGACCGTGGACGCCTCCAGGCACTGCGCACGGGTGCGCCCCCGCGGTCGCGGGGACCTGGTGACCGACGACGCGGTAGCCGTGGCGGCGGCCTTCGAGCGGGGCGTGCTCGGCAGCGCAGCCGAACTGCTGGGGCTGAGCCGGGCCATGCTGGAACTGACCGTGGGCTACGCGGCCCAGCGCCACCAGTTCGGCAAGCCGATCGGGAGCTTCCAGGCCGTGAAGCATCACCTGGCCAACGCCCGGATCCAGATCGAGTTCGCCGGTCCGGCGGTGCTGTACGCCGCGTACGGGCTCGCCCACGGTCTCACCGACACCAGCCGCTCGGTGTCTCAGGCCAAGTGGCTGGCCACCAATGCCGCCGCCGTCACCGGCCGGGCCGCCCTCCAGTGCCACGGAGCCATCGGCTACACCACCGAGTACGACCTGCACCTATACCTGAAGCGCTCGTGGGCGCTGGCCCGCTCCTGGGGAGGGGCCGACTACCACGCCGACCGGGTCGCCGCCTCGATCGGGATCTGACGAGCGCGCGATACTGAACCCTGAGACAGCGGGAGGCGGCGCATCTTGTGAACAGAGGAGGACACTTGTGAAGATCGGTGACAGGGCCCCCGACTTCGAGGCGCCTGACCAGCACGGCAACACAGTCGTCCTGCGCGACCTGCTCGATGTCGGCCCCGTCGTCATGTACTTCTACCCCAAGGCGATGACCGCCGGTTGAACGCGCCAGAGCTGCCATTTCCGCGACCTTTCGGCAGAGTTCGCCGAACTCGGAGCCAGCGTCGTGGGAATCAGCGCCGATCAGGTTGACCGGCAACTCGAATTCGCCGACGCAAACGCCTTGGGCTTCCCGCTGCTGTCGGACCCGGGCCGCCACATCGCTCGCAGCTTCGGCGTGGTCCGCCAAGGCCTCCTGCCGAACAAGCGCAGGACCCTTGTGATCGACCGGAGCGGCACGGTGCTGACGACGGTGCGGTCCGAACTGAATATGCGCATCCACGCCGACAAGGCGCTGGAAACACTACGGAAGGCGATCAGCGCCTGACCGCGGGACGTCTACGGCTCGCCGGGGCTGCCTAGAACTCTCCGAGCCACGCCGGGGCCCGGTCGAGCAGGAACTCGCAAACGCTGCGGGCCCGGTCGAGCATCTCGCAGAGCACCTCGAGGTCCTGCCCGAGATAGATCCGGCTGAGGGCCAACTCGACGCGGCCCTCGATGTTCACCGTCCGCTCCGCGGCGTCGGTCACGGCCGCCACCCGGTCGACGGACGAGACCTGCAGCGGGAGATCGGTTCCTCCGACGGCCGCCAGATCGGTGGCGAGGACCAGCAAGTCCGGGCCCAGGTGCAGAGGCGGCAGCACGAAGCTCAGAGTCATGGGCACGGTGATGGCATCGTCGGGGTCCTCGTCCTCGGGGCGGCTGTTCACATCGTCCTCGAACGTCAGCAGGGTGCGCGACTCGGCCTCGACGCACAGCACCATGTCCAGCGGCCCGCCGCAGGCGTGGTCGGGGTGCAGGTCGACCTCCCACGTCTGGCGGTTGGAGTAGGTCTCCACGAAGTGCCGGTCACCGTGGACGTGGAAGCCGTGCTCTGACACGTGGTCCTTGAGATTGGCGACGAACCCGTGCAGATCGATCAGCGACACTCGGACCCCCCTTGTATCGAACGATGGCTCCAGCAACAGCGTGCCACAGCCTCCAGACATGGCGAAACTGTTCCCGCTGCTGTCACGCGTGCGGTCGCAAGTACACGATCTGGGGGACGGAGCGGCACTGTGCGGCACTGTATCGTGCCGGACATCTTGCCGGACGGGCTGCGAGAGGTGTGACTCGGGCAGCAGGCCTGGTTCACTGGCGAGGATGCCCCGTGACATTCTCGATGTGCTCAACGACGCCGCCGACGCCGCCGTCACCGCCCTGGCCGGCTGCACCGACTGGGGTCCAACCGGTCGCAAGGCGGGCCAGTTCGGCTTCGACCTGGCCGCCGACGCGGCCGCCACCGACGCGCTGCGCTCCGGCGGCCTGCGAGTGCTGAGCGAGGAGAGCGGCCTCGGGGCGGGGGACGGGCCGGTGGCGGTGCTGGACCCGGTTGACGGATCCACCAACGCCTCGCGAGGGATCCGCTACTTCGCGACCAGCATCTGCGTCGTCGACAAGGACGTCCCGGTAGCCGCGGTGGTGCACGACCACGGCAACGGCGAGCGCTTCGAGGCGCGGCGGGGAGGCGGCGCCTGGCGCGACGGCGCCCGGCTGGCCTCGAGGGAGGAGTCGCCGCTGCACTCCGCGGTGATAGCAGTGAACGGGCAGGCACCCGGGCCGGGCGGCTGGGCCCAGGTCCGGACGCTGGGGGCTGCGGCATTGGAGCTGTGCGGCGTGGCCGACGGGCGCCTCGACGCCTACGTCGACTTCTCCTCCAGCGGCCTGGGCTCGTGGGACTATCTGGGCGGCCTGCTGGTGTGCCGCGAGGCCGGCGTCGAAGTCGTCGACGGACCCGGACGGCAACTGGTCACGATCGACCACGAGACGAGGCGAGCGCCCGTGGCCGCGACGCCGCGGCTGCTCAAGGAAGTGTTGGACGCATACGGCCGGCTTACCGGCGCCGGTCCGCCGCCCGATTCGTTCTGAGCGAACGCCGATCGTCCGTCGATCGTCGGTCGACCGGTGTCAGTCCATCGAGAACGGCGGGTACTCGTCGGTGAGCAGCATCGAATAGGCCCAGAGCCGCGCATCGACGCGCACCCAGCCGGCCGACACCCGGAACAGCGCGGCCGGCCACCGGCCGGTGAAGATCACGGCCAATAGACCGAAGATCGACGCGACTGCGGATATCACCCAGGCAATGGTGGAGAAGATGGCGCCGGGAATCAGGACGGCGCCCAGCACGAGTTCGACTATCCAGACCCACGCGGGCAAGTCGAACCCGAACATGAGCCCGATCATGCCGATCATGGTCAGCCAGGCGAACGGCACGATGAACCGGAACAGAACGCTGAGCCGGTTCCGGTTCTCGAGCTGCGGCGAGATGTTCACTGAGATTCCGGCCCCGCCGGGGTCCTCCGTCGAGCCGGTGAAGTCGAACGGCGGATACTTGTCGGTGAGGAACTGCATGTAGGAGAACGTGCGGGCCCGGTAGCGCACATACGTCGCATGGAAGGCGGCGATGCCCGGCGGCAGCTTGCCGGTGGCGAGAACCGTGAACCATGAGATGATCGCCGTGATGCTGGCCGCGACGTTGAGCACAGTGTGCAGAACGACATAGTGGGGGAGCACGAGGATCAGCTGTCCAATGGGACGCCAGTTGGCCATCCGCTCGGGTCGGTCGATGGTGATGGTGGTGGGGTAGCTCATCGCGGACACACTACTCCACCGCCGCTTCAGCGTCAGCGACTTGGAGCCGCATTATCGCAAGGAGAGTCGGCGTTAGGCTCGTGCTCAGGCGGTTCAGAGCGCTTCCCTTACAAGGAAGAGGCCGGGGGTTCAAGTCCCTCCGCGCCCACCATGACCAGTCCCTACAGAATTGAAGTCACCGACGGCGTTGCCGAGCTGGAGCTCTGCAACCCTCCGGTGAACGCGTTCGGCGTGGACGCCCAGTTCGCGCTGGCCGCGGAGATCGAGGCGCTGGGCCGGCGCGACGACGTGCGGGTGATCATCATCGCGGCGGTGGGCAAGGGCTTCTTCGCCGGCCTCGACATCAAGGAGATGGCAGCCGACCCCAGCCGCATAGTCCCCGCCAACCGGGCCAACTACGACACCTTCGCGGCCATCCACCTCAACCCGAAGCCGGTGATCGCGGCGGTGCACGGCTACGTGCTGGGCGGCGGCATCGGCATCGCGGGCGCGGCCGACATGGTGGTGGCCGCCGACGACGCCTACTTCGGAGTGCCCGAGATCGACCGGGGCGGCATGGGCATGGGCGCCCACCTGCAGCGCATGTTCAGCGTCCAGAAGGTGCGCTACATGTACTTCACCGGCGACACTATCGACGCGGCCGAGGCCCACCGGCTCGGAGCGGTGGAGCGGGTGGTGCAGCGGGCCGAGCTGCGGCCGACAGCCCTGGAGATCGCCGGCCGGATGGCCTCGAAGTCTCCCCAGATGATCGGCATCGCCAAGCGGTCGCTCAACGGAGTGGAGGACGGCAGCCTCGAGGACAAGTACCGCTGGGAGCAGGGCTTCACCTTCGAGGCCTACCTGATGGGCGACTCCGCCGAGGCCCGCGAAGCCTTCGCCGAGGGACGCGAAGCCGACTTCGGGTAATGTCGGCGCCCCAGTCTCAAGACCGCGAGAAAGGACTCTGGCGATGGCCGATGACTACTACCGGGTGATGCTTCCGGAATCCGAGATGCCGACCCAGTGGTACAACGTGATTCCCGACCTGCCCGCACCGCCGCCCCCGCCGCTGCATCCCGGCACCCTCGAGCCGGCCGGGCCCGACGACCTGGCCCCGCTGTTCCCGATGGGCCTGATCCTGCAGGAGGTGTCCGGCGACTCGTTCATCGACATCCCCGGAGGGGTGATCGACGTGCTGCGCCTGTGGCGGCCGAGCCCGCTGTTCAGGGCCCGCCGCCTCGAGCAGGCCCTCGACACTCCGGCCAAGATCTTCTACAAGTACGAGGGCGTCAGCCCGGCCGGCTCCCACAAGCCCAACACGGCCGTGGCCCAGGCCTTCTACAACCACTCCGAGGGCGTGACCAAGCTCACCACCGAGACCGGTGCGGGCCAGTGGGGCAGCGCGCTGGCCTTCGCCTGCGCCCAGTACAACATGGAGTGCGAGGTCTGGCAGGTGGCCGCCTCGTACCGCCAGAAGCCCTACCGCAAGACGATGATGGAGGTGTGGGGGGCCACCGTGCACCCGAGCCCGTCGGCGGTCACCGAGTACGGCCGCAGCCTGCTCGCGGAGGACCCCGACCACCCGGGCTCACTGGGCATCGCCATCTCCGAGGCGATCTCGGTGGCGGCCGTCGACCCCGCGATCCGCTACTCGCTGGGCAGCGTGCTCAACCACGTGATCCTGCACCAGACGATCATCGGCGAGGAGGCCCTGCGCCAGCTGGCCATGGTGGGGGAGACGCCCGACGTGCTGGTGGGCTGCACCGGAGGCGGATCCAACTTCGGCGGCCTGTCCTTGCCGTTCCTGCGCGAGAAGCTGGCCGGAAACATGTCGCCGGTGATCCGCTGCGTGGAGCCGGAGGCCTGCCCGTCGCTCACCCGCGGTGAGTACCGCTACGACTTCGGCGACACCGCCCGCACCACGCCGCTGCTGAAGATGCACACCCTGGGGTCCGCGTTCATCCCCGAGCCGATCCACGCCGGCGGCCTGCGCTACCACGGCATGTCCCCGCTCATCTCCCACATCTACGAGCTGGGGCTCACCGAGGCGGTGGCCATCGGCCAGATGGAGTGCTTCGCGGCCGCGCTGCAGTTCGCGCGCACCGAGGGGATCGTGCCCGCGCCCGAGCCGACCCATGCCCTGGCCGCGGCCATCCGCGAGGCGCTGGCGTGCAAAGAGTCCGGCGAGTCCAAGACCATCCTCACCGCGCTGTGCGGCCACGGCCACCTCGACCTCGCCGCCTACGAGGACTACATCTCCGGCGCCATAGCCGACCTCGACCTGTCGGCCGAGGCCCTGGCCCAGTCGATGCAGGCCATCCCCGCCCTGCCCTGAGATCGCCGCGCCCTGGGGCGGCGCTCAGATCTGCTGGAGGGCCTTGGTCACCTCGACCACGGCCTCGCGGCCGTCGCCGAAGAGCATCAGCGAATTGTCCGCCGCGAACAGGGGGTTGGGGATGCCGGCGAAGCCCGGGCTGAGGCTGCGCTTGATGATCACGACCACGTCGCTCTTGTCGACGTCGAGGATGGGCATCCCCGCGATCGGGCTGGCCGGGTCGGTGCGGGCGACCGGGTTGACCACATCGTTGGCCCCGATGACGATGGTCACGTCGGTCTGCTCGAAGGTTGGATTGATGTCGTCCATCTCCACCAGGCGCTCGTAGGAGATCTCCGCCTCAGCCAGCAGCACGTTCATGTGGCCCGGCATCCGTCCCGCAACCGGATGGATGCCGAACACCACCTCGGCGCCGCGATCCTCCAAGCGCCGGGCCAGGTCCCGCACGGCGTGCTGGGCCTGGGCGACAGCCAGCCCGTAGCCCGGAACGATGGCGACCCGCTCGGCCGACTCGAGCAGCATGGCCACATCGTCGGGGGACGTCGAGCGGACCTTGCCCGCGTAGACGTCGTCCGCGCTCGGGCCTCCGTCGCCCGAAGGTGCGGGGCTGAACATCACCGCCGGCAGCGACCGGTTCATGGCCACGCACATGATCTGGGTCAGGATCAGGCCGCTGGCGCCCACCAGCGAGCCCGCAATGATCAGCAGCGAATTGTCGAGCACGAATCCGGCCGCCACCGCGGCCATACCCGACAGCGAATTCAGCAACGCGATCACCACCGGCATGTCGGCGCCGCCGATGGGCGACACCACCATGACACCGAGCACGGCCCCGACCGCGATGAGCAGCCACAGCCACAGCGCATTTCCCGCGTCGACGACCATCAGCGTCCCGAACACCGCCGCGGCCACCGCGCCGGCCGCGCTCACGACGCGCATTCCCGGAAAGCCCGACCATCGCAGAGCCTCCTGCAACTTGCCGAAGGCGATGAGGCTGCCAGTAAGGGTCACCGCGCCGATCAGCGACGCCAGCGCGGCCGCGGCCGACAGTCGGGTAGTGCCGGTCGCCAGGTCGGCGGCCTCGATGAACGAGGCAGCCGCGACCAGCACCGAGGCGCCGCCGCCGAAGCCGTTGAACAGCGCCACCAGCTCGGGCATGGCCGTCATCTGCACCCGAACGGCCAGCAGCGCCCCCACGGCCGCTCCCAGGACCAGGCCGCCGATGATCCACTCGAAGCTCAAGATGGCGTTGTCGGCCAGTGTGACCATCACTGCGATGAGCATCCCGGCCGCGCCGAACTGATTGCCCCTCACCGCGGTTCGGGGCCGGCTCAGCCGCTTGAGGCCGAGAATGAACAGCACCGCGGCGACGAGATAACCGAGGGTGGTCCAGTCGTCCATCACGGGCCGCCGTCCTCGGTGGCTGAGGTCTCGGGGCTCGCGGGGTTGTTGGACGCGGACCCCGGGCCCCCGCTGACCGACCTCTGAGCTCGACGCTTGGGACTGAACATGTGCAGCATCCGGTGGGTCACCAGGAAGCCGCCGACGACGTTGATCATCGCCAACGTCACCGCCGCGAAGCCGAGGACCGCGGTGAAGGTTCGATGGTCGGAGCCGGCCGCCAGCAGCGCACCCACGACGGTGATGCCCGAGATGGCGTTCGAACCGGACATGAGGGGCGTGTGCAGCGTGGGCGGAACCTTGGTGATCAGCTCGACCCCGAGGAACACGGCCATGACGAACAGCGTGACCGCCACCAGCAGATCCATCGGCTAACCCCCCGCGGCCGGTTCTGGTGTGCCGCCGCGGCTGTCGAGCGCAGCCGCGACCCCCGAATGGACTACATCGCCACCGTGCGCGACGAGCATTGCCGCGAGGATCTCATCGTCGGCGCGAATGTCGATCTCACCGTCGGGAGCGAGATGGCACAGGAACTCGACGAGGTTGCGGGAGAACATCTGGCTGGCGTGGCGAGCGCACCTCGACACCAGGTCGGTGGGGGCCAGAACGGTGACACCATCCCGGTCGACCTCGACGTCGGACTGCGACAGGGCGCAGTTGCCGCCCCGCTCCGAGGCCAGATCGATGACGACCGAGCCGGGAGCCATGGCGTCGACCATCTCAGCAGTGACCAGCAGCGGCGAGGCCCGCCCGGGGATGGCCGCGGTGGTGATGACGACATCGGAGCCAGCCACGTAGGGGGCAAGCAGCTCCTGCTGCCTGCTGGCGACGTCGTCGCTCTGAGCGCGGGCGTAGCCACCGGCGTCCTCGGCGCCCGCCGCGCCGGCGCCCGCCTCGGCGAGGTCCAGCTCCACCGCGCGGGCCCCCATCGAGCGGATCTGCTCGACCGCGGCGGGTCGCACGTCGTAGCCCTCGACCACCGCGCCGAGCCGCCGCGAGGTGGCGATGGCCTGCAGTCCGGCCACCCCCGCGCCCAGCACCAAGACCCGAGCCGGGGCCAGGGTTCCGGCCGCGGTCATCATCAGCGGGAACATCTGGGGCAGCCGGCTGGCGGCCAGCAGGACCGACTCATAGCCCGCAACCGTTCCCATCGATGACAGCACGTCCATGGTCTGTGCTCGCGTGATGCGGGGCACCAGGTCCATTGAGAACGCGCTGGTGCCATCAGCGGCATGGCGCTGCGCCCTCTGCGGCATCCACAGAGGATCCAACACACCGACGAACGCGAGTGCAGGGTCGGCGGCGCTGTCAGGACCGAAGCCGGCGGGCAGATCGCGAACCGAGACGATCACATCGGCCGAGCCGATCTCCGTGGCATCGACAATGGATGCGCCGACGCGGCTGTAGGAGCCGTCGTCTATCCCCGCACCCGATCCAGCGCCCCGCTCGACCAGAACGTCGCACCCGTGCTGCACCATCGTCTCGACACCATCGGGAACGAGGGCCACGCGGTTCTCGGAAGGCGCGGATTCGCGAAGCAGTCCCAGGCGCACGGATAGAGAAGGCTAGCGCGACCCCGCACCGCCTCCCCATGACCACCCGGCGAGCCCCTCCGCTGGCGGGCAGGGGCTGGCTACTGGCCTGGCTCGGGCGGCGCGGGACGGGGGAGGCCGATTCTCAGGTAGCCCTCGATGCGGGCGAGGCGCCCACCACCCAGCCCGGGATAGTCTCGGCTCCACCCGTTTTCCAGCATCAGCGACCGTGCGAGGTGGCCGTGCGCACCATCATCCACACCAGTCCCCTGCCCGACGTGGAGATCAGTGACCAGTCGATCACCGAGTGCGTGTTCGCGTCGGTCGCGGATCACGCCGACGAGGTCGCCATCACCGACGGCACCTCGTCGTACACGTTCTCGGAATTGCACGATCTGGTGCGCAGCCTCGGCGGCGGGCTCAGTTCCCGCGGCGTGGGCCCCGGCACCACGGTCGCCATCCTCGCCCCCAATGTTCCTGAGTACGCCGTCGTCTTCCACGGCATCGCGCTCGCCGGCGGCACCATCACGACGATCAACCCCACCTACAGCGCCGAGGAGGTCCGCTTCCAGCTGACCGACGCCTCGGCGTCATGGCTGGTGACGATCCCAATGTTCCTGGAGACGGCCCGAGCCGCGGCCGCGGGCACCGCGGTGGAGCACATCCTGGTAATGGGGGAGGCGGAGGGGGCCACCACGCTCACCTCGCTCTTCGGCAAGCGGATCGACCAGGTGCCGGTGGACTACGCCGAGCATGTGGTTGTGCTCCCTTACTCGTCGGGCACGACGGGGCTGCCCAAGGGCGTGATGCTCACCCATCGCAACCTTGTCGCCAACATCGCCCAGATGGAGCACACGTTCACACCCGCGGCAGGCGAGGTGGCCTTGGCCGTGCTGCCCTTCTTCCACATCTACGGGATGCAGGTGCTCATGAACATGCTGCTCGCCTTCGGGGTTCGGGTGGTGACCATGCCCCGCTTCGACATGGTGAGAGCCTTGGAGTTGGTGCAGGAGCAGCGGATCACCCGGTTCTTCGCGGTGCCACCCATGGTGCTGGGGCTGGCCAAGCATCCCGCCGTGGACGACTTCGACCTGTCGTCGATCAAGCAGATCTTCTCGGGGGCGGCCCCGCTGGGAGCCGATCTGGCCGCGGCGGCCGCGACCCGGGTGGGGTGCGAGGTCGTTCAGGGCTACGGGATGACGGAGCTGAGCCCGGTGAGCCACTGCACGCCGGAGGGACAGTTCCGGCCCGGAACCAGCGGCGTGACCATCTCCAACACCGAGATCCGCATCGTCGACCCCGAATCCGGAGCGGATTTGGATGTGGGGGGCCGGGGCGAGCTGCTGGTCCGAGGACCCCAAGTGATGAAGGGCTACCTCAACAACCCCGACGCCACGGCGGAGACCCTCGACTCCGACGGCTGGCTCTACACCGGCGATGTGGCCGTCATCGACGACGAGGACCATGTCTCGATAGTCGACCGCATCAAGGAGCTCATCAAGTACAAGGCCTGGCAGGTGGCCCCCGCCGAGCTGGAGGCGGTGCTGGTCACCCATCCGGCGGTGGCCGACGCGGCGGTGATCGGCATTCCTGACGAGGAGGCGGGAGAGCTGCCCAAAGCCTTCATAACGCTGGCGCCCGGTGCCGACGCGCCCACCCTCGCTGAGCTCCAGTCCCATGTGGGCGAGCACCTGGCCAGCTACAAGCAGGTGCGGTCCTTCGAGGTGCTGGAGGCCATCCCCAAGAGCGCTTCCGGCAAGATCCTGCGCCGCGAGCTGCGGGACCGCTGAGAGCAGCCCGCGTCCTGCTTGAGAAAGCGCTGTTCCTGCTTGCGGGCGGGACACATCGGCTGTCTAATGTCTAGAGTGCAAGGGACCGCTGGACCCCGGTCAACCGGGCTGGCGGACTCCGCCCGCCACTAGAGGCACCCCCCACCACAAGAAAGAAGGGCCAACCGATGGCAACACCGCAGGCGGCGATTCTCACCGAGTTGCAAAAGTACCAGTGGTACACGCACATGAGCCGTGTCGACGGCGCCGACCTCGACGTCATCCGTCAGGCGCTGAGCGACTGCCGAGCCGATGCCGATGCGCAGGGCGTCAATCTCTGCATCCTGCTGGGCCCGACCCTGGCTGCCGATCTGGGCATCGAGACCGGCGACGACTTCCAGCCCTACCCCGGCTACGAGTCCCCCGACGGCACCCGGGTGGCCAAGGGCACCCAGGAGGAACTGCTCATCTGGGTCCACCACGCCGAGAAGGACCTGTGCTGGGAGGTGCAGCACACCTTCCGGCGCGCCGTGGCCGGCCACATGGCGGTGGCCCGCGAGACCCCGACGTTCATCTACAAGAACAGCCTCGACCTCACCGGCCACATCGACGGCACCGGCAACCCGGAGCCCAGCGACGAGCCCGACCGGGCCATCATCGACGACGGCGACCCGGGCGAGGGCGGCGCGTTCTGCATCGCCCAGCGCTGGGTCCACGACCTGGACTACTGGGCCACACTGTCGCTGGAGCAGGAGGAGAACACCTTCGGGCGCACCAAGGCCGACTCGGTCAAGCTTGACGAGCAGGTTCCGAGGTCGCACCTGTCGCACGTGGAGCTGCGCGAGGGCGCGACCGCCGACGAGTCCACCGCCAAGCGCGGGGAGATGGTGCGGCGCTCCACTCCCTACGCCTTCCACGACGGCACCGTCGGCCTGTACTTCATGGGGTTCTGCAAGACCCAGGCCCCGATGAGGGAGCGCATGGAGGCGATGTACGGCATCAACGGCCAGGAGCCCGACTTCATCACCGACTACTCGACGCCGGCATCGGGCTCCTTCTACTTCGCCCCGTCCGTGGAGGCGCTCGACGCCGCCTTGCCCTAGAGGCCGAGCGGGTCGGCGCAGTCTCACGCGAGTCGCACGACGCTGAGCGAGGCCGTGGCCCGAGCGGCCCGTGAGCGCAGCGAGCAGCAGTGAGAAATGTCGCGCCGGGCTGCGAAATGACATCGCAGTTCGTCTTCGGCGTGGACCTCGACGGGGTCGTCGCCGACTACACGGCGGGATTCGCGGCCTTCGTCGCCGAGCTGAGAGGCATAGATCCGGCATCGCTCCCCGAGGAGCGCTCCTACGACTTCCGCGAATGGGACTTGAGTCCCAGCGAATTCGAGCGATACCACGGCTCGGCCGTCACCGAGCACCGCATGCTGGCCAAGCTGCCCGCCATCGAAGGCGCGGCCGAGGCTCTGTGGCGGCTGTCGGACGCGGGCGTCTGGATCCGGGTGATCACCCATCGCCTCTACGTCAACTGGGGCCATGCCGAGGCGGTGGCCGACACCGTGCAGTGGCTCGACGCTGAGCGCATCCCGTATCGCGACATCTGCTTCCTGGGCAACAAGCCCGAAGTGGAGGCCGACTGCTACGTGGACGACGCGCCGCACAACGTCGCCGCGCTGCGAGCCAGCGGCAACGACGTGATCGTGTTCGACCAGCCCTACAACCGCCACGAGGCCGAGCCGAGGGCCCGCACCTGGCAGCAGGTGGAGCACCTGGTGATGGAGCGATTCACCGCCTGGCGGGGCGCCGCGGGCGTGCAGCCTCAACTCCCCGGGATCGACGCGGGCACGGACCGCCTTGCCCTGCGGCGGTCCGCAGGAGGGTCCCGACTGCCCGACACCGACGATTGAGCAGAATCAACGGCTCCTCGACCGACTCCTCGGCGTTCAGAAGCAGTGGTGGCCAGCGGAATCTCGGGTTGGTTCTGTGGCGTAGGTGCGTAGGAATCGCACCGAGATTCTCGTGAACGTCGGGCTAGCAACACGTGCTGCCAAGGATCTCAAACGGTGAGAGGTCGCGGGGCACGTCGGAGACGCTTACGGGAACGCCGTTCCGCAGAACCGACAGCGCAGCTGCGGCTGAGATCGTCAGCGCCGAGGAGGCGACGGCCAAACCCGGCCAAGGCTGCGCCTCACCGCGGCCGGCGCGGACCAGCCGCTCGATCTGACCTGTGAACCCGAGGGCGACCAGCGGGTTGCTTGCGTCCGCGGGCGGACCGGCCGGAGCGCCGTCGATCTCGGCGACGGGCACGGGCCACACATCGACGCGAGCCACGTGGGACGAGTCGGCCGCCTCAAGGGCGGCCTCTGCCACCCCAGCGCTCCAGCGCAGCGAGGCTCGAGCCGTGCGGCCGTTCACGGCTCGAAGCACGACCTCTGCGGTGCGGTCGAGCCCTTCGACAACCTCGAGCTGCGGCACGGCAATGGACTGGACCGCCGCTCCCATGGCCGCGACCAGCACGGGCCAGAATCCGCCTGCCGGGTCCATGGTCACGCCGCCACCGAAGGCACGGCCGGAATCCGGGCCCCGCGCCGGATCGGGCGCGGCCAGCCTCAACTCGAGATGATGCAGGTCCATGGTCGCCACCGCGGCCAGTGCCCGGCGCACGGCCGGCGCGTGCAGCAGATTCACCGCAGCCATGACCGGCCGGTCCGCGAACGCGGCCGTGAGGTCGGCGATGCCGTCGAGGGTGGTGGCCGCGGGCGACTCCACCAGCACCGCCCGCAAGCGGCGGGATGAGGCCAACTCGGCCAGGGCGTCGGCCCGGGCGGCCGGGGGGGTGGCGACCACGGCCACGTCGCAGGTACGGGCCAGCTCCTGCGCCGTCAGCACCGGGCAGTCCAGCGCACCGGCGAGAGCGGCTGCTCGCGGCGATGTGGGCGAGGAGGCTGTAACCCCTGCCAGGCGCGCCCCTCTGGCGGCTCGGACCGCCTCGGCGTGAAGGGTGGCGGCCCGGCCCGCGCCGACTATCCCGACCGAAGTCACCCGGGAATGGTCCCACAGACACTGCCGGAGAGAGGGACTTGGCGGCAGCCTGAACTCACAGGACTGCGAGAACTCATGAGCCGTTGCCGTCTACCTAGTGGTGAGGACTTCGACCCGTTAGTGTCTCGCCGTGCCCGAAGCTGCCTCAAGCGATGACGAGACTTCCGACGAACCTGACCAGGCCACCGAGAGCGTTCATCCGCTCTTGGAGATCCAAGAGATCGACACCGAGACGGAGCAACTCCAGCACCGGCGGGCCACCCTCCCGCTGCGCCGGGACCTCGCTGCGACCCAGTCTCAGCAGCGAGAGCTGCAGCGCGAGATCGACACGGTAGGCCTGCAACGCATCGAGGTGCTCACCCGCCAGAAGCGCCTGGAGGACGAAGCCGCAATCATCCAGGCCAGGGCCGACAAGGACGACAACCGTCTCTACTCCGGTGAAATCACCGCCATCAGAGACCTTCAGGCGCTGCAGGACGAGATCGCCGGACTGCGTTCCCGCCAGGGTGTGCTGGAGGAGCGGGCCATCGAGGCACTGATGGAAGCAGAAGAGTTGAGCGGTCAGGCCGAGGCTCTGGAGGAGCAGCAAGCGGCCGCCGGCGAGCGGGTGACGGTGCTGGAGGCCGAGCTGGCCGCGGCAAGAGCCGCCATTGACAAGCAACTCGCGACACTCGTGACGACGAGGACCGAGGTCGCGGGCCGCATCGAAGCGTCGGCGGTAGCCGACTACGAGCGGCTGCGCGAGACGTTCGGGCCGAGCACAGCCGTGGCGTTCGATCCGTCCTCGGGCTGCGGATGCCCCCAACAGATGCCCGCGATCGAGGTAGCCCGCATCAAGCGCTGCGCCGAAGGGGCGGTGCAGAACTGCGCCGAGTGCGGGCGGCTTGTCCTGCGCTAGTGCTGTGTCGCCCAGGCGGCCGGGGCAGCGCATGAGTGCCCACTGGTGGATCGGGGCGGTTCGCTGTACCTCGATCAATGCCGCGACGGACCACTAGGGACCAAGCGGATAGGTGTTCTTCTGGTTCGCAGCGTGCGGGGTGGTAGCTGTGGCGCTGGTGTTCGGCAGCAGCGGCGTCGACTACCGGGTGGTGGCGCTGGGCGCGGTGCTGCCCCTGGCTGAGAACAGCAGCGGGTCACCCTGGGTGCTGCACACCCTGGCCGGCAGCGTGGTGCTTCTCGTGGCGGTAATGGTTCTCACCGCCGGCCGGGGCCGCCGGCTGCTGCGGCGGCGCTGGATCGGTGTGCCCATCGGCACCCTGGTGTTCCTGGTGGCCAGTGGAGCCTGGTCGCGCACAGCGCTGTTCTGGTGGCCGGTATCCGGCAGCGGGGGAGTGGGCCAAGGAGTCCCCCCCGAGTACGACCGCCCCCTGATCATCCTGATCATCCTCGAACTCGCCGGGATCGCCGCCCTGGCCTGGACCGCCCGCCGCTTCGGCCTGTCAGATCCCGAGCGCCGCCAAGCATTCCTGACCACCGGCCGCCTCACCCGCCCAGCGCCTTGACCCGCCCTGCGGCCCCGCCGACCTGGCTTCCACTACGAATCCGCGCCCACGGCACCGGTGGCACTAGGTGAGGGTGACTAGCGGCTCGGAACGCGCCAACCCACGGATCTGGGGCGGTCGGCGATCTGGCGGTGGGTCGGGTGCGTGGGCGGCCCGTGGCGGATGCTCTCGGGCGGCTCGACCGCGGCTCCCGAACAGCCGGTCAACCAAACAAGGACGAACAAGCAAGCCCCCACGCCGTCGTTAGTCCCGAGCGCACGGCAACCGACGAGACACCAGTAGTCATGAGGGAGAGGTGGTGGCGGGGAGTCGGCCTGTAGGCGGGATTCTGTCCGGGAGCCCGTTTCCGGGATCTCCGTGGATGACCATCCATCTCTGCGATCTACCCGGGAGTGTCTGCGGACGGGCCGCCCTCTCCCTGCTCGATCTTGCTCCGGGTGGGGTTTGCCTAGCCACTCCGGTCGCCCGGAGCGCTGGTGCGCTCTTACCGCACCGTTTCACCCTTGCCGACCCGGGGGCCGGCGGTCTGTTCTCTGTGGCACTTTCCTGCGAGTCGCCTCGACTGGCCGTTAACCAGCACCCTGCCCTGCGGAGTCCCGACCTTCCTCGATCCGCCTTAGCGGACCGCGGCCACCCGGCCGGCTCCCCGCCACCGCTACAAGGCTAGTTAGCCTGAAGACCCGACGCGACGGCGCAGGCCCAAGCCGCAGGCGCGGGCCCGGAGGAAACCATGACCACGCTCGACGACTACGGCGGCTGGCCCGCGGTGCTCGCCACTCTCGCCGCGGGCCGGGACATCGGAGCAGGCGAGGCCCGCGCCGCACTCGGGGCGATTCTCGCGGGCGAGGCGACCGATGCCCAGGTAGCCGCGTTCATCGTGGCCCTGCGGCTGAAGGGCCCCGCCGTGGGAGAGCTCCTGGGCCTGGTAGGAGCCATGCGCGACGCGGCCACGCCACTGGAAATCCCCGGCAACGCCATCGACATCGTGGGTACCGGCGGCACGGCCGGCCGCAAGGCTCACGCGCTGAACGTCTCAACCATGGCCTGCTTCGTGGCCGCTGGTGCGGGTGCCACCGTCTGCAAGCACGGCAGCGTCAAGGCCTCATCCACATCGGGCGCCTTCGACCTGCTCGATGTCATCGGCGTGCCCATCGGCGCTGCACCCCATGAAGTGGAGCACATGGTGCGATCGGCGGGGCTTGGATTCGCCTTCGCCAAGACCTTCCATCCGGCCATGCGCCACGTGGCCGCCGTGCGATCGCAGGTCGGCATATCGACGATCTTCAACCTGCTGGGGCCCCTGTCCCATCCGGGCCATGTGCAGCGCCAGGTCATAGGCGTACTGGAGCGGTCACTGGCCCCCGACATGGCCGCCGTTCTGCAGGCGACCGGTTCCGTGCGGTCGCTGGTGGTGCACGGCGACGGCCGATTCGACGAGTTCACCACAACGGGGCCGAACCTGGTGGTTGATCTGAACGAGGGCAAGGTGACCGAGTACCGCATCGAGGCGACCGACGTGGGGCTGTCCCCGGCAACGCCCGACGAACTGCGGGGCGGAGATCCAGTGGCCAACGCGCGGATCCTGGCCGGCATTCTGGCCGGTGAGCATGGACCCAAGCGCGACATGGTGGTGCTCAACGCAGCTGCGGGCCTGGTGGTGGCGGGAGTGGCCGACGACCTCGCGGCCGGCGTGGAGGCAGCCGCAGCCGCCATCGACGACGGGCGGGCCGCCAAGAAGTTCGACGAGGTGACCACGCTGCCAGCCGGATGAGCCCGCTGGCCCTACTCGCGACCGGGCGGGCTGCGGCCGGCGTCGCGGCTGCCATCATGAGGCCGTGAGCCTCGACACCTCCACGCTGGCCGCCATAGGCCAGCAGGCCGGCCTGTGCGCGGTCGGCTTCTGCCGGGCCGAGCCGTTCTCCGAGACCGCCCAGGTCCTGCAGGAACGCAAGCAGGCCGGGCTGCACGGCGGGATGCAGTTCACCTACCGCAACCCGGAGCGCTCCGCCGACCCGGAGCGACTGGTGCCCGGCGCGGCTGCACTGGTCGTCGGGGCACTCGAATTCGGCGCCGCCACCAGCGATCGACCCGACGACGGCAGCCCCTACGCCCGGGTGGCTGCCTACGCGAGGGCCGACTACTACACCCCTTTGAGAGCCGCCCTCGAAACCATCGCCGAAGCACTGCGGGCCGAGGGCCATCGAGCTGTGGTGTCCGCCGACGAGAACGGCCTCGTAGACCGGGCCGCGGCCCATCGGGCCGCTATCGGCTGGTGGGGCAAGAACTCCAACATCCTCTTGCCCGGACTGGGCAGCCTTGTCGTGCTCGGAGCGGTGGTGACAGACGCCGCCCTCGTGTCGGCCGACCCCGAACCGGTGGCCGACGGCTGCGGATCCTGCCGCCAGTGTCTGGACGGCTGCCCGACCGATGCCATCGTCGCCCCCGGAGCGGTGGACGCCCGCCGCTGCCTGGCCTGGCTGGTGCAGGCCGACGGTGTGTTCGACCCCGACTACCGCGTCGCGCTAGGAGATCGCATCTATGGCTGCGACGACTGCTCAGAGGTGTGCCCTCCCAACCGAGTGCGCGTTCGCCACCGTCACCGCGCCGCCCGGCCGCAGGATCAACAGACATGGGTGCCGGTGCTGGACTTGCTGGATGCCTCGGACTCCGAGCTGATGGCCGCCTTCGGGCGCTGGTACATACCCAGGCGACAGCCCCGCTACCTGCGCCGCAATGCTCTCGTGGTGCTGGCCAACGTGGGCGAGCCCGCAGAGCCGCGGGTGCGCGCCGCGGTGGACCGGGCGCTGCGCGAACCCGATCCGCTCATCCGGGCTCACGGGGTGTGGTGCGCCCGCCGCCTCGGCCTCAGCCTCGAGGCGCTGTCCGACCGCGACGATCCACTGGTGAGAGCCGAGTTGGACAGGCCCGTACCGCCAAGAGGCCGAGCGGCGTGACCCGTCACCTGCTCGTGACCAATGACTTCCCGCCCAAGGTGGGAGGCATCCAGAACTACCTGTGGGAGCTGTGGCGGCGGCTGCCTCCGCAGGATGTCGTGGTCCACACGACCCCGTACGAGGGCGCGGACGCGTTCGACGCAGCCCAGCCCTTTACCGTGACCCGATCCCGCGAGCCGTGGTTGCTGCCGGGACCGCACCTCGTCAGGCGGGTGCGACGCCTGGCTCGTAGCCACGCCGTGGATCTGGTGGTGATCGATCCCGCCCTTCCCGCCGGACTGATCGGACCACGCCTGGACCTCCCGTACGCGGTGATCGTGCACGGTGCCGAGGTGGCCGTTCCCGCCCGGCTCCCCGGCGCGCGGCGGCTGCTGCGAAGGGTGCTCGACGGCGCGGTGGGGGTGGTCGCGGCCGGCGGCTATGCCGCCCGAGAGTGCGAACGAGCCCTGGGGCACCCTCTCCCGGCGTTCCTGATCCCTCCCGGCGTGGACATCGATCGATTCAAGCATCAGACCTCCGCCGAACGAATTGAGGCCCGCAGGCGGCTGGGGCTCCAGATCGGAGCCCCCACCGTGGTGAGCGTGTCGAGACTCGTGCCCCGCAAGGGGATGGACACGCTGATCCGGTCAGCTGCCCTGCTGGCGGGTGTCCATGAAGACCTGCAGGTTGTCATCGCCGGGAGGGGCCGTGACCGACGCCGCCTGACCCGCCTGGCGGCCAGGGTCGGTGCCCCGGTCCGGCTTCCGGGTCGCCTCAGCGACGGCGACCTGGTCTCCCTCTACGGATGCGCAGACGTCTTCGCCATGCTGTGCCGCACCCGCTGGCGGGGCCTGGAGCAGGAGGGCTTCGGCATCGTCTTCCTCGAGGCGGCCGCGGCCGGCGTACCCCAGGTCGCCGGTCGCAGCGGTGGCGCCCATGAAGCGGTGGTCGACGGCGAGACAGGAGTCGTGCTCGATGAGGCCACGCCGCGGAGCGCGGCCGCGGCCATCGGCGCCCTTCTCGATGACCCCGATCGCCTCAAGGAGATAGGCGACGCGGCGCGCCGGCGGGTCGAGGCCGACTTCTCCTACGACGTGCTGGCCAGCCAACTGCGCGGCGCGCTCGACGCCATGGTCAAGCAGCCACCGGGCTGACCAACAGGCAACAAGCAGCCGGCTGGTGTTGCGCCGCAACCAGCGACAACGTTGTTAGTGTCAGTCACGACGCGGCACACGCCTACAGCCGCGCAATTTCTGAGGATTCCAAGTGGCGGTGCCCAACGTGGTCGATCAGGCAACCCAGCGCACCACGATCATGGCTTCACCGGAGCGATGCTTCAACGCGGCCGTCGACTTCGAGCAGTATCCCCGATGGGCCCGCGACATCAAGGAAGCGCAGATCATCGCCCGGGACCGCGACGGCCGCGCCGTCGACGTCAAGTACAGGGTCACCGCCATGGGCCGCTCCACGACCTACACACTCAGGTACTTCTACGGATCCGACCCGCTGCGTCTCGCCTGGCGACTCCAGCGGGGCGACGCCACCACCCGTCTCGACGGCGAGTACACCTTCGTCGCCGTCCCCGGTGAGTCCGACACCACCGAGGTGTCGTACCAACTGGCCGTCGAGCTGGCCGTGCCCCTGCCCGGCTTCGTCAAGCGGCGGGCAGAGTCGCGCATCATGCAAACCGCGCTCGACGAGTTGAAGGCTTACGTGGAAGCCGGCGCCGGATCCTGACCCCGGGGATCCCGAGAGGCGAAATGTTCTGCGGTTTGGACATCGGTGGCACCAAGGTCCTGGGGGTGGCCGTCCACCCCGGCGACCTCACGAAGCCCGTGGCCGTGCGGCGCGACGCGACTACAGCCGACAGCGACGCTCTGATCGAGACGATCATTCGGATGGTCGATGCCCTCGAATACGAGTGCAGTGCACGGTTGTCGGCGGTGGGCGTGGGAATCGCCGGACTGGTCGATGCCAACGGAGTGCTCAAGTACTCGCCCAACATCGACGGAGTATTGGATCTCGACGTTCGCCGTCGCCTGCGCTCGGAGTGGCGACGACCCGTTGCGGTGGAGAACGAGGCAACTGCCGCCGTCTGGGCGGAGTCGCTCCACGGAGCAGGCCGCGGTTCCCGGCATGTTGCTCTGGTGGCGCTAGGCACCGGGCTGGGCACCGGGTTCGTATTCGACGGGAGGCTGTACCGGGGCTGGAACGGATTCGCGGGCGAGTCGGGCCACATGACGATCGAGATGTCGGGTCCGGAGCATGTCACCGGCGCGCCCGGCCCTTGGGAGTACTACGCATCCGGCACCGGACTCGGCCGTCTGGCCCGCCAGGCCGCGGCGAGGGGCGACTTGGACAATGCCATCTCCGAGGCCGGCTCGGTGAGCGCCATCCGAGGCGAACATGTCCACGCCCTGGTGGCCAAGGGAGATCCAGACGCCCTGGCCGTTCTAGACGAATTCTGCCGGTGGGCCGCAGTCGGCGTGGCCAATCTCGTGCACGTTCTCGACCCGGAGGTCGTGATCATTGCAGGCGGGCTGATCGACATCGGCGAGCCACTGGTGCGGGGCATCGAGGCGTGGACGCACCGCCTGGTGCTCGGGGGCGACCACCGGCGAAAGGTGCAGGTAGTCCCAGCCCAGCTTGGAAGCCAGGCTGGAGCGATCGGCGCCGCCCTGCTTGCCTCTGAGGCCGCTTGATGCGGGTCGGGTTACTTACTGGAGGCGGCGACTGCCCGGGTCTCAATGCGGTGATCAGGGCAGTCGTGCGCAAGGGGGAGCGGCATTACGGGGACCGGGTGATCGGGTTCCTCGACGGCTGGCGGGGAGTGGTGGACGACGACTGGGTCCAGCTCGACGTCGAAGCCTGCCGCGGCCTGCTGCCCAAGGGCGGGACGATGCTGGGCACCTCGCGGCACACGCCTTTCAGCCTTCCCGACGGCATGTCTCGAGCCACAGAGACGATCCGCGGGCTCGAGCTCGACGCGCTGATCGCAATAGGAGGCGAGGGCACCCTGTCGTGCGCGTCCGAGATGTCGGACCGCGGCTTCTGTGTCATAGGTGTTCCCAAGACGATCGACAACGACGTGGGCATGACGGAGAGGACTTTCGGGTTCGACACCGCGGTGACCGTGGCCACCGAGGCCATCGACCGGCTGCACACCACGGCCGAGAGTCACGCCCGTGTCATCTTCGTCGAGGTGATGGGCCGCAATGTGGGCCACATCGCTACTTGGGCAGGGATTGCGGGGGGCGCGACCTACACCCTCGTTCCCGAGGAGCCCTTCGACCTCGACGACCTTTGCGCGGCCCTGAAGCGTCGCCGGGCCCGGGGCCGTTACGCCTCCATAGTGGTGGTGGCTGAGGGCGCCCGGCCCCGCCCGGGCACGCTCGAGATGGCCGAGCCTCCGGTCGACGCCTACGGGCACAAGCGCCTCGGCGGAATCGCCAACGTCATAGCGGCCGAAGTGGAGGCCCGCACCGGACTTGAGACCCGGGTCACCATCCTCGGGCATGTGCAGCGGGGAGGTTCGCCCACACCGTTCGATCGGGTGCTGGCCACCCGGTTCGGGGTGGCGGCCATCGACGCTGTCCACGACGGGAACTTCGGTCAGATGGTGGCTCTGCGGGGCGGCGCGATCGAGCTCGTGTCGTTGCAGGACGCCACCGTCCGCCTGAAGCCGGTGAGCCGCGACCTGCTGGACGTGGCCCGCACCTTCTTCGCTTGAACCCGCAGCGCCCGCATAGCCGCCTAGCCGTCCTCGCCGCCCTCCTCGCCGCCCTCCTCGTCGCCGGGCGCAGTCGTGGTGGTCGCCGGCGCGAAGTCCGGCTGGAACTGCTCGTAGGCGCTCGTTCGCAGGACCGAGCCGGGCTCGGCGTCGGCGTCGCTGGTGGGAACAGAAATCTCTTCACCGTCGAGCAGGATCCTGACCCCCTCGACACTCTCCGTCTCGGAGGCGGTGAACACGAGCTGAGCCGCCGCGAAGCGCAGCTCATCGGCAGAGGGCGGTTGATCCTCGCCCTCCGGCGACAGGTGCACGATGTCCACGGTGGCCACTCCGTCGATCACTGTGGCGCTGAGAATCTCGAACAGCTCGAGGGTGTTGAAGTAGCCGGCATCCGACTCCTCGGCCGAAGTGGCCTCGCCGAACAGGGTCGCCAGCACATCACCCAGAGTGGCGTTGCGGTCCACTTGGCGCTCCACGTCGACCACGATGGTGCGCTCGATGTCCTGGGGGTTGGTGAGGAGGTAGACGATGCGGGACTCGGTCAGGGGAGCGGGAACGGTCGTGGTGGTGGACGCCGTGAATCCGGGCCGGAGGCTCTCGGGCAGGTCCTCCGGATCGATGGCTTGCGCCTCCTGATCGGTGGGCAGCCCGCAACCGGAGGCCGCGGCCGCGGCCAGGACCAGGGCCGCCCCGCCGAGAAGGCGGCGGATGCCGTGCTGACGGGTGGGGCGAAGCAGCGACCTCACAGGGCCAGATCCGTCTCCGGCGCGTCGCCCGTGGATGTCACCGGCAGTTCGACGACGAAGCGGGCGCCTGGAGTCGAGCCCGGGCGGTCCTCCACCCAGACTCGCCCGCCGTGAAGTCCCACGTGCTCGGCCACCAGGGCCAGACCCAGGCCCGACCCCGAATCCCGGCCGCGCCGTCCGCCGGCGCGGCCCCGGTGGAACCGATCGAAGATCAGCCTGCGCTCCCCTGGGGTCACCCCTGGGCCGTTGTCCTCCACTCCGAGATGCACGAGGCCGTCATGCCGGTCGAGGCTCACCCGCACCTCGCCGTCCCCGTACTTGGAGGCATTGTCCACCAGGTTCGACACCACCCGGCCGAGGCGGCGCTTGTCGGCCAGCAGCACCGTGTCCTCCACGCCTGGGGCCGCCTCGAAGTCGACCACTGCGGTCGAGTCGAGCCCGAACTGGAAGATGGCGTGCTGCACGAACTCGACGATGTGCACCTCCTCGGCCTCCAGGTCGGCGGTTCCCACGTCGTAGCGGTTGATCTCCAGCAGATCCTCCACCAACCGCCGGAAGCGTTGAATGTCGTCGCTGAGGAGATCCAGAGCGGTGCGGCCCCGCTCACCCAGATCGTCGGCCATGTTGTAGAGAACCTCCACCGAGGCCGTCAGCGTCATCAGCGGGGACCGCAGCTCGTGGCTGACCTCCGACGCGAAACGGGCATCGCGGGCGATCCTCTCCTCGAGGGCCCGGGCCATCTCGTTGAACGAGGCGGTCAGCGAGGCCAGGTCGGCGTCCTCGGGCGGTGTGAGGCGAGTGTCCAGCGCCCCCGCGGCCAGGGCCTCCGCCGCGGTGCGCACTTTGAACAGCGGGTTGAGCAGCCGGCCCGCGGCCCACCAGCCGAAGGCTGCCGCGAACAGCGTGGTCACCGCGGCAACACCGAAAAGGATGAAGGCCAGCGTGTCCAGAGTCTCCTCAATGTCGTCGAGAGGGGCGGCTTCGAAATAGATCGCGTCGGTAGGGGTGCCGGGTATGGGGACAGCCGAGACGATGGCGGTGCTGTTGCCGATCCTGGACCGCATCCTCGCCGGCGTTCCCGACTCCACCAGCTGGAGCAATGAGGCCGGCACCGCCTGCTGGTTGAACACCAGCGGGTCGGCCGAGGTCCACTCGTCGCCGACTCGCAGCAGCGGGAACGTGCCCGACGTCTGCCTGAGCCGCTCGACGATCGCCCGCCGGCCCTCGTCGTCAGTCTCGGACGTGAGCTCGTTGCGGACCCGCCGACCGTTGTTGGCGAACACCGAGAAGGCGGTCTCGTCCCGCTCGGCCAGGAGGTTCTGGCGGGTCAGGGCGAGGGTTGCGAGGGAGATCGTCGAGGCCAGCAGCAGCCCGCCGATAGCGAAGGCGAAGGCTATGCGGGGGCGTAGCCCGCGCCGGTACGAGAACGAGACCCTGGGCAACCGCAGCCTCACGGCCTCAACCCCGCTCCTGTTCGCTGCGCTCACGGGCCGCTCGGGCCACGGCCTGGCTCGGCTCCTCGCCGATCATCGCAACCGCGACCTCTCCGCTCGGCCTCTACGGCTGGAGCTTGTAGCCGAGCCCGCGCACGGTCACAACATGGCGCGGGTTGGCCGGGTCGGGCTCGATCTTGGTTCGCAGCCTGCGCACGTGGACATCGACCAGCCTGCCGTCCCCGAAGTATCCGAGACCCCACACCCGTTCCAGCAGCACTTCCCGGCTGAAGATGCGGCCGGGGGCCGACGCCAACTCCACGAGCAGCCGGAACTCGGTCTTGGTGAGGTGGGCCTCGATGCCAGACACGCGAACCACTCCCTCGTCGGGGAGGATCTGCAGGTCGTTGAAGACGATCTCGCTGCCGCCGTCTTCGGTACTCCGCGCTCGCCGCAGCAGAGCCCGGATCCGGGCTGAGAGCTCCTTGGGAGCGAATGGTTTGGTGAGATAGTCGTCGGCGCCGGCTTCGAGGCCCGCCACCACGTCGTGAGTATCGGAACGAGCCGTGATCATCACGATGGGAACATCGCTCGACTTTCGTATGGCTCGGCAGATGTCGAACCCGTCGATGCCCGGAAGCATGATGTCAACGAGGACCACGTCGGCGGGCACCCGGTCGAAGGCGACCAGAGCCTCCTCACCGGAGGCGGCCTCGTCCACTTCCCAACCCTCGTCCTCGAGTGCGAGCCGGAGCGCAGTGCGGATGCGCTCGTCGTCCTCCACGGTGAGTATCCGGGTGGTCACGAGCCTCGATTCCTCCAGGACACTCCGACCCGGGAACGAACCGTGCTGCCGAGCTGCTGTGACCGCCACTCGGCCGCCGCCCTGAGGGTCAGCACCGCCACGATTCCCGTTCCTGCCGCGGCGCCGACCGCGGCGCCGAGACCGACCAGACCAGCGGTGGTGGTGCAGCCGCCGTCACAACCTAGGTCCATGACAGCGAAGCCGATCAGGCCCCCGCACACGCCGGCCACGATGATGGCCGAGAACGCCAGTACCCGGGCCAGAAGCGAGGGCGAAGAGTCGGGCGGCACGGTGCCGCGTTGGTCCAGCACCACACCAGAGCCTAACCGAAGGGTCGCACCGCTCGGAAGGGTGAACAGCCCTGACTCAGGAATTCTCGCCGAACCGGTCACCCGGTGCTGGCACACTGTGACAATGCGTAGCGGAGCGCGAGACGGCTTGTGACTGCGGTGATCAGGGGTCGTCCGCCTGACGGGACGGTCGGGTTCCTTCACGTGGACATGGACGCCTTCTATGCCGCGGTCGAAGTGAGACGCCGCCCTGAGCTGCAGGGCAAGCCGGTGGTCGTGGGCGGCACCGGCAACCGGGGCGTGGTGGCCGCAGCCAGCTACGAGGCACGGGTCTTCGGAATCGGATCGGCCATGCCCTCGACCCGGGCTCGCCGGCTGTGCCCTCACGCCGTGTTCCTGCCCGGCGACCATGCCCACTACGGCGAGGTGTCGAAGCGGGTGATGGCCATCCTTACCGACGTCACCCCGCTGGTGGAGCCCTTGTCGCTGGACGAGGCCTTTCTCGACATGCGGGGGGCGACCAGGCTTCTCGGCCCCGCCGACGAGCTGGCCGCCCGGATCCGCGACCGGATCCTGGAACAGGAGCAGCTCACCTGCTCCGTCGGTGTGGCCTCCAGCAAGTTCATGGCCAAGCTGGCGACCGAGCGGGCCAAGCCGCGTGTCGAGCCCTCGGGGCCCGTGTGGGGTCCGGGGGTTCACGTCGTGGCGGCCGGCACCGAACTCGACTTCCTGCACCCGCTGCCGGTCACGGCGCTCTTCGGTGTTGGGCCGGCCACCTCGCGTCGCTTGACGCGGCTCGGCGTGGAGACGGTCGGCGACCTGGCCTCCCTGCCGGAGTCGTCGCTGGCGACCGCTCTGGGCGCCGCTGCCGGCCGCCAGCTCCATCAACTGGCCAACGGCATCGACGACCGGCCGGTGGTCGTGAACCGCCCGGCCCGCTCGATCAGCCATGAGGAGACCTTCAGCCGGGATCTTCACACCGAATCGGCACTCGAAGCCGAGGTGACCCGGATGGGCGACGCCGTGGCCCGCCGGCTGAGAGCGTCCAGCCTGGTGGCCCGCACCATCGTGTTGAAGGTGCGCTTCGGCGACTTCAAGACCATCACCCGCTCGGTCACCCTGCCCGAACCCACCGACGGCGCCCGCGACGTAGTAGCCGCAGCACGCGATCTGCTCACCCATGTCGACACCACACCGGGAGTCCGCCTCCTGGGCGTGGGAGCGTCGGGGCTGGTCGACGCCTCCACCCAGCAGCTGTCCTTCGAGGACGGCTCGGAGGCTCACGACGCAGCCGAGCAAGTGGCCGACCGGATAAGGGACCGCTTCGGCTCATCCGCCATAGGCCCGGCTGCAGCCATCCGCGCCGGCAGGGGCCTGCGGTCACCCCTGGATGCCGATCAGCCCTGGGGCCCCGACGATTCCGACCCCCGATCCGACTAGGCGGCGCGCTCCGCCGGCCAGCCGATGCCGCCAGAAGATGGCTCGACGCGGCGCACCGGAATCCGGCTATCGTCAAGGCAGATATGCATGGCTGCTGCACAGGCCAACGGTGCCGGAGGTGATGGCGTGCCGTTGTCAGAGGACGAACAGCGCATCCTCAGCGAGATCGAGTCGCACCTGTATGAGAGCGACCCGGAACTGGCCCGCGAGGTAGCCGAGACCACCGTCTACACCCACGCGTTCCGCAACATCAAGTGGGCTGCTCTCGGGCTGCTGGCCGGCGTCGTGCTGATGGTCTGGCTGCTGTCGATCTCTTTCCTTCTGTCGTTCGGTGGGTTCCTCGTGATGCTGGCGTCGCTGCTGTTCCTGGAGCGCAACGCGCGGCGGGTCGGAAGAGCCGGACTCGGGCAGATGACCCAGTCCATGCGGGGCGGAAGACTGCGTCACGTAGTAGGCGGTGCCGGCTCCCGAATGAGGGAGCGCTACGACCGCGACAACCGCGACGGCGACTGACCTCTTCGGCGACTCCCTGTAGTGGGAGCCTGCTCGGCCTCTCGGGCTACAGGGACCCAGATGCCGAGCGGGCAGGCGGCGACCTGCCCTAGCTCTTGGCTCTGAAGAGAGTCGACGGGTCGAGCGCCGCGACCAACCGGCTCGACAGGGTCGCCTGGCTCCGGCATGCGACGATCACCCGCGAGCCGACCACGGCGGCCCGCACGGCCATCGACTCGGACGTGCTGCGGGCGTAGCGCCCATGCGTGGCCAGCACCGCAAGTTCGGTGATGGGGCCCACCGCGGGGAGGACCGCAGTAACCCGCCGGGCCAGTTCGAGCGGGGTCTCGAATGGTCTGGGGACGAGCCGGGCCAGAGCCAGAGCGTCAACGGCGTCGCTCCACCACTCCTCGATCAGGCCGGCCGGGTCGCCGGCCAGGCCGGTCCGGATCCGGCGACGAGCGAGCCGCCGCAGCACAGGGACAGATCCGAGCATCAACCCCACGGCCGAGAGCACCACTGCGCCAACCGCCGCCAGACGCGGCACACCTCCGCCGAAGGGACCGGCCGCGCCGGCGTCGCCGGCACCGTCCGGCACCCCGGAAAACTCCGAACCCGATTCCTCACTCCCGTCCGACGGGTTCGAAAGCCCGGCGAACCCGGACCCGTCCGCGCCGCCCGCAGCCGACGGCGACGTAAGGTCCGGTTGGGGGGAGTCCACCGCGGCCTCCGGCTGGAGGCCGGCCTGATTGGACACATGGCCGGTGATGGCGAAGTCCCGGGGGCCGCCCCTGCCCGGCGTCGGCTCGAAGCGGACCCAGCCGGTGCCCGCGAAGTACACCTCGGGCCAGGCGTGAGCATGTTCGCCCCGGACGACGTAGGCCCCCTGCTCGCCCCGCCCCGAGTCCCACTCGCCCCAAGTGAAGCCGACGGCCAAGCGGGCAGGCAGGCCGATGCTGCGAGCCATCGCCGCGTAGGCCGACGCGAACTGCTGGCAGTAGCCGGCGCGGACGTCGAAGAGGAACTCCTCGAGGCTGTCGATGGAGTGGCCGGAATGCACCTCCAAGTCGTACCGGAATCCGCCGTCCAGCCGGAAGTAGTCCTGCAGCAGCAGAGCCCGGTGATAGTCCGAACGGCCGTCCGCGGTGACCCGCTGCGCCTCACCTCCAACGACCTCGCGGGCATCGTCGGGCAGGTAGGTGTTGAACGCCAGGAAGTCGGGCTCGAGCATCGAGGTGTCGACGTTGCGGAGCCTGTCGGGGTCATCGATCACCGGCACGACCGATTCCACTGCGTACATGAATCGGCCGGGGCCTTCCAGCGCGGCGCGGCGCGACTTGATTAGCGAGCCGGAGGCGGCCTCGTACTCCAACCTCACCCCGCCGTCGTCGATGACTCTCCGCGGCTCGTAGGCCGCCGGCAGGTAGGAGTTGCCCAGTCCGGTCAGCGACACGGCCTGGACGACAGGAGACCCGGCCACCGCCGGATCGACAGTGGGCAGCAGGGGCCCAGCCGCTTCCTCGTAGTTGGAGCGCGCCCTCCACCCGTTCCCGTCGAACTCGTCGAGCGAGGTGAGCCTCCAGTACTGGCGCTCATCCTGGAGCACGGCCACCGTGAACAGTTCCCGGTCGGAGAGTTCGGTGAGGCGACTGCGAATCTGGACGAAGGGGCTGACGAGAACCCTCGGACCCTCACCGGAAGGGTCGGTGATGCCGTCGGGCGCCGAGGAGTCAGCCGGCGACCGGAACGCGAAGTCGGCCCACGGCTCGGGATCCGGGCTGGGACTGTCGACCCACGGTGCGGCTTCGGTGACCTCGAATCGGGCAAGATCGAACCACGGCTCCGCGCTCGCGCCCGGTAGCCGGGGCCCGGCCACGGTGCCCGCCATCACGGCCAGCATCAACGCCGCGCCGCCGGCGCGGGCCATGGCAAGCGCACCCTGTCCCGGTCTGGGCTCGATCCACGCATCGGCGCGCCGATTGCGCAGCCACAGGGTGACCATGCTCGCTCCGAGCGTCCCGCTGAAGAGCGCTCCGTGAACGACGGCCCCGTCGCCTGTGCCGGCCGCGATCGTGAACCCGTAGACCGCCGAGACCGGGAGGACGGCGGAGACCGCGGCACGCATGCGGAACGCGGCGGTGTCGGCCAGGAACGCGCTCAGGCCCAGCGCGGTACCCGCTGACAGCACCAGGCCCGGTACCGGCTCGACCGGAGCCTCGGATGCATTGATGACGCTCCATGAGTCCACCAGGTGATCGCGGGCCGCACCTACGGTGTCAAGGGTGGGCAGCACGAGCCACGCCGTCTCGGCGTAGAGCAGCATGGTGGCGGTCATGACCAGACCGCCAGCCCACAGCAGAGCAGCGGAGAGCGTGGACAGGTGGGCGCGTCGGGCCGCGGCGGCGATCACGTGCGAGACGACCGCTAGCGCAAGAACGTCCCGCAGGAAGGACGAGTCGGTGAACAGCCGCGACATGCCCAATGCGACGACGACGCTCACCGAGGCAAGGGCGGCCTCCGAGAACCAGTCGTAGGCGCGAGCGCCGCCGGGCGGAGGGGCAACAGGTCCTGGCGCGCCGTTCATGGGTGGGCTGTCGCCCTGCGGCCCGCCATCGAGGCCAGCCGCCATAATCCGGGCAGCTGACCGGGGCCGGTCAGGTGTATCCAGCCGCCCTCGATGTCCGCGGCCGGCGAGGTGTGACCGCGATGTCCAGCGCCATGGGTGATGACCATCCAGGCACCGAGGCGCTGAGCCAACCCGTGGCGGGAGCCTTCGTCGTCAATGGCCTCGGGCGAAGCCGTGACCGCCACCACAATGGACGCGCCGTCCTTGGTGTCGACGTCGATGGTGGGACGCCCGCCCTCCAGCACGGCCAGGAACTCCAGTGCAGTACCGACGTCGTAGCGGTGAGAGAGCATGGGCGTGCCGCGGCCGTCGGTGGTGAGTATCCGAGCCCTATCACCGTTGCGGAGCACCGCGCAGACGATGGAAGCGGCCACTGACGTCGTGCCATCCTGCACGGCTGCCCGATCCCCGGGCGGACGCGTGTCGACCACCACCGTGAGTCGGCCCGGACGGGAAGGCTGGAACCGGCGCACGGTGAACTCGTCGAGCCGAGCCGTCGAGCGCCAATGGATGTGGCGGAGGTCGTCGCCCTCGGCGTAGGGGCGCAGCACATCGAACTCCTCACTGGAGAGCCCGAGAGGCCGGCCACGGAACTCGATGGGCAAGGACAGATCGCCGCCAACCGGAAGGCGCGGCGCGGCCAACTGCTCGATCAGCGGATGCACGACCACGCGGGTGCGGCTACCGGTGATGCGTCGCCGGTGAGCCAGCCCCAGTCCATCGACGTCGGTAAGCAGCGCGGGTCCGATCTCCAGGACGCCTCGGCGGGCGGGCTGCAGGCGATAGCTCTGCGTCGTACCGGTGCCGCCCGGCACCGGTGCGACACTGCAACGAACGTCACCTCCGCCAGTGACCGTCTCGGAGATTCGCACGGTCGGGGACGGCAGGCGCGCCGGGTTCGTGATCTCCAACTGCACGTCCAGCGGATCCGAGACGGCCACCATCGTCGACGAGACTCGGCGCCTGATCGACAGCCGGGACGGATGGGCAAGGCGCACGGCCAGCGCAATCACCACCGCCGCGGCGGCGGTGAGGCCGATGACGTGGAGCTCACCGATCGCAAAGGCCCGCCCGCCGACGACCGCGGCGACCCCTACCCCCAGCAGCTTCCAGCCGGCCGGGGTCGGCATGTCAAGACCCCTTGGAAGTTGGGCAGACAGGTGCCAGCACCTCGCGGTGCAGTGCGTTCACTCCCGCTCCTGTTCGCTGCGCTCGCGGGCCGCTCGGGCCACGGCCTCGCTCCTCGTCTCGCGGATTCTCGGCATTGGTGCCGCCTACCCGCTCGGCCTCTTGCGGGGCACTGGCACGGAGTCGATTATCTCGGTGACGATGTGGCTGGACCGCAAGCCCCGCGCACGGCTGTCGGGCTTGGGTAGGAGCCGGTGGGGCAGCATGGCCGGGGCCAGCGCCTTGATGTCGTCGGGTGTGACGTAGTCGCGGCTCGCCGAGGCCGCCCTGGCCCGCGCCACCCTGAGCACGGCCAGCACCGCCCGGGGCGACAGGCCGAGCGACAACCCGGGATGGCGACGGGTGGCGCTGGCCAATTCGAGCAAGTAGGCCCGCAGCGGGCCCGACACGTGAACCTCCTCCAACTGGTCGGACATCCACCGCACTACCGCCGCGTCGGCGACCGGTTCGATCAGGTCGACAGGCTCCTGAGCACCCCTGTCCATCAGGATCGAGTCCTCGGAGGCGCGATCCGGGTAGCCCACTTGCAGGCGCATGAGGAAGCGGTCCAGTTGACTCTCGGGAAGCGGGTATGTGCCCTCGTACTCCAGCGGGTTCTGGGTGGCAATGACCGTGAACGGGGATTCCAGGCGCCTGGTCACGCCATCGAGCGTCACCTGCTGCTCGCCCATGGCCTCCAGCAGTGCCGATTGGGCCTTGGGGGAAGCCCGGTTGATCTCATCGGCCAGAACGATGTTCGAGAACACCGGTCCGGGCCGGAATTCGAAGGCTCCGTTGGCCCGGTTGAAGATCGACGTTCCGGTGATGTCGACCGGAAGGAGGTCGGGAGTGAACTGGATCCGGCCGAAGCTGGCATCGACGCTGCGGGCCAGCGCCTTGCCCAGGGTGGTCTTTCCCACACCGGGAACGTCCTCGATGAGTACGTGGCCCCCGCACACCAGGGCGAGGATCAGCAGCTCGATGACTTCGCCCTTGCCTTTGACGGCGAACTCGATGTTCTTGCGAATGAGCTTGAACTGCTCGTCGAAACGTCCCATCATGAGCCAGCGTATATCCGCTCGGCCTCTAGGCTTTCGGGGTGTGGGCGCCATGTTCGCGGCCAAGTCAGTCGTGCGGGCGGCCAGCGCCCTGGCAACACGACCGCGACTGTGGCCGACGGCCCTGGTTCAACTGGCCCGCTTCGTCCCCGACCGCTGGTGGCGCCGCCCCCCGTTCGTGCCGCTGCCTCCGGCCGAGCTCGCCCGCTTTAGGTCGGAGACCATGTACGGCGATCCTCAGGTCCCGCCGTCGCCAGCCGACATCGTCGTGTGGCTGGAGTGGTGCCGGGCCCAGAACCGCTCGGCCTCGTGATGCCCGCTCTTGCTCGCTGCGCTCACGGGCCGCTCGGGCCACGGCCTCACTCCACCCCGCGAA
>JAGWAO010000010.1:3761-56708 GCA_021296315.1 Acidimicrobiia bacterium | reverse complement strand
GCGCTCACGGGCCGCTCGGGCCACGGCCTCACTCCACCCCGCGAACCCGCGCCAACGACGGCCACACCCGCTCGGCCTCTGGTAGACCGCGCCGGTCCGGCTAGCCTGCCCCCGATGTCCGGGGTGCTCGTCCTCAACGCCACCTTCGAGCCGCTGGCGGTGGTGAGCGCGCGGCGCGCCGTATGTCTGGTGCTGGCCCAGAAGGTGGAGATGCTGCACGCGACGGGCCGGGCCTTCCGCTCTGAGCGGCGATCGGTGGAGGTGCCCTCGGTGGTGCGGCTGAGCCACTACGTGAGCGTGCCCCGTCCCCGGCACCGCTCTCCGAACCGGCGGGCCGTGTTCGCCCGGGACCGCGACTGTTGCCAGTACTGCGGCGACCGGGCGGAGACGATGGATCACGTGGTGCCCCGCAGCCGTGGCGGGATGCACACCTGGGAGAACGTGGTCGGGGCCTGCCGGCGCTGCAACGCCAAGAAGCGGGACCGCCTGCCCAGCGAGAGTGGCATGCGGCTGCGACGCCGCCCCGAGGCGCCGTCACCGTCGACCTGGGTCGAGATCGCCGCCGGAGGCGTGCCCGACGTCTGGACCGCCTACCTGCAACCACGAGGCGGTCTCCGCACCGCGTGAGCCGGCCCCACAGGCTTGCCGGCACCGAGGCCGGCGGCGCCGCGACCGGTTCGAGCGCTCATCCGTGGACAGTCGAGCGCTTGCACGGCTCGGTCGCGAGCTTGCTGGCGACAGCGGAGCCCCCGGCAACCGCGACCCGACTGGCCAGGATTCACACCGTCACCAAGCCCGGTCTGGTGCTGGGCAGCACGCAGAGGCTCGAGACTGCGGATGAGAGCCGAGCGGCGGCCGCAGGCGCACAGATCCTGCGACGTCGCAGCGGCGGGGGAGCCGTACTGTTGCGTCCCGCAAGCCAGGTTTGGGCGGACTTCTTCATTCCGGCCCCCGACCCACTCTGGAGCGACGATGTCGCGCACGCCGCGCAACGGGTCGGCGAGCTGTGGTCCGCGGTGATCGAACCCTTGGTCGCCAAACCGATCTCGGTGCACTCGGGCCGGCTTGTAGCCGACCGGTGGGGGAGGCTGGTGTGCTTCGCGGGCCGCGGCCCCGGTGAGGTGTTCGTAGGCGGGCTCAAGGTCGTGGGGATCAGCCAGCACCGCGGTCGCCAACGGGCGCGCATTCAGACCACGGCCCTGCTCGAGAACCCGGCCGCGAGCAGCGAAGCACCCCATCACGACCTCGACGAGCTTGAACTCCTGGACCTCCCACCAGCCGATCGGGTGGCGGGCCGGGCGGTGGTCGCCACCCGTTGCGGCTCCGTCCCGGCCACCGAGGCCGACTTGACCGGAGCCCTGCTTCGAGCTCTGGAAGCCCAGTCCGCTTCCTGACAAGAGCAACGCCAAGCGATCGTGAGGGATTTGGCGCGCTGAACTTGCGCGGTGGTGTGAAAGGGAGTACAGTGGTGCTTTGTGGAGTGCTTGGGAGTCACGAGATCAACCGGCCATTCGCGCCGATTCGCTCGGCCTCCAAGGGCGTGAGCGTCGACAATGACCGCCCATCGCACGCCATTCGTCGGCGTCCACGAGCACACCCTCGACGGCAAGGGCCGGCTCATCCTCCCCTCCGGCTTTCGCAGCCAGTTGGCCAGCGGCGCCTACGTGACCGCGCTCGACTCCTGCGTGGGGATCCTTCCGGTCGACGAGTTCGCGGACACCGCCGAGCAGCTCCGGTCACAGGTGGGCACCGAAGAGGTGGACATCAACGCGCTGCGGAGCTTCGCCGCCCAGGCCGACTTCGTAGTTCCCGACGGCCAGGGGCGCATGAGGATCCTGCCCCATCTGCGGGCTGCGGCCGGACTCGAGCGCAAGGTGATCGTCACCGGCATGATCCGCCGCATCGAGATCTGGAACCCCGATCGGTGGACGGAGGTTCAGTCCGTGGGCACCGAGCGCCTCGCCGACGCCATCACGCACGGAAGGGGGATCGCCAGTGTCTGATCGCGGGCTCCCACTCCAGCCGGCCCACCCCAGCCCCCAACACCGCATCAACCACCCACCCCGACCCCAAGACCAAACCAACCACCCACACCGACCCCAAGACCAAACCAACCACCCACACCGAAGCAGTCGTCGAAGCACTGCCCGGTCATGTGCAGTTCCCCGATTGGCAGATGGAAGACCCGTACTCCGCCCGCTTGCCATTAGCTCGATCGGGGGAGAAATCCCGACGTGCGCCGTCGGTCGGGGAACTGCAGATGGCCGGGCACCGATCCGTCCAACCCTCATCTGTCGCACAGCCCGCTCGGACAGCCGGACTGACATGACAGCCCGTGCCGGGCCCGGCCCCAGTGCCTACCACCTGCCGGTCATGTGCCGGGAGGTCGTGGAGGTATTGGCCGAAGTGCCCGACGGCGTCGTCCTCGACGCCACCGTCGGAGGGGGCGGCCATGCCGAAGCCCTCCTGGAACGCGCTCCGCACCTGCGCCTGGTCGGCCTGGACCGCGACCCCGACGCGCTGCAAGCCGCCACCGAGCGCCTCGCCGGCTACGGCGACAGGGTTGCCCTGCATCATGGGAGGTTCGATGCGCTCGGTGATCTGCTGGACGAGATCGGGCAGCCGCGGATCTCCGCCTGCCTGTTCGACCTCGGAGTCAGCTCCGCCCAACTCGACCGGCCCGAGCGCGGCTTCAGCTACCGCCTCGACGGCCCGCTCGACATGCGGATGGACCCAGCCACCAGCGTGACCGCCGCCGACATCGTCAATCACACCGACGAGCGCAGTCTGGCCTCAATCCTCCGACGCAACGCCGACGAGCGGCAGTGCCGCCGCATCGCGGCCGCCATCGTGGCCCGACGACCCTTTGCCACCACCACGCAACTCGCCCGGGTCGTGGCCGAGGCCGTTCCGGCCCCGGCGCGCCGCCGCTTCCATCCCGCCCGGCGCACGTTCCAGGCGCTGCGGATCGAGGTGAACCACGAGTTGGAGATCCTCGAAGCGGCCCTGACCGAGGGCATCGATCGTCTCGCGGGTTCTGGACGCTGCGTCGTGCTCGCCTACCATTCCGGAGAGGACCGGATCGTCAAGTCCGCATTCAGACGGTCCGCCGGCGAGTTCCCGCCGCCACGGCCAGGCCTGCCACCGGCACCCGGACCTGAAGCCACGGTACGGCTGCTGGGACGGCGGGCCCGTACGCCGACGGAGTCGGAGAAGGCGGCCAACCACAGAGCGGGCGCGGCACGACTGCGAGCGGTGGAACGCCTGTCTGAGCACAAGCGCGAATAGGTGATGACTGATGGCATCGCAGCCTCAGCGGCGAGCTTCCCGGCAAACCGCCGGTGCGCCCGCTTCGAGACCCGAGCGGCCGTCACCAGACCTCAAGGTCGCCCGATCGCCGGCTGCTGCCCGCCGTTCCATAGGCGGCATCGGCACACTGGTGGCGTTGGGCCTGTTCGCAGTGTGCCTGGCTCTCGCCGCTCTGCACGCGGTGCTCGTCGAGAACCAAGCCTCCCTCGATGATCTGATCGAGCACAACGAGCAGCGTTTCGAGCGGATCGACCAACTGCAGGCGGAGATCGCCTACCTCGACTCCCCGGAGGGCCTCGCCGACCAGGCGCAATCCGCAGGTCTCGTCCCCGCAGGCGACCTGGCCGTCCTCACCCCGGTCGGCCCGAACCGGCTCCCGCCACCCGACGCCGATCCCTTCGATCTCAAGTCTTCGGGCTGGACGCCGCCGCCATCGGCGGGTGGGAAGTCGACCGGATGAAGCCGACCCGGCGGCGCTTCGACGCGTCGGAGCGGCATCCCAGCCGCTCGGGCTCGACCGGCACATCCCGGCCCGCGCCACCGCTGCCGCTGGTAGGCCGCGGCCGGGTGGTGACCGTGCTGGTGGTGCTTGCGCTCGCTATGGGAGTCCTCGTCTACCGCATAGTCGACGTTCAGGCCACTCCCGATCCGCGAGTTCTCGAGGAGGTGTCGAACCCACTCGGCGAGATAGTCGTGCCGGCGCCCCGGGGGACGGTGTTCGACCGCAACGGTCGCACCATCGCCCTGTCGCTGCCGGCAGCCACGGTGGTGTCCGACCCCCGGCTGATTGCGGATCCGAAGGGTGCCGCCGCCGCCCTCTCCGCAGTGATGGGAGTCGAGCCGGAGGCACTACTGGACAAGTTGCAGGGCGAGGGAGCCTTTCGCTACTTGGCGCGCCAGGTCGATGCCCGCGTCGGAGAACAAGTCGACGACCTGGGAATCGAGGGGATCAAGGTCATCTCCGAACCGCGGCGCGAGCATCCCAACGGCGACTGCTCCGCCCTGGCCGCGGTCGGGCGGGTCAACATCGACCATGCGGGCATGAGCGGCATCGAGGAGAGCCACGACGAGCACCTGTCGGGTACCGCCGGGCGGGTGATGAAGGAAGTCGGTGTGGACGGCACGACCATCCCAGGGGGTCTCCAGGAAGTGACCGCGCCCACCGAGGGGCGAGACATCACCGTGACCCTGGACCGCAACATCCAGTACCAGGCCGAGTCGATGATGCTCGAGGCCGTCGCCGACGCCGGCGCCTCCTCCGGCGTGGCACTGGTCGCGCTCCCGGCCACCGGCGAGATCGTCGCCATGGCCAATGTGGCCCGGGGCTCCAACGGAATCGTTGATTGCACGCGACACAACCTGGCGGCAACCTGGAGCTACGAACCGGGATCGGTCTTCAAGCCGGTGACTGCGGCTGCCGCCCTGTCGAGCGGGGCGGTGTCCGAGCATGCGGCCATCGACGTGCCGTCGTACCTCACGATCTGGGAGCATCGCTTCGAGGACACTCCTACCCACCCGGACACGCAGTGGACTCCCACGGAGATCGTCGCCCGGTCATCGAACATCGGCACCATTCGGATGGCGCAGATGACCGGCGAGGAGAAGCTGTACCGGACCATTCGGTCCTTCGGCTTCGGGAGTCGCACAGCCCTCGACTTCAAGGGAGAGTCCAAGGGGATCCTGCTGCCGTTGAGCCAGTGGAGCGGTCTCAGCCTGCCCAACATGGCCATCGGCCAGGGCCTGGCCGTGACCCCGTTGCAGATTCTCCAGGCCTACAACACGATCGCCAACGGCGGAGTGCTGGTGCCGCTGAAGCTGATCGTCGGCGACACCGGTGCCGGCGCCGAAGATGAGCCGGCGCCGGTGCGGGTCCTCAGTCCTGCCGTGGCTGCGACGCTGATGCGGATGCTGACGTCGGTGGTGGAGGAGGGGACCGGTCGAGAGGCCGGTGTGGAAGGTTTCTCCATGGCCGGCAAGACCGGCACTGCCTGGCAACCCTGCGATGTGGGGTACCAATGCGTGAACGAGAGGAACGAGCTGATCGGCCGCCATCACACCGCGACATTCGCGGGGATCGTGAGCAACGATGACGGCCCGGCAATGGTCGTGCTGGTGATCATCGACCAGCCCAAGGGCGAACGCATATCGGGAGGCAAGCTGGCCGCGCCGACCGTACGCAAGATCGCCGAGTACGCGTTGCGCCAGTTGCGGGTCCCCGCGGAGTTGAATGCCACACCGGGTGAGCGCCGACGAGCAGAACCGGCGCCGGAGCCCCCGCCGCCAACGCTGGTCGCCGACCAGGTGAACACATGAGCAGTGGGGCGGAGACATGACGAGCCAGGGCGAACACACGTGACCACGCTCGGCGAGCTCGCCCGATCGCTGCAGGCCGACCTGCTTCCGCCCGGCGAAGCCGGCGGGCCGCAGGACATCTCCGAAGCCGCCGCCACCCGCGTCGGCGATGTGGAGCACGACAGCCGGAGCGTCGAGCCCGGTGCCCTCTTCGCGTGCATTCCGGGCGCGGTCAGCGACGGGCACCGGTTCGCGGCCGGCGCGGTCGCGGCCGGCGCGGCCGGTCTGCTGGTGGAGCGGCCCGTCCCCGCAGCCGTGCCCAGCCTGGTAGTGGGGTCGGTCCGCCGGGCGTTGGGACCCGCCGCGGCCATGGTGCACGGCCATCCCGCGCAGCGTCTCGATATGGTCGGGATCACCGGCACCAACGGCAAGACGACCACGGTCCGCCTGGCCGCAGGCCTGCTACGGGCGGCTGGTCGTGAGCCGGTTGAGATTGGCACGCTGACCGGCACGCTGACCACTCCCGAGGCCACCGATCTGCAGCGCACCCTCTCCGAGGCGGCCGGTCGCGGGGCTAGTGCCGCGGTCGTCGAAGTCTCGTCGCACGGTCTGGCCCAGCACCGTGTTGACGGATGCCGGTTCCGTGTGGCCGTGTTCACCAATCTCGGCCACGACCACCTCGATTATCACGGCTCGATGGACGACTACTTCGAGGCCAAGGCCCGGCTGTTCACTCCGGGACTCACCGAGAGCGCGGTAGTGGACGTCACCGGCCCGTGGGGGCGACGTCTGGTTGAGGTCGTCTCATCGGAGATGCCGCTGGTGACGGTGGACCAGCGCGCCGTCGAGCTCCTAGGTGCCGACACCCGCTCCAGCGTGTTCCGCTGGCGAGACCAGGTTGTGACTCTGCCGTTGGCGGGGGCCTTCAACCGGGCCAACGCGGTGCTCGCGGCCGAGATCGCACTGTTGCTGGGCCAGAGCCCGGAAGCGATCGCGGCGGGGCTGGCCGATGCCGCACCGGTCGCGGGCCGATTCGAGCCCGTGCACGCCGGACAGGACTTCGCGGTAATAGTGGACTACGCCCATACCCCCGATGGTCTCGCCGCGTTGTTGCAGGCTGCTAGAAGCCTGACCGAGCATCGCCTCACTGTGGTGTTCGGCGCCGGCGGTGACAGGGACCGTGGCAAGCGTCCCGAAATGGGCGCGACCGCCGAGAGACTGGCCGACCGGGTGATCGTCACGAGCGACAACCCGCGCTCTGAGGATCCGGAGAAGATCATCAACGACATCATCGAAGGCATGGGCCGCGCCCCCGAGCTGAAGGAGCCGGACCGGCGCCGGGCCCTGCGCCACGCAGTGGCCACCGCCCGGCGGGGCGACATGGTGGTGATCGCCGGCAAGGGGCACGAGAGCCGGCAGATCATCGGGGACCGCATGCTGGCCTTCGACGACCGGGACGTGGTGAGCGAGGAACTCGAGCGTCTCGGGAGGAGGGAGCCCAGCCGATGATCCGGCTACTGATCGCGGGGTGCATCGCGATGCTTGTGTCGTTGTCGGGCTGCTGGCTGCTGATTCGCGTCCTGGTGCACTACGGAATCGGACAGCCCATCCGGGACGACGGTCCCTCCGAGCATCGGCTCAAGTCGGGCACACCGACGATGGGCGGCATCGCCGTCGTGTTCGCGGCCACCGCCGGGTACGTGATCAGCGACGTGTTCGGCGGCATCTACACCCGCACCGGCATCATCGTGATGCTCACCATCATCGCCGGGAGCATCGTCGGGCTGCTCGACGACTGGATCAAGGTCGTTGCCGCCCGCAACCTGGGACTCAACAAGAAGACCAAGATCGTCGGGCTGCTCATCGTCGGGATCGGCTTCGCATGGGCCATGACCGAGTTCACGTCGGCCCACACCACCATCTCCTTCACCCGCTTCGACAGCCCCGGCCTAGAGCTGGGAAGGCTGGGCTGGTCGATATGGGCCGTCCTTCTGATCCTCGCGACCACCAATGCAGTGAACCTGACGGACGGGCTCGACGGGCTGGCCGCGGGAGCCAGCGGAGTCGGCTACGGCGCGTTCATGATCATCGGCTTCTGGCAGTTCGACCATTACGACTCCTACCAGGTGGCCCACGCCCTCGATCTGGCCGTGGTGAGCGCAGCCATGGTGGGCGCGATCATCGGGTTCCTGTGGTGGAACGCCGCGCCGGCCCGCATCTTCATGGGCGACACCGGCTCGCTGGCGCTGGGCGGCGGCCTGGCCGCCCTGGCGCTGGCCACCAACACACAACTGCTGCTGGTGATCATCGGCGGACTGTTCGTCATCGAGACCCTCTCGGTGATACTGCAGATCATCTCGTTCAGGGGCTTCGGCCGGCGCCTTCTCCGCATGGCCCCTCTCCACCATCACTTCGAACTGCGCGGCTGGCCCGAGACCACGGTCATCGTGCGCTTGTGGATCCTGTCGGGCTTGTGTACCGGTCTCGGGCTCGGGCTGTTCTACGGCGACGCGGTCAACACCGGCATAGTCGACTCGATCTCGAGGCTCACGCCATGAGACCGTCTCGAGCCGACGATCCCTTCGAGGTGCCCCCGACGCTGCTCCTGGCCGGATTCGGCGCAGCCAACCAGGCTGTCGCCCGGGCTCTGATGGCGAGGGACCACGAGCTCATCGTGTTCGACGACCGAGGTGACTCGGCTGTGGTGACGGCCGCGGCGACCCTCGGACTCGAATTGGCGGTCGCCCCCGGTCCCGATCGACTCGACGAGTTGGTCCGCTCGGCCGGAGCGGTCATCCCCACGCCCGGGCTGCCCGAGCGTCACCCGGTCCTGGAGGCAGCAACCGCCCGCGGCGTACCTACTGCCAGCGAGTTCGATCTGGCCGGCGCCTGGGACTCGCGGCCCATCGCGGCCGTCACCGGAACCAGCGGCAAGACCACAGTCACCGAAATGGTGGTGGCCGCGCTCGAGTCCTCGGGTGTGGCCGCGGTGGCCGCCGGCAACAACGACCTGCCCCTGGTGAGCGCGATCGAGCGAAGCGACGTGGAGGTCTTCGTGGTCGAGGCTTCTTCCTTCCGTCTCAGCCACAGCCGCAGCTTCGAGGCCGACGCCGCCTGCTGGCTCAACTTCGCACCCGACCACCTCGACGTGCATCGCGACCTCGCCTCCTACGAGGCGGCCAAGGCCCGGCTGTGGCAACGGCTGCCTCCCGGAGCGACCGCGGTCGCCAACCGTCGGGATCCCACAGTCATGAGCCACCTTCGAGACGACCGGGCTGCGTGGACCTTCTCTGATGAGGGTCGAGCCGACTGGCGGCGCGACAACAATGTGCTGACCGGGCCGGATGGACCGGTGGTCGAAGTGGGGGAGTTGCGCCGGGCAATGCCCCATGACATCGCCAACGCTCTAGCGGCCGCGGCCACCGCCTCGGTGCTGGGGGCCACCACCGAGGGGACAGGCGAGGCGCTGCGCAACTGGCGACCCGGAGCCCACCGAGTCCAGTGGGTCGCCACTATCGACGGGGTGACGTACGTCGACGACTCGAAGGCGACGACTCCCCACGCCACCGTCGCAGCGCTGCGCTCCTTCGAGGATGCCGTGCTGATCGCCGGCGGTCGCAACAAGGGCCTCGACCTTCTGAGACTGCGCGACGCGATCGACAGGGTGAGCTGCGTGGTGGCCTTGGGCGAGGCTGCGGGCGAGGTGGCCGAAGTCTTTGCGGCCGACAGGCCGGTTCTGATGGCGGGCGACATGGCCGAGGCCGTGGATCTTGCCGCGGCCGCGGCCGAGCCGGGTACGGCCGTGCTCTTGTCGCCCGCCTGTGCTTCCTTCGACTGCTACTCCGGCTATGCGGCACGAGGCGAGGACTTCATCCGCGCCGTGAAGGACCGCGCCCGGCGGGTGTCGAAGTGATCCTGACCGAGCGCACCCGAGCCCGCCGACTGGCGCTCGTCGAGGCCCGAGCCCGCCACGCGACCGCCAGAGCTCCAGCCGACGGTCGCGGCCCCCGGCCCCCGATCGGAAGGCGCACCGGACTGTTCCTGGCGCTGTTCCTGTCTGTCATCTCGCTGGTGATGCTGGGTTTGGTGATGGCGTTGTCGGCCACGGCCGCTCCAAGCCTGTCGGGCACCAACTCGGCCTGGTCCCTGTTCAAGAGTCAGGCCACGTGGCTGGGCGTGGGCGTGGTCGCTCTCCTGGTGCTCTTGCGCGTCGACTACCACCATTGGAAGCGGCTCGCGCCCATGGGCCTCGTCGTGTCGCTCGTGCTGCTGGCGCTCACCGCCGTTCCCGGCGTGGGCCTGAGCGCCAACGGCGCCCGTCGCTGGCTCGGAGTGGGATCCATCGTGTTCCAACCCTCGGAGCTGGCCAAGATCGCCTTCGTGGTCTTCGTAGCCGACCTCCTGTCCCGGCCCGACCGGCACATGGAGGACGCCCGGTCGACACTCCAGCCCGTCCTGTTGCTGACCGGCCTGATGACCGTGCTGCTGATGTTGCAGCCCCATCTGGGCACAACTCTCGTGATCGCCGGTGTAGCCCTGACGATGCTGTACTTCGCCGGAGCCCGGCTCAGCCATCTGGTGGTCGCGACGGTGGCCGGGGCGGCGATGACGGCCATGATGGTCGCCTACTCGCCCTGGCGCAGGGACCGCATGCTCGGATTCCTGGACCCTTGGGAGGACCCCCTCGGCAACGGCTACCAGCCACTGAAGTCGCTGCACGCCATGGCCTCCGGCGGCCTCGAAGGCATGGGGCTCGGCGCCGGACGGGCCAAGTGGGGCTTCCTCCCCTATGCGCACACCGACTTCATCTTCGCCGTAATCGGCGAGGAACTGGGAATGATCGGCTCGCTGTTCGTCGTGATCCTGTTCGTGGGATTGGCCGCGGCCGGGCTCGGTGTGGCGCTCCGGGCTCCGGACCGGTTCGGAATGCTGCTCGCGGTGGGAATCACGTCCTGGATCATCCTGCAGGCCGCACTCAACATGGGTGCGGTTCTCGCCATATTCCCGGTCGTAGGGATCACCCTGCCCCTGCTCTCCTTCGGCGGAACGTCCCTGGTGGCGACGCTGGCCGCCATGGGGGTGCTGCTCAACGTGGCGAGGCAGATCCGGTGAGCCGGACTTGGGCCCTCATAGCCGGGGGTGGCACTGCAGGCCACGTGCTGCCGGGCATCAGCATCGGCCGGGAGATCATCCGCCGGGGCGCCCCGCGCCAGGCCGTCCACTTCGTCGGCAGCGCTCGCGGTGTCGAGACGCGGCTGGTCGTCGAGGCCGGATTCACCCTCACCACTCTGCCCGGCCGGGGCCTGCAACGCCGGCTCGCCCTGTCAAGCATGGCCGCCAATGCGATCGCGGCCGCCGGGCTCGCTCGGGCCTTCGTCCAGGCGCTGATGGTGCTGAGGTGCCGCAAGCCGGCCGTCGTGGTGGGGCTGGGCGGTTACGCCTCGGCAGCCTGTGGAGTGGCTGCGGCCCTGCTGCGCGTGCCTCTGGTGATCACGGAGCAGAACGCGGTGCCCGGCCTGGCCAACCGACTCTTGAGCCGGCTTGCCGCCGGAACCGCCACCGCCTTCGAATCCACGGACCTGCGGGGTGCCACCTGGACGGGCAATCCCGTGCGGAGCGAGGTGATTGCCGTGGACCGCTCGGTGGACAGGCCCGCAGCCCGGGCCGCGCTGGGCGTCGATGACGGGCGCCGGATGGTGGCCGTATTCGGAGGCTCGCTCGGGGCCCGCACGATCAACGATGCGGTCACCGGGGCCCTGAGCCTCTGGAGAGATCGGCGCGATCTCCATATTCGACACATCGCGGGACACCGCGACTACGAGGACCTGTCGCGCCGCGTGTCTGCCGACCCGGAGCGCGCCCTCTCCTATGACCTGGTCGCCTACGAGGACGACATGGCGGCGGTGTACGCCGCGGCCGACCTGGTGGTCGGCCGGGCCGGTGCCACTACCGTGGCCGAAGTGGCCGCGGTGGGAGTGCCGGCCGTGCTGGTGCCGCTTCCGGGCGCGCCCGGCGACCATCAGAACGCCAACGCCCGGAGGCTGGAGGCCGCAGGCGGTGCGGTGCGAGTCAGCGACGAGGACCTCGACGCGGCCCGGCTGGTGACCGAGGTGGACGCCCTGCTGGAGGACTCGGGCCGCCTTGACTCGATGGCCGGCGCGGCCCGATCATTGGCCAAGCCCGACGCCGCAGGAGCCGTGGTGGACCTGATGGAGAGCTGCGCGCTGTCGAGAGACCGAGCGGACGGTTGGCAGCCGTCGGGGGGCGCAGGATGAGTACCGTCGACCTCTCCACGCCCACCTCCATCCATGTGATCGGCGCAGGCGGCGCGGGGATGTGCGCCATTGCGTCGGTGCTCCGGTCCATGGGCCACGAGGTGACGGGATCCGACCTGCGCGACGGTCCGGTCGTAGCCCGGCTTCGCGCCGAGGGAGTGCCGGTCGCCATCGGCCACGATCCGGCCAACCTGGGCGACGCTGCCCTCGTCGCCGTCTCATCGGCCGTCCGCGACAGCAACCCCGAGGTACGGGCGGCACGGGAGTACGGCGTGCCGGTAGTGAGGCGCAGCGAGATCCTGCCCGCAATCGTGTCGAGCCGCAGGACCATCGCGGTGGCGGGCACACACGGCAAGACCACGACCAGTTCCATGCTGGCGCTGGTGCTGGTGGAGGCCGGTCTCAACCCCTCGTTCATCATTGGAGGCGACGTCAACGAGATCGGCACCGGTGCTATGTGGGACACCGGCGAGTGGTTCGTGGTGGAGGCCGACGAGAACGACCACACGTTCCTGTCCCTCGACCCGGAAGTGGCCGTGGTGACCAGCGTCGAATCCGACCACCTGGAGAACTACCAGGACTCGCCGGCCGCTCTGGCCGAGGCCTTCGAACAGTTCCTGGCCTCGTCTCGCCACCGGATAGTGTGCGGCGACGACCGGGGCGCCGCCCGGCTGGGTGCCGCCCTCGGCGCGACCACCTACGGCACTGACCCGGACGCCGACTTCCGCATGGTGGACGTCTCGCTGAGGATGCCCACTTCCGAGTTCGAACTGTGGAAGCGCGACACGAGGATGGGAGTCGTGAGGCTGCCGATCCCCGGCCTGCACAACGCCCTCAACGCGACCGCCGCGATCGTGGCCGCTATCGCCGCCGGGGCGTCCTTCGCCGACTCGGTCCGGGCGCTGGCCCGTTTCGGGGGTGTGGCCCGGCGCTTCGAGTTCCGCGGCGACGTCTCCGGCATCACCTTCGTGGACGACTATGCCCACCTGCCCAGCGAGGTCGAGGCCGCGCTCGCCGCGGCCAGAACCGGGCACTGGAACCGGGTGGTGTGCGTGTTCCAGCCCCACCGATACAGCCGCGTCGCCTCCATCGGCTCGGAGTTCGCGCACTCGTTCGTGGGTGCGGACCACCTCTTGCTGACCGGGATCTACCCGTCCGGTGAGGCGCCCCTACCCGGTGTCACCTCGAAGATCGTCCTTGACGCAGTCCTAGACGCGCATCCATGGTCGTCGGTGACCTGGCTGCCGCGGCTCGACGAGGTTGCCGACTGGCTGGAGGCCCGGTTGCGCAGCGGCGATCTGTGTCTGACCTTGGGAGCCGGCGACCTGACCGCCACGCCCGACGCCGTCATCGAGCGCCTAGAGGCCGCGCGGACCGCGAGCGACTCGTGAGGATCCCGGCGAAGGCCCGAGATGCGGGGGTCGTAGCGTGACCGCGGCCGTGCAGCATGTGCTCGCCGACCTCGACCGCCGACTGGCCTCCTCGCCTTTGGGGCCGTCGCTGAGGAGGGGCTACGGGCTGGCCTCGCACACCACATACCGGGTCGGCGGGCCGGCCCGGCTCTTCGTCGCCGTGGCCGACCTCGCGGAACTCGAGATGCTGGCGGCCATCGTCTCCGGCGCGGGCGGAGCCGGCCCGCCCGTGCCGGTGCTCGTGGTGGGGCGAGGGTCCAACCTGCTCGTGGCCGACCGCGGCTTCGACGGCCTGGCCGTCGCCCTGGAATCCCGGCTGACGCGATTCGACATCGACGGCCCAACGGTCGGCGCCTCCGGGGGCGCCCTGCTTCCCGTGGTCGCCCGCGCCTCGGTCGAGGCCGGGCTCACCGGCTTCGAGTGGGCCGTAGGGGTGCCCGGCACCGTGGGCGGAGCAGTGAGGATGAACGCGGGCGGTCACGGCTCGGACATGTCCGAGCCGCTCATCGACGCGGTCACCGTTGATCTGCACCGTGGGGACACCACCGTGCGGGCCGCGGCCGATCTCCAACTGGGATACCGCACCAGCAGCATCGCTGCCCATCAGGTAGTCGCCTCGGTAAGGCTGAAGTTGAGGTTTGGGGATCGTGAGACCTCCCGATCCGGCCTGACCGAGATAGTTCACTGGCGCCGGGCCAACCAGCCGGGCGGGCGCAACGCCGGGTCAGTGTTCACCAATCCCGAGCATGCGGCCGCCGGCGAGCTCATCGAGTCCGCCGGCGCCAAGGGCCTGCGCATCGGCACGGCCGAGGTCTCTGCGAAGCACGCCAACTTCATCCAGTCCGATGAGGGAGGGCAAGCCTCAGACATCGTCGCAGTGATGCGCGAGGTGCGCCGCCGTGTCAGGGACGCCCACGGCGTCGAGCTGTCGGCGGAGACCCACCTCGTGGGATTCGAACCCTGGGAGCTGCCGTGAGCGCCGGGACCGTGGCTGTGGACCCGCGCATGAAGGCACGCCGCATCGCCGTGATAAGGGCCCAGGGGCGCCGACGCCTGCGGGTCATTGCGGTGGTGTCGGGCATCGCTCTGGCGACCGCCGCCGCTTGGGGCGTCAGCCGCACGCCTCTGCTGGACGTGGACCGGATCACGATCACCGGCACCGATCCCGCCAACCGCGCCGAGATCCTCAAGAGCTCGAACGTGTCGGTCGGCCTGCCGATGCTGTTCCTCGACGTCGACGAGGTGCAGCGGTCCGTAGCGTCGTTGCCCTGGGTCAGGTCGGCGCAGGTGTGGAGGGACTGGCCGGCCACGGTGCGCATTGCCGTAGAGCCCCGCGTGCCGGCTGCCGTGGTGCCGGCCTCGGAGGGCCGGACGGCTCTGATCGACGCCAACGGCTACGCAATCGGCTGGGGGTCTGAGTCAACCGCGGTGCCCCATGTGTCGGTTCCGTTCTCCGGACAGCTCGGTGACATTCACACGGCCGCGGATGGGCCGCTTGCCGTCGTCACGGCCATGCCCGAGGATCTCCGCGCCTGGGTCTCCACCGTCACCCTCGAGACGGACCGCGACGAGATGGGCCTCACGCTGGTCGGCGGCGCCACCGTCGTGCTGGGTGAGCCGGTCCTGGTCGACGACAAGATCAGCGCTCTGCGAGCGCTGCTGGCGACCGCTGATCTGCAGTGCGTCACCATCATCGACGTGACCATGCCCGACATCGCCACCGTGACCCGCCACCGCCCCTGCTGACCCTAGAGCATCCGTTCAGACCCTGAAGGCCGAGCGGGTAGCGAGGCCCGGGCCCGAGCGGCCCGTGAGCGAAGCGAGCATGAGCGGGCCCCGGCCGAGCGGGTAGCGAGGCCCGGGCCCGAGCGGCCCGTGAGCGAAGCGAGCATGAGCGCGCCCCGAGGGCCGACATCGCGGTTGTCTGCCCTAAGATGCAGTGAAGGTTCAATGCCAGGGAGGTTGACGCAGCGATGGCCGATCCTCACAACTACCTCGCCGTCATAAGGGTGATCGGAGTCGGAGGCGGTGGCGTCAACGCCGTCAACCGCATGATCGATGCCGGCCTGCGGGGCGTCGAGTTCATCGCGGCCAACACCGATGCGCAGGCTCTGGCCATGAGCGACGCCGACGTCAGGATCGACCTCGGGCAGAACTTGACGCGAGGCCTGGGGGCGGGCAGCAATCCAGAGGTCGGCAAGCAGGCGGCCGAAGAACACATCGACGAGATCCGCGAGGCTCTCAACGGATCGGACATGGTGTTCATCACCGTGGGCAAGGGCGGCGGTACCGGCACCGGCGCCGCTCCGGTGGTCGCCGAAGTGGCCAAGAGTTCCGGCGCGCTCACGATCGGAGTGGTGACACGCCCGTTCACCTTCGAGGGAGCCCGCCGTTCGGTGCAGGCGGAGGAGGGCATCCAGCGACTCAAGGACAAGGTCGACACCCTGATCGTCATCCCCAACGATCGCCTGATCGCGATCGCCGACGAGAAGACCTCCATGCTCAACGCCTTCCGTATGGCCGACGAGGTCCTGATGCAGGGTGTCGGGGGGATAACCAGCCTCATCACCACCCCCGGACTCATCAACACGGACTTTGCCGACGTCCGGACCGTGCTGACCGAAGCGGGCAGCGCCCTCATGGGCATGGGAGCGGCCAGCGGCGAGGGACGGGCCGTTGCCGCGGCACGGGCTGCTATCTCCAGCCCGCTGCTGGAGTCCTCGATCGACCGGTCCCAAGGCGTGCTGCTCAATATCTCAGGCGCCTCGAACCTCGGTCTGATGGAAGTGAACGAAGCGGCCGAGGTTGTGCGGTCCGTTGCTCACCAGGACGCCAACATCATCTTCGGAACGGTGATCGACGACGCGCTCGAGGACGAGGTCAGGGTCACGGTGATAGCCGCGGGCTTCGAGGGCGACCGGCAGAGCTACGGGGGCAGCGGCAACCAGCGCCGGACGCGGCGGGAGAGCCGTCCAGCCACGCGAGCCGGCTCCTCCGACGCCATGCAGATCGCTGACGTCTTCGCTACCGGCGAACACTCGGACGCGCCAGTCGGCGTCGACCTCAACGACGAGTTCGATGTTCCCGACTTCCTGAGATGAGCCCAGAGGCCGAGCGGTCCGGCCGCCGGTAGTTGGGTCCTCGAGCGGGAGCCGCATGATCGAGCGGCTGGTGCCCGCGGGCGAGGGACTGGTCGCCAGGGTCCGCTGCTCCCAGAGATCCGACGGCGACTTTCGCTGCGTCACCGAACCGGATCCGAGCACCGATCACCGCCGCCGCCTCGAGCGCAGGCGCCAGGGGTTGATGGTCGGGGAGTGGACGTGGCTCGAGCAGGTCCACGGTGCCGACGTCGTGGTGGTGACCGAACCGGGCGGCGGTGCGGGATCCGTGGCCGACGGCGCGGTGACCGCCGTGCCTGAGGCGGTACTCGCCCTGCACACGGCCGATTGCGCGCCGGTTGTCGTGGTGGGCAACGGCGCAGCGGGTGTGGCCCACGCCGGATGGCGAGGCATCGTGGCCGGCGTACTCAGCGAGGTCGTTCAGGCTTTGCGCAGCCTGACACCAGACCCGGGCGGCGCCGGCCTACGAGCGGTGGTGGGGCCGGTGATCAGAGCCTCCGTATACGAGTTCGGCCCGGCTGAGCTCGCCGCGGTGAGGGGTGCGGTTCGCCGCGATGTCGCTGGCGTCACCTCCTGGGGCGCGCCCGCGCTCGATCTCGTCTTGGCGGTGCGGGAAGCCCTGCGCACAGTTGGCGTCAGCGACGTCGAGGATCTGGGATTCGACACCTCCCACGAGTGCTTCTTCTCGCACCGGGTCCGCGGCGAACTGGCCAGACAAGCGACCACAGTCCGATTGGAACGCGTATGAGCGTGTCGCCGCGAACCGTGGCCGCCATCGGCGAGCGCTACGAGGCCGTGCAAGCGCGAATCGCCCGTGCTGCAGACCATGACGTCACCGTGATCGCGGTCACAAAGGCGCTCGACTCATGGGCCATCGATGCCGCAGCCGCATGCGGTATCGGCCACATCGGAGAGAACTACGCCCAAGAGTTCCTGGCCAAGCTGACCGGGGTGACCGCCGTGCCCAGACCCCGGGTCCACTTCGTCGGACACCTGCAGCGCAACAAGGTCAAGATGCTGGCCGGTTGCGTCGACGTGTGGCAGACGGTTGACCGACCGGAGCTGGCCCGTGAGATCGGTCGTCGCGCCCCGGGGGCGGAAGTGATGATTCAGGTGAACATCTCCTCAGATGAGTCCAAGGGGGGCTGCCGGGCCGCGGAGGCAGAGCAACTGGCCTCCGTAGTCGCCGACGCGGGGCTGGACCTGGTTGGCCTGATGGGCATCGGGACGCTCGGGCCACCCGAGGGGGCTCGAAGCAGCTTCAGGTCGCTGCGGCAGATGGTCGACACTCTCGGCCTCCGCCACTGCTCGATGGGCATGACCGACGATCTCGAGGTCGCGGTGGCCGAGGGCGCGACGATGGTGCGAATCGGGAGGAGCCTCTTCGGCGAACGTCCCCGCCGCGGTGCGCTGAGAGCGAGCGCAAGCAGCTGACAGCCGGTCGCGTCACAGCGGTGCCACTCCCGCTCTTGTTCGCTGCGCTCACGGGCCGCTCGGGCCACGGCCTCGCTCGCCGATTCGCAATACCCCGGTCAATCATGGTCGATCCGCTCGGCCTCTGACCGTGCCACAATGACACGCACCACCGGAGAATCGATGACGGGCGTGACGCGCTAAAGTCTGCTCAAGGAGCGACGATGTCGATGCTGAAGAAGGCGATGATCTACCTCGGGCTCGGGCCCGACGAGCACTACGAGGGCTACGAAGACCCGATCCGCCCGCATCAACCCCCGGTCGCAACGCCGGGCCGCTATCCGGCCGGAGCCGAGACCGTCCCCGGGCAAGGCGTGTCCGTCGCGTCGGGCTCAGCCCCGGACAGCACCGTACTGGGCCGGACCGTCCGACCCATCAGCCTCGCGTCGGGCGAGGATGGGGCACACATGGACGACCCCGACGCCGACAGCTCGGTGCGGATCGTGCATTCGATGCCCTCCAAGACGATGAAGCCGCACGCCGTCTCCCCCGACGCTTTCAATGACGCCCAGGAGATCGGGGACCGGTTCAAGTCGGGCCAGCCCGTGATCGTGAATCTTCAAGCGGTCGACCGGGATCTGAGACGTCGCCTCGTGGACTTCTCCAGCGGCCTCTGCTACGCGATGGGCGGCAAGATGGACCGCGTCGCCGACCAGGTGTACCTGCTGACCCCGGCCGATGTGGAGGTGTCGCGAGGTGCCGCCCGTCGCAAGCGCCCCTGAACACACCGTGAGACGAGACCGAGCGGATGGACCGCAGATGACGCGGATACCGGCGGGTGCTCAGCGAGGCCGTGGCCCGAGCGGCCCGTGAGCTCAGCGAACAAGAGCGGGGAATAGGTGCTCGGGATCCTCTGCCTGCTGCTGTCCCTGTACCTGTTCGCGATCTTCGGTCGCGTGCTGCTGAGTTGGTTTCCCCTCAACCCCAACGGCGCGATGGCCACCGTCGCCGGGTTCCTCTACACGGTGACCGACCCGGTCATGAAGCCGGTGCGGCGCATGCTGCCCGCGGCACGGTTCGGCGGCATGGCCCTCGACTTCTCGCCGGTGATCGTGATCTTCGGTATCGCCATCCTCCAGAGAATCATCTGCTAGCCACTGCGGGCCGGACGGTGGCGCCACCGTCCGGCCGGAGCCGTCGGTGGTTCCCGCTCCTGTTCGCTGCGCTCACGGGCCGCTCGGGCCCTGGGCATCCACCAACCGGGACGGTGGCCGTGGCATCATCGCCCGCATGAACGCACTCAGCGACCTCGCGTCCGAGGTCAAGTTCCGCGAGCGGATGCGTGGCTACGACTACGAAGAGGTGGACAGCTACGTCAAGACGGTCAACCGCGCGGCAGCTCAAGCCAAGGATCGGATCGGGGAGCTCGAGCATCGCTTGGCCCAGCTCGAGTCCCAGCCCGGCAGCGACGACGGGGGCACGGAGATCCGCGAGACGCTTCTACGAACGCTCGTACTGGCGCAGCGCACCGCCGACTCGGCCGTGTCGGAAGCACGATCCGAAGCGAAGTCGATAACCGACTCCGCTAAGGAGCGGGCAGCCAAGACTGTCTCCGAAGCCGAGACGGCAGCCAACGAGCGCCTGCGCTCGGCTGAGGAGCGCGCCGCCCGGATGCTGGCCGACTCTGAGGAGAGCGGCCAGCTCATCATCGCCGAGGCCAAGAGAACGGCCGCGACCGAACTGGCTTCGGAACGGGAACGGGCACAGGGGGAGCTACGGGATCTCGAAGCGTCCAGGAGCCAACTGGAGACGGTTGTGGCCGAAATCCAGGCCAGGCTGGACAGCGAGCGGGACATGCTCCGCAGCCTCGCGGTCTCGTTCCAGTCCTTCGCCGAGAAGTTCGAGCCAGTCACCGGCATCACCGAATCCGTCGGCGAGCCCGAGGCCGGGGAGAGCGCGGTCGCGGCGGACGCGGACGCCGACGACCGCGCTGCGGCCGCCGACGATGCGGGCACCGGCGGCGACGGGGCTGAAGCCCTCGAAGCCTCAGAGGATGAGCAAGCTCCCCCGAGTGCTGCCGGTGACACTCAAGTCGATCGAGCCCTCGATGCGGATCCCGAACCGGCAGGAGGGCCCGCTCTCGAGTTCCTGCCGGCTTCAGAGGGCACCGCTCGAGCGCCTGGGGGCGCCCTTGAAGAAGCTCGGCCCGCAGGCGCCGTTGATGCCGGCACTGTGCCCGATCTGCCCGTGGTCGAGTGGGCCGATGAGGCCGAGCACGATCCATCGGAGGACATCGACACCGCGGAGCCTGAGCCTGTCGCGTCGGATGTGATCCGGTTGGAGCCCTCAGCGGGTGGCAACGGTTCGGCAAGCCGGGAGCCGGACGACTCCCTCCGCGGCGACGAGGTCGCTTCTGCCGGACCGGCGACCATGCCCTTCGGCGTTGACAGCCCCGAACTCTTCGACATGGACGCGGAGGAGGACGACGAGTTCATCGAACAGCTCCGGCAGGTGGTCAGCAGCGATGCGCCCCTGCCCGACGGGGACGCGGCCATGGCTGCCTTCTTCGACCACGACGACGGCGGCGGTAGGCTCGGCCCTCGGGCTTGACCACCCCGAGCCGTCTGAACCACCGTCACGTCCTAGGGTCCTCCTGGACGGCAGGACCGAGATTGAGAGACATGGCCAAGACTGCCAATCCCCGTTTCGATTCACAGTTCCTTGATGAGATGCGCCGGAAGCTGCTCAAGGAGAGAGCCAAGTACCTCCACTCGGCCGAGGAGTACCAGGCTGAGGCAGAGTCGTTGCTGGCCACGCGCGAGCCGGGCGACGTGCAGTTCGACGAGGAGGGAGGCGAGGGCACCACCGTCGCGGTCGAGCGGGAGCGCGACCTCGCCCTGTCCAGTCAAGCGCGCCACACAGTCAGCCAGATCGATGCCGCGCTGGAGCGCATCGACAACGGCACATACGGCTTCTGCATCACGTCGGGTGCGCCGATTCCCAGAGCCCGCCTCCGAGCCATCCCCTGGGCTGCCGAGCGCGTCGAGGTGAAGGCGGGCGGCCTCGGTCGCCGGTAAAGCGCCCGGCCCCATGACCGCCCCGGTAACGGCCGGGCCCGCCTACTGCCATGCCCTCAGGGCTGTGGTTGCGGCCGCGTCGGTGGTCGGAGTCGATCAACTCACCAAGTGGTGGGCGTTGGAGGCCCTCGATGACGGGCGCGTCATCGACTTGGTGTGGACGCTGCGGCTGCGCCTCGTCTTCAACACCGGAGCGGCCTTCAGCAGTTTCCAGGGCCTCGGACCGCTGCTCGGGATCGCGGCGGCGGCGATCGCCGCAGTCCTGCTCCTCAATCGGCGGCTGGCCTCCGAACGGTGGTCGGCCGTCGCGGCCGGGTGCATCGCCGGGGGAGCGCTCGGCAACCTGATCGATCGCCTCTTCCGATCCAGCGACGGCTTCCTGCAGGGTGCGGTGATCGACTTCATTGACGTCCAGTGGTGGCCGGTGTGGAACGTGGCCGACATGGGGGTCGTGCTGGGAGGTGCGGCCCTGGTGTGGCACGCGTGCCGCCGAGCAGGATGACTTCAGCGGGGGAGGTCGTAGGCGCAGCCCTCGACGGCCTGCGGCTCGACCGGGCCGTGGCCCTGGTGGCCGACGTGAGTCGCTCGGCGGCAGCCCGGCTGGTGGCCGAGGGCTGCGTGCGCCTGGATGGGGCTGTGGTCACCTCGGGTGCTCGGCGGGTCGCGGCGGGCGAGTCGCTGTCCATCGACTTCGAATCCCACGACGATCCTGTCCCGGTACCCGATGCCGGCGTGGCCTTTACGACAGTCTTCGAGGATCCGGACGTGATCGTGGTGGACAAGCCCGCCGGCCTGGTGGTGCACCCCGGCGCGGGACACGACGGGGCCACCCTCGTCAACGGACTGCTGGCTCGCTATCCGGAGCTCGCGGGGGTCGGTGACCCCTACCGGCCCGGCATCGTTCACCGGCTCGATCGAGGCACCTCGGGGCTGCTGGTGGTAGCCCGCACCGAGCGCGCCCGCCGGTCATTGGTCGAGCAGATGCGATCCCACGAACCCGATCGGCTCTACGGCGCGCTGGTCTGGGGTCACCCCGAAACCTCCTCAGGGGTTGTCGATGCTCCCGTGGGCCGGTCGAGCCGCAACCCGTTGCGCATGACCGTGACCGACCGGGGCCGCCCCGCCCGCACCCACTACGAGGTGGAGCAGCGCTTCGCCGAGCCGGCGCAGGTCGCCCTGCTTGCCTGCCGGCTCGAGACCGGCCGGACTCACCAGATCAGAGTCCACCTCCGGGCCATCGGCCACGCCGTCGTCGGCGATCCCACCTATGGATCCGGGCACGCCACAGCAGGGCGCGGCGGCGATGTCTTCGGGCTGTCCCGTCCGTTCCTGCACGCTCGGTCCCTGTCGTTCAGCCACCCCGTGAGCGGAGAGACGGTGAGAGCGGAGTCGCCCCTTCCGCCCGAGCTGGCCGAGGTGCTGGCGTCCTGCCGATAGGCAGCACCGCCAGAGGCCGGGCCTCTAGGAGGGATCCTCGTCGACCGGCCAGGGAGCCTCACCCTGGGCCATGTCGGTGATCTGGGCCAGGCTGAAGGAGTCCAGGAACCGGCGCATGTGGGAGCCCGAGGCCGACCAGATCGCCAGCAGCACGCACTGCCCCTCGTGATCGCAGGCGCCGTCGGTGTGAGGCTCTCCGAAGTCGCCCGCCGCGATCGGGCCGTCCACAGCCCGCACTATCTCCGACAGCTTGATGTCGGCGGGGTCGCGGGCCAGCACGTACCCGCCGCCCACGCCTCGCTTGGAGCGCACCAGGCCGGCTCCCTTGAGGGCCAGCAGGATCTGCTCCAAGTACGGCTGGGGCAGCGCGGTGCGCTCTGCTATCTCCCGCACCGAGGTCGGAGCGTTCTCGCTGTGCAGCGCCAGGGACAGCAGGGCGCGGGATGCGTAGTCCCCGCGTGTCGACACCCTCATGGGCGTGCCTCTGCGACGGCGAGAGTGGCGCGATCGTCGCGTGTCGGCCCAGTCACGGTGGCATCCTAGATGCCGTGGCCCGCCCGGAACCGATCCCGGCGCGCCGAGAGCCGGTCCTGCCGGCCTACGGCGGCGGATGCGTGGCCGACATCGTGCCCGCAATTCTGGAGCCCCGCCCGCACGCCGCGCCGGGACCGGTACCGGCGGAAGTCCTCGAAGCTCGGGCCGTAGTGGTGCTGATTCTGGACGGGCTGGGCGCCGAGCAGCTTGCGACGCGGCCGCGGGTGGCGCCAACGCTGCACGAGATGCAGGTCGCCACGGTCACGACCGTGGCCCCGAGCACGACCGCCTCCGCCCTCACCTCCATTGCCACCGGCGTCGGGGTGGGCGAGCACGGAATCGTGGGCTACCGGATCCGAACCGATGACGGCAACCTCAACATCCTCAGGTGGAGGACCCCCCAGGGTGACGGCCTGGACCGCCACCGGCCCGAGCTGTTCCAACCGGTCGCCGCCTTCGGGGGTCAGCGGCCGCCCGCACTGCAGAAGGATGCGTACCGCAAGTCAGGCTTCAGCCGCGCCTACCTGCGCGACGCCCGCCGGTACGGGTACAAGATGCTGTCGAGCCTGGCGGTGGAGGTGAGGCAGCTCCTGGCCGCGGGGGAGTCCTTCATCTACGCCTACTACGAGGGCCTCGACATAGTGGCCCACGAGCACGCCTTCGGCGAGCACTACACCGCAGAGTTGCGAGCCTGCGATCGCCTGATGGCCGACCTGCTCACCGTCCTTCCTCGGAACACCGCGGTGGTGGCCACATCCGACCACGGCCTGGTGGACTGCTCGGACGGCCTGGTCAGAATTGACCGCTCCGTGCTCGACTGCGCCCACGCAGAGTCGGGGGAGGCGCGGTTCCGCTGGCTGCACGCCCGGCGAGGCCGGAGCCGCGACCTGTACGAGGCCGCGGCCAGTGCCCATGGAGCGCAGGCCTGGGTCCATACCGCCGAGGAGATCATCGAAGGTGGCTGGCTGGGACCGGTGGTGACCGACGCCGCCCGCTCCCGGCTGGGGGATGTGGCCCTGGTGGCCCGGGACGCCTGGGCGTTCAGCCATCCCGACGACGGCTCCGGAAGCCTCCTCGGCCGCCACGGCTCACTGACCTCCGCCGAGATGCTGGTTCCACTTCTGGTACACGTCTCGTAGGGTTTAGGTCGTGAACGCCGACGACAGTGGCAACAGCGCTGGGAGCGAACCTCACGAGGTGCTGGCTCCCGACGTCGTCGTAGTCGCGGAGAGCGATGCCGGCGACGAGATCAACGAGACGATCGATCACCCGGCCAAGGTCATGCGCATCGGCACCATGCTCAAGCAACTGCTGGCCGAGGTGCGCTCCACCGATCTGGACGAGGCCAGCCGGCAGCGGCTGCGCGAGATCTACGAGACGTCGGTGGGGGAGGTCGGTTCGGCCCTGTCGGCGGACCTGCGCGAGGAGCTGACGAGGCTCGCCTCACCCTTCGAGCAGACCGAGACCCCGTCCACAATGGAACTCCAGATCGCCAAGGCTCAGCTTGTCGGGTGGCTCGAAGGCCTCATCCAGGGCATGAAGGCGATGCTGCTCGCCCAGCAGATGAGCGCCCACCAGCAACTCCAGTCGATGCGGGGCGAACTGCTGCCGGGAGCGGAGCCGTACCAGAGACCGCAGTCCGGAGGCGACGCCGCGAGCCGCCCCGGCACATACCTGTAGGCAATTCAGTACCGTCCAGCCGAGGTCGCCGGCCGGCGCGGCACCGGTCGGTCGGGGGGTGGCGCCGGGGCAGGGGATGGCGCCGCTCGCGGCGCCAGGCCGCGCCGGTGAAAGGACCCGCCGACCGGACCTGCCAGATCCATTGCGCGAGAGTCCTGAGCGCGGACTATGGTGCGAATCACAGCTGTGTGATTCATCCACAGCCCCGTCAACACCGGTCCACAGTGTCCACAGGGAGGCGCGGTGGCTGACTCCTTCGTCCACCTCCACACCCACACCGAGTACTCGATACTCGACGGCGCCTCCCGGCTCGACGAGTTGATCGCGGCCTCGGCCGCCGACGGCCAGCCGGCACTGGGCATCACCGACCACGGCAACATGTACGGAGTCCTGGACTTCTACCGCAAGTGCTCCGAGCACGGCATCAAGCCCATCATCGGCATGGAGGCCTACATGGCCCAGGACTCCCGGTTTGAGCGGCCGCCGCGCCGGGGGCGGGTCGACGACTCCGGCGGCAACATAGAGGGCGGCGGCAAGCTCTACTACCACCTGACACTGCTGTCCATGGACGACACCGGCTACAAGAACCTCATAAAGGTCGCCAGCCGGGCGTTCATGGAGGGCTACTACTACAAGCCCCGCTGCGACTGGGAGACGCTCAGCGACCACAGCGCGGGACTGATCGCCACCACCGGCTGCCTGGGAGGCCAGGTGCCCCAGGCCCTGCTGCGCGGCAACACGGCCGAGGCCCTCGAGAAGGCGGCCCGGTTCCAGGAGATATTCGGTCGCGACAGCTTCTACGTCGAGATGCAGGACCACGGAATCCCCGAACAACACCGGATCAACCCGCAACTCCTCGATATCGCGCGCCAGCTGGGGGCTCCACTGCTGGCCACCAACGACAGCCACTACACGCACCGCAGCGATGCCGCGGCCCACGACGCGTTGCTGTGCGTGCAGACCGGATCCCTGCTCACCGACACCGACCGCCTCAAGTTCCACGGAGACGACCACTACCTCAAGACCTCAGCGGAGATGCGGCACCTCTTCTCCCACATTCCGGAGGCCTGCGACAGCACCCTTCAGATCGCGGAGCGAGCCGAGGTGGCCATCGAGTTCGGCACGCCCCGGCTGCCCCACTTCGAGGTGCCCGAGGGCTACGGCAGCGACCGCGAGTACCTGGAGCACCTCACGCTGTCGGGCGCCCGTGAGCGCTGGGGCGACCCCCTGCCTGACGACGTGGCCAAGCGGCTGGCCTACGAGCTCGAAGTCATCAACAACATGGGATTCGCCTCCTACTTCCTCATCACCTGGGACCTCATCGCCTACGCGCGGCGCAGGGGCATACGGGTGGGTCCCGGCCGGGGCTCGGCCGCGGGGTGCGCAGTGGCCTACAGCCTGCGCATCACCGACCTGGACCCCATCCGGTATGACCTGCTGTTCGAGCGGTTCCTCAACCCGTCCAGGGTCTCGATGCCTGACATCGACATGGACTTCGACTCGCGCTACCGCGACGAGATCATCAGGTACGCGTCACAGAAGTACAGCCGCGACGGCAACGACCATGTGGCCCAGATCGTCACCTTCGGCCGGATCAAGGCCCGGGCCGCAGTGCGCGACGCGGCCCGGGTCCTCGGCTATCCCCACTCGCTGGGCGACCGCATCGCCAAGGCCATGCCGCCGCTCATCCTGGGCCGCGACACCCCTCTCCAGTACTGCTTCGAGGACTCGGAGACTCACCACGACGGGTATGTGGCCGCGGCCGAGCTGCGCCAGATGTGCGACACCGACCCCGAAGTGGCCGAGGTCGTGGACGTTGCCCGGGGGCTGGAGGGCATGCGGCGCCAGGACGGCATCCACGCCGCGGCCGTGGTCATCACCCCCGAGCCGCTGACCGAGTACATGCCCATCCAGCGCAAGCCCGAGTCCGGCCGCGACGTCAGCGAGGCGCCCATCGTCACCCAGTACGAGATGCACGGGGTGGAGGACCTGGGCCTGCTCAAGATGGACTTCCTGGGCCTGCGAAACCTGGACGTCATAACCGACACCGTCGAGTTGATCGAGCGCACCCGGGGTGTCACCGTCGACATCGACACCATCCCGCTGGACGACGACGCCACCTTCAAGATGCTGCAGGAAGGGGACACCATCGGCGTCTTCCAGCTTGAGAATCCCCAGGTGCGCTCGCTAGTCCGCTCCCTCGCGCCCACCGAGTTCGACGACATCTGCGCGCTGGTTGCGCTGTACCGGCCGGGACCGATGGCGGCCAACATGCACCACGACTACGCCGACCGCAAGAACGGCCGCCGCCTCGTGGAGTACTTCCACGACGACGCGGCCGACATCCTGGCCGACACCTACGGGCTGATGATCTACCAGGAGAGCGTCATGCGGGTGGCCCAGCGCTTCGCGGGCTACTCGCTGGCCGAGGCCGACTCGCTGCGCAAGGCCATGGGCAAGAAGATCCGCGAGGCCATGGCGGCCGAGGAGGAGAAGTTCGTCGCCGGGGTCGCGGCCAACGGCTACGAGGAGGGCCTAGGCACCGAGCTGTTCAAGATCATCCAGCAGTTCGCCGACTACGCCTTCAACAAGAGCCACAGCTACGGCTACGGCCTGGTCGCATACCAGACCGCCTACCTCAAGGCCAACTACCCGGTGGAGTACCTGGCCTCCCTGCTGACCAGCGTCAAGAGCAAGCTGGAGAACGCCTCGGTCTACCTCAACGAGTGCCGGCTGCGGGGGATCGAGGTGCAGGTTCCCGACATCAACCGGTCCGCGTCCGACTTCACGCCGGTGCCCCACGACGACGCCCAGCAGGCCGTGGCCAGCCCGGGCCGAATCGTGTACGGCCTCTCGGCGGTGCGCAACGTGGGGGAGGGGATGGTCGAGCGGGTGATCGCGGAGCGCGAGGCCAACGGGCCCTACGCCTCGTTCGTCGAATTCGTGGAGCGGGTGGATATCGAGGTCCTGAACAAGCGCACCATCGAGTCGCTGATAAAGGCGGGCGCCTTCGACTCTCTCGCCCACCCCCGCAAGGGCCTACTGAACGTGCACGAGGCCATCATCGACATGACGGTGCGCAAGCGCCGAGAGCACGAAGCCGGCGTCATGTCGCTGTTCGGGGAGCAGAGCGAGGGCCCCTCCTTCGACGACAGGCCCGAGATCGGAGACGCCGAGTACGAGCGCATGCAGAAGCTGGCCTACGAGAAGGAGATGCTCGGCCTCTACATCTCCGACCACCCGCTCAAGGGCATGGAAGCCCGGGTCCGCCGCCTCGCCGACTGCACCATCGGCGACCTCGCGTCCGGTGCGGCCCACAGCGACGACGCCGGCTTCTGGTCGGTCGGCGGGGTGATCACGGGTCTGCAGCGGCGCTGGACCCGCAAGGGCGAGCTGATGGCCACCTTCGCCCTGGAGGACCTCGAGGACAAGATCGAGGTACTGGTGTTCCCGAGGGCCATGTCCGAGCACGGTCCGAAGCTGGCCGACGACGCCGTCGTCGTGGTGCGAGGGCGGCTCGACACCCGGGAGGACACACTCCGGTTCTTCGCCAACGACGTCCACCTGGTGGAGAGCACCGAGGAGGACCCCCCGCTGCGGGTGAACCTGCCGCTCGAGCACCAGAACGACCGGCAGCTGCGCGAGCTCAAGTCGGTGCTGCGCGCCCATCCGGGCGGCTCACCGGTGGAGTTGATGCTGGGCGACCGGCGGGTGGCCCGTCTCCCCGAGGACTTCGCGGTGGACCCCGCCAACGGCCTGCCGGCCGAGCTGCGCGAGCTGCTCGGCGCGGAGGCCATCGCCGGGGTCTGATCTGCCCGCACCGGGCGGGAACCCGGCGGCTCGCACCGGGGCGAAACGGGGCCCGGAAGGTTGTGAAACCGCCTCGCGCCCCTGAGACTGGAGCGACGGTACGGGCGAGCTATAGGGGTGGAAGCGGTCATGGCGATCGCGATCGAGACCAGGGATTGCACCGCGCTGGGAGATTCCGATCTTGCCGAGATGGCCGATCTCTGCGCCGTCTCCTCCAGCGCATACGAGGTCGGCTCGCTCTCCAAGCAGGCTGAGGCCTGGGTACTGGTCACCGAGGCCCGCGACAACGGCAAGCTGAGGGGCTTCTCCTTCTGCACCCTGGAGCGCATCGGCGGAACGCCGTGTGTGCTCATCGGTGCCGGCCACACCTGCCGCACCACCCGTCGCGACACCGTGCTGAGAGGGATCGTCACCGACAAGCTCCGCCGGGCCGCCCTGTCCTTCCCAGATGAGGATGTGCTGGTCGGCATGCAGATCAACGATCCGGGGGCCTTCGAAGCGTTCAAGAGCCTTCACGACGTCGTTCCCCGCTCCGGCCACAAGGCAACCGGCGAGGAGCGGGCGTGGGGCCGCCGCCTCGCCAAGCGGTTCGGCATCGGACCCCTCAGCTACGAGGACCGGGTCTTCACCACACGCGGCAAGGGCGGACCCCCGGTAGTACTGGATCACGCCAGCCTCAAGCCCGAGCAGATTCCGGCCGGCACCGCCGACCTGCTGGACAGCCTGGTCCTCCACGACGGTGACACGCTGATCGTCCACGGATGGGTGATGGCCGAGGAGCTCGAGAAGCTGCTGTAAGCGAGGCTGCCGCCCCTCCCCCTGCGGTGGGGCGGAGCGCGCAGGCTTCGAGCAGGCATAGAGAGCGAAGCGGCATGGAGTTCGAGCAGGCCGTTCAGGGCCGCCGGATGGTGCGCTCCTTCACACCCGAGCCGGTGGCGCCGGCGGTGGTCGATGAGATCTGCGACCTCGCCCGGCGGGCACCGACCGCGGGCAACACCGCGGCCGTGGAGTTCCTGGTGCTGGAGGGCGACAGCACCAGGGCCTACTGGGATGTCACGCTGCCTTCAGGTCAGCGGGAGGGCTTCACCTGGCCCGGGCTGCTGGCCGCGCCGGTGCTGGTGGTGGCATGGGTCGATCCGGGCGCGTACGTGAGCCGATACCGCGAGCCGGACAAGGCCCACACCGGCCTGGGTGCCGGCGAGGAGGCCTGGCCGGTGCCTTACTGGTTCGTCGACGGCGGGGCGGCGGTGATGACCATGCTGCTGGCGGCGCGGGACCGGGGACTGGGCGCGGCGTTCTTCGGGATGTTCGACCACGAGGGGGCTGTGCGCCGGCAATTCGGCGTCCCGCCCGACCGGCGTGGCGTGGGCACCGTCGCCATGGGCCATCGAGCCGAAGACGACCGGCCCAGCCGCTCGACCGGCCGCGACCGGCCCGATCTGAGTGATGTGGTCCACAGGGCGCACTGGTAGGGCCGGGTAGCGTGCCCACATCAACATACTTGAAAATCTATCCGCTGGCGGCAGATTTTCAAGATAGAATGTCGGCATGGCTGATGAGACGGGATCTGACACAGCACTAGACCCGAGCGGGGAAGCCGCAGCAGAAGGCGCTTACATCGAACGGCCGTCAGACGAACAAGCCCTGCGAACCGCCATGTCACGCTCCCCGGTGACACTGCTCACCGGACCACGACAGGCCGGCAAGTCCACCCTGGCGCAACGGGTGGTCAGGCCGTCTCCGGCGTCGGCCTTCGACCTAGAGGACTACCGGGACCTAGCGCGGCTCGCCGAGCCGATGCTCGCGCTGCGCGACACGGGCGAGACGATCGTCATCGACGAGGCCCAGCGAATGCCCGAACTGTTCGAGTCGCTGCGAGTGCTCGTCGACGAGAACCGCCGCCCGGGGCGCTTCGTGGTGCTCGGCAGCGCCTCACCGGACCTGACCGGCCTCGGCTCGGAGTCGTTGGCGGGACGGGTGACGCTCGTCGAGCTCACGGGGTTTCGACTCGGCGACGTCGGCGCTCACCGGCTCGACGACCTGTGGCTGCGCGGCGGACTGCCGGAGTCGTTCCTCGCCGCGGACGATCAAGCATCGAGCGCGTGGCGGGACGACTACATTGCGACCTTCCTGGAGCGAGACCTCGCCGGCTTCGGGTTTCGTTTCCCGGCCACGATGATGCACCGGTTCTGGACGATGCTCGCCCACTATCACGGCCAGACGTGGAACGGCGCGGCGATCGCCCGGTCAATCGACGTCTCCGAGAAGACGGTGCGCCGCCTCGTGGATGCGCTGACCGACGCTCTCGTCGTGCGCCAGCTGCCGGCCTGGTTCGCCAACATCTCGAAACGCCAGGTGAAGGCGCCGCGGGTTTATGTACGCGACTGTGGCCTTCTGCACCGCCTGCTGGGGATCGATACCCGCCTCGACCTCGAGCGCCACCCCAAACTGGGCGCGAGCTGGGAAGGGATGGTGCTCGAACAGCTCCCGGCCCGCTTCAGCGACACCGCGGCCGCGTTCTGGTCGACCCACAGCGGGGCCGAGCTCGACCTGCGGCTCGAGATCGACGGACAGGTGATCGGGTTCGAGATCAAGCGCACCGACCGGCCCGCAGCCACCAGATCCATGCACAGCGCCCTAGCCGACCTCGGGCTCGACCATCTCGTCATCGTTCACGCAGGCGCGCATCGCTTCGCCCTCGCGAGCCGGATCACCGCCATCGGCGCCGCCGAACTGCTCGTCTCTGACGATCCTCTCGCCGGACTCTGACCGGTGCAGTACCAACCTGCAGAGAAAGTCGTCAATACGGGCAAGACCCGCCCAGATTTCGGGAGCCGAGGCCCTACAGCCGCCGCGGCCGCGCGTTGGCGGCATGCCGCACGGCGCGCGGTAACCTGCCCTGCGATGACTCCGGCGCAAGTCCCGCTCGTCGACTACTTGCATCTCGAGCCGGAGCCGCACTTGGTGGCCCATGAGTGCGGCCACTGCGGGGCGCGGTTCTTCGATCGCCGCAACGCCTGCGCGCGCTGCGGCCGAACCTACTTCGGGGCGGCTGCGGTCGACGGCGCCGGCGAGCTGCGGGCGTTCTCCATCGCATCCCGGTGCCGTTCGTGTCGGCCATCGTCCGCACCGACGACGGCACCTGGGTGCGCTCCAACGTGGTGAACTGCGACGCCACCCCCGAGGCGGTCAAGCTCGGGATGCGGGTGCGGCTCGCCATCTATCCGATCGGCACTGACGACGACGGCACCGAGGCCGTCGCCTTCGGCTACGAGCCCGCCTGAGGCCGGTACCGACCCGGAGCGTCATCCACACAGCAGGGAGGCACCTCGACAATGACAGCCAAGATCTCTCCGGACAGCGTGTGGGTGCTCGGCGCCCACATGACCCGCTTCGCCCGCTATCCCGACCTGGACCTGATCGACCTGGCCTCCGAGAGCGCCATGGGCGCGCTGGCCGACGGCGAGGTCACGGTGGCCGACGTCGACGTCCTGGCCTGCGGATCGCTGTTCCAGGCTTCGGGTGGGATCGGCCAGCGGATCCAGAAGCAGATCGGCCAGACCGGCGTGCCGGTCTACAACGTGGCCAACGCCTGCGCTACCGGGGCCACCGCCATACGTGCCGTCATGATGGCCATCCGCTCCGGAGAGGCCGAGATCGGCCTGGCCGTGGGAGCCGAGAAGATGGGCAAGATGGGACTGCTGGGCGGCGGTGCGGCCAAGAAGGAGAAGAAGGTCTTCGAACCGTCCGGGCGCTACGGAGCGGTCACCGGCGTGGACGGCTATCTGGGCACCGAGACCATGCCCGGCGTGTTCGCCCAGGCCGGTATGGCCTACGCCCACGACCACGACGAGGTCGGCTTCGAGCAGTTCGCCCGGGTGGCCTACAAGAACCACCTCCATTCGACCCTGAACCCGCTGGCCCAGTACCAGAAGGAGTTCTCGATGGGCGAGATCATGGAGTCGCCCATGATGAGCTACCCCAACACTCTGCTGATGTGCTGCCCGACCGGTGACGGCGCGGCCGCGGTCGTGCTGGTGTCGGGGGAGCGGCTGGCCTCGATGCCGTCCCACGTCCAGAAACGGGCAGTCAAGGTCTCGGCATCGGTGCTCACCTCGGACCCGTTCACCGAGGACTGCCAGGTGCAGCCGGACGTGAACACCCTCACCCGCAATGCCGCAGCTCAGGCCTACGAGACGGCCGGGGTCGGCGCCGAAGATCTCGACCTGGTGGAACTCCACGACTGCTTCGCCACCGCGGAGCTGATCCACTACGACAATCTGGGCCTGTGCGAGCCCGGCGGCGCCGGGGAGTTCATCGACTCGGGCGGGCCGTTCCGGGACGGCGCCACCCCGGTGAACGTCTCCGGAGGGCTCATCTCCAAGGGCCACCCCATCGGAGCCACCGGCGTGGCCAACGTCTTCGAGATCACCACCCACCTGCGGGGCGAGGCCGGCGACCGCCAAGTCGAGGGCGCCACCGTCGGGCTGGCCCACGTCATCGGCCTCGGCTCAGCCTGCGGAGTCCACATCCTGGAGAAGGCCGCCGCCTGAGTTCTCCTCGCGGCTAGCGCTCCTGTGGGCATAGAGGTGATCTCACCCACCGGCTCGTGAGTCTCCCTTCCGGCCGGCTGAGATCAGGGCCGGCGCTCAGCCCTGGAGTTGGGCGATCAGCTCCTCAGCGGTGGACGCGGGGGACTGGCAGGCGAAGTCGCGGCAGACGTAGGCGAAGCCTCCGGGGCGGTCGTGCCATAGCGGGGAGTCGTAGGGCTCGCCCCAGGCCAGGACCGCGTTGGGCAGGTAGCGGGTCTGCACCGCGGCCACCAGGTCGGCCCGGTCGCCCACGATCGCGATCTCGTCGAGGCCGTGGGCGGCCATGTCGAGCGCTTCCAGGGCCCGGCCGAAGGCGGTGGGGTGCTGGGCCGCAGCGGAACTGAACAGCTCGATGATGCGGTGAACGTGCTCGCCGTAGCGGGACTCGCCGGTCAGTGCGGCCAGCCGGAGAAGCCCGCAGGCGGCCAGCGACTGGGCCGACGGCGTGGCGTTGTCCATCAGGTCCTTGGGCCGGGTCACCAGCTTCTCGGCATCGGCGCCGGTGGTGAACACTCCGCCCGCCGCGTCGTCCCAGAACAGTTCCAGCAAGCCGTCGGCTGCGGCTCGGGCCTCGTCAATCCAGCGGGCCTGGCCCGACAGCTCTCCCAGCCCGGTGAAAGCGTCAATGAGGGCCGCGTAGTCCTGGGCGTAGGCCAGGTGGCGGGCCTGAGCCGGGCGTCCGGCGTCACCGGCCTGCCAGGAGCGAAGCCATCGGCCGTCGTCGCGCCGCAGATTGGACACCAGGAACTCGCCGTTGGCCAGCGCCGCCGCCCGCCACTGCGGATCACCGGTGGCCGCGGCGGCCTCGGCCAGCGCCGACAGCATCAGGCCGTTCCACTCGGTGAGGACCTTGTCGTCGAGACCGGGGCGCGCGCGGCTCTCCCGGCACACGAACAGGGCCTGGCGGGCGGCCTCCACCTCATCGGGTCGGATCAGATCGCCCCGCACCGGCCGGTTCAAGATGTTGGCCCCCTCGAAGTTGCCGGCCGCGGTCACTCCCCACCAGGCCGCGGCCGCATCGGCGGCCTCCGCACCGGCGGCGTTCTGCACAACCGCTCGCAGCTCGGGCTCGGACCAGACGTAGAACTTCCCCTCAACGCCCTCGGAGTCGGCATCCTCAGCCGAGTAGAAGCCTCCACCGGCGTGGCGCAGGTCCCGCAGCACGTAGCCGATCGTCTCGTCGACTACCTGGCGGTACACCGGCACGCCGGTCACCATCCAGGCGTGGAGATACACCCTCGTCAGCAGGGCATTGTCGTAGAGCATCTTCTCGAAGTGGGGCACGAGCCACCGGCGGTCCACCGAGTAGCGGGCGAACCCGCCGCCGAGGTGGTCGTATATGCCGCCGGAGGCCATGGCGTCGAGGCTGGTCCGCACCGCCCGCAGCAGCTCGGGACGGTTGCTGCGGTGATGGATACGAAGAGCCGAGGCCAACGTCATGGCCGCCGGGAACTTGGGCGCGCCGCCGAAACCGCCCCACTCAGGATCGAAGGACGCAAGGACGGCGTCGCCTGCCTGGTCGAGCATCCGGTCCCCGCCGGGGTCGCCCGAAGAATCCGCGCTCAGCGAGGCGGCGACCCGCGAAGTCCGATCGATCAGGGCGACCAGTTGATCGGCCTGGGCGTCCACGTCGGCCCGACGGTTGGTCCAGGCCTCGTCGATGGCCTCCATCACCTGGCGGAACGAGGCCATTTGACCTCGCGGCCGGTCGGGGTAGTAGGTGCCGCCGAAGAAGGGGCGACCGTCGGGGGTCAGGAACACGGTCATGGGCCAACCGCCCCGGCCGGTCATGGCCTGCACCGAGTCCATGTAGATGGCGTCCACGTCGGGACGCTCCTCCCGGTCGACCTTGACGTTGACGAACAACCGGTTCATCACCGCCGCAGTCTCGGGATCCTCGAACGACTCGTGGGCCATCACGTGGCACCAGTGGCAACTGGAGTAGCCCACCGAGAGCAGCACCGGGCGGTCCCGCTCCCCGGCCGCCGCGAAGGCCTCCGTTCCCCAGGGGTACCAGTCCACCGGATTGTCGCGATGCTGGCGCAGGTACGGGCTGGTCTCTTCGCCGAGCCGGTTCATGAACCGAGCCTACGAGGCCGTGGCCCGAGCCCGGGGCCCGTGAGCGCAGCCAACAAGAGCGGGATACCGCGCCCGGTGAGCGACAGGGTCGCTGGTGGGGCAGACTGGCACAGATGAGCGCGGGAGTCCGGGTACTGGTCGTCGACGACGAGCCCTCGTATCGAGAAGGCCTGCAGGTGGCGTTGGGGGCCGAGGGATTCATCGTCGACGTCGCCGCCGACGGCGAGGAGGCCCTGGCCATGTTCGAGGCTCTCGAGCCCGAGATCGTGCTGCTCGACGTGATGCTGCCCCGGCTGTCCGGAATCGACGTGTGCCGCCGCATCCGCGCCATCGCCGACACGCCGGTGATCATGGTCTCGGCTCGGCGGGAGGAGATCGACACGGTCGTCGGACTGGAGGTCGGCGCGGACGACTACGTGGCCAAGCCGTACCGGGTGCGGGAGCTGGTCGCCCGGATGCGCACCGTGATGCGCCGCAGCCGGTCCCGGCCGGTCAACTCCTTCAACGGCACCGCCGAGCTGCAAGTCGGCGACGTCGCTCTGGACCGGGACCGCCACGAGGTGACCATCGGCGGCGAGCTGGAACGCCTCCCGCTCAAGGAGTTCGAGGTGCTGGCCCTGCTCATGGAGAACGCCGGGTTCGTGGTCAGCCGCCAGACTCTCATCGACAGGGTCTGGGGGTTCGACTACGTGGGCAACACCAAGACCCTCGACGTGCACATCAAGCGGCTCCGGTCCCGCATCGAGCGCGACCCGGCCGAACCCGAGCGCATCGTCACCATCAGGGGTCTCGGCTACAAGTACGTGACACCCTGACGGCTCTCTACACTCTCGTTTCTTGCAGCCGAACATGGCACGGATCCGGATATGGGTGGCCGGGGCCCGCCCCCGCACCCTCAGCGCAGGACTGGTGCCTGTGGCTGCCGGAACGGCAGTGGCGGTGGGGGAAGGATCGGGGACCGCGTGGTGGCGGGCCGGGATGGCGCTGCTGGTGGCGATGGCGCTGCAAGTGGGCGTCAACTTCGCCAACGACTACTCCGACGGCGTTCGGGGCACGGACGACTCCACCCGGATCGGCCCCCGCCGGCTGGTCGGTTCGGGACTGGTCGAGGCCCGCCGGGTCAAGTGGGCCGCGATCACCGCTCTCGGGATAGCCGCCGCAGCCGGCGCGGTGCTGGCAGCGGTCGCGGGCTGGGAGCTGCTGGCCGCGGGAGCGGTGTGCCTGGCGGCGGGATGGGCCTACACAGGCGGACCCAAGCCATACGGCTATCTGGGGCTGGGCGAGGTGTTCGTGTTCGTCTTCTTCGGGCTGGTGGCCACTGCGGGCACGACCTATGTGCTGCTGGAGAGGCTCGACTGGTTCGCGGTGCTGTGCGGCGTGCCGGTCGGGTTGTGGGCGGTGGCGCTGCTGGTGGCCAACAACTTGCGCGACATCGACGGCGACGCCGCCGCGGGCAAGCGAACCCTGGCCGTGCGCCTGGGCGAGCGCCGCACCCGTCTCCTGTACATGGCTGTGCTGGAAGGCTCCTACGCGGCGGCCCTGGTCGCCTCGATCACGGGCCGGGCCGCGGCGGCCGCGGCGGTTGGTGCCCCCTTCGCGGTAGGCGCAGTGCGCCGCGTCCTGCGGGGAGCATGCGGCTTCGAGCTGATCCCGATCCTGGGAGCGACCGCCCGTGTCCAGCTCGCCTCGGGCCTGGCCATGGCAGTAGGCATCGCGCTCACATAGATGCCCGCTCTTGTTCGCTGCGCTCACGGGCCGCTCGGGCCACAGCCTCGCTCATCGACTCGCGGAGACTCTCCACGAACCGCTGCCTGCGCCCGGCCTCTGGTTGAGCAGATTTCCGGCGATGGCGTTAGACCGCTTCGCGGTGCAGGGTGGTGTCTCCCGCTCTTGTTCGCTGCGCTCACGGGCCGCTCGGGCCACGGCCGCGCCCGTATGTGCCTGATCCGCTCGCCTACCCGCGCGGCCTCTTAGGCGTCATGCTGATCAGTTGAGCAGACTTGTCGATCATGAGCCGTGAAGCCGTGGTGGCCCATCTCGACGCGCTGGGCGTGCGGTACGAGGTGGTGGAGTGCGATCCCGACTTCGCGGACACAGCCCGGTTCTGCGAGCGCTACGGATATTCGATGGAGGCGTCGGCCAACGCCATCTGCGTGGTCGGCAAGTCGGCCGAGCGGCCGATGGCGTGCTGCGTCGTGCTGGCCTCGACCAGGCTGGACGTGAACGGGGTGGTGCGCCGCCGGCTCGGCACCCGCAAGGCCTCCTTCGCCGACGCGGGCTCCACGGTGGAGCGTACCGGCATGATGATCGGCGGGGTGACCCCGTTCGGGCTGCCGGCCGGATTGCCGGTCATGGAATGCGACCAGGTGATCGTGGGCGGGGGCTCGCGGGACTGCAAGATCCTGTGCCCGCCCGCTTCGCTGCTGGCGGTCGAGGGAGCCGAGGTGGTCGACGACCTGGCCAAGACACCGCCGCCGCAGGCGTGACGCTCATTCTGCGACATGGATGACATATTGATATTGCGACATGGATGACATATTGATATTGATGACATATTGGGCCTGGAGGCCCCATCATCGACATCGATCTGGAAACAGGAGCCGCGGGTCAGCCGCGGGTGGCGGTGATCATCTGGGCGATGCCCGCGCTGAGCTTGTGGCGGCGCACGTCGTCGAAGCCGGCGGAACGCAGCCCGTCGATCAGTTCCTCCGGCGGCGGCAGGTAGGCGACCGATTCGGGCAGGTACCGGTACGCATCGCGGTCGGAGAGCAACGCGCCGATCTGGGGCACGACCCGGCCGAAGTAGAGGCCGTGTCCCCAGCGCAGGACGGGATTGGTGGGGGAGTCGACCTCCAGCAGCCCTACACGTCCCCCTGGTCGCAGCACCCTGGCCAGCTCGGTGAGCAGTGACGAGATCGCGGTCAGGTTTCGCAGGGCGAACCCGCAGGTCGCGCCGTCCAGCGCGCCGTCCGCAAGCGGCAGCTCCAGCACGTCGGCGTTGACCAGCGGAGCCGCGCCGTCACCGACACCAGCGGGGGCGGCCCGCAGCATTCCCATCGAGAAGTCGAAGCCGATCCGATGATGGCCGAGCCGGGCGAGTTCCCGGCAGAAGTCGCCGGTGCCGCAAGCAAGGTCGGCCACCAGTGATCCCGGTGGCAGGGCCAGCTCCCTTGCGGTCCGGCGCCGCCAGGCCACGTCGAGCCGCAGCGTCATGATGCGGTTCACCAGGTCGTAGCGGGGTGCGATGGCGTCGAACATCTCCCTCACGGCCCGGCGCTTGGCCGCGCCGGAGGGCAGTTCGCTCACCCGCGCTGTCTTCGCTGTCGCTTGGGCCAGTACCGCTGGTAGCCGCGGCTCATGGGATGCAGCAGGAGGGCGACCAGCGCGACGTCGAACAGCAGGCCGATGAGCTGGCTCCACACCCGGGTGAAGCTGTCGACCAGTACCAGCAGCGATCCGACCAGAGCGAGCGCGGCCACGGCGACGCCGAGCTTGTAGCCCCATCGCCTCTCGTTGGCGATGCCGTATGCGGCCATCACGTTGCCCACCGCGAACAGCAATGACAGCACGGTGAAGGACCGTCCGAACAGAACCCCGAACACCAGTGCGATGCCGCCCCGGAAGTACATCAGCAGCTGGGCGATGTACAGCGTCTGGGGCTGACGGGGGTTGACCCACACACGGGGCTGCATGCCCCCAGTATGCAGGCTGGCTAGCCCGTCGGGCGGCAATAGGCGCGGTCGGTGTGGTGGTGCTCGAAGCCGATGCGCTCATAGACCACGTTGGCGGGGTGGTTGTCGGACTCCACGTAGAGCATTCCGACGGTCAGCCCGCGGGCGGCGAGCCATTCCAGGCCGGCCAGGGTCATGGGCCCGCCCAGGCCCCGGCCTGCGAAGTCGGGGTCGACCGCGATCACGTAGATCTCACCCAGCGGGGGGTCGTGATCAGCGTGGACCTTGGTCCAGCAGAACCCGGCCAGCCGGCCCTCGCGGTGGTGCAGGCGGAAGCCGTCGGCGTCGAACCACGGCTCAGCCATCCGGTCGCGCATGCCGGCGGCGGTCAGCCCGCCCTGCTCGGGATGCCAGTGGAAGGCCCGGTTGTTCACCGACACGAACTCATCCAGGTCGTCGAGCCTGAAGGCCCTGGTCCGTAGCCCCGACGGCTCGGACGGCAGCTCGCAGCGCAGCTGCCACAGGTCGCGGTAGGGCTCGAAGCCGAAGCGGCGCGCCGCGGCGTCGTCGCCCGGTGCGACCTCCCTGATCCAGAGCTGGGCCGCAGTGCGGTCGTCCAGCTCGGCCACTGCCTCGGCCAGGATGGCCTCCGCCCCGTCGGCGCCCCGATCCTCGTGAACCACGATTCGCGCCTCGCCGCCCGGCAGCGCGGTCCTGTTGACCTCGTAGCGCACCGCGGAGATGGTACCGCCGCCCGTGCTCGACAGAATGGCAGCCGGGAGCTCCCAAGACGGCACTCTCCGCTGCCAATTCGGATTCAACGCCGGGCCGGGCGGTCAGCGACGGTCCGTAGACTGAGGCTGAACGCATCGGCCCGATGCAGCTAGCGTCGCACCGATGGCCCGTCCCCGCACGCCCAAAGGCCGCGCCCGCCGCTCCCACGAGCGCCTGGCCTCGGAGTATCCCGACGCGGTGTGCGAACTCGATCACGGCAACGCCTTCGAGCTGCTGGTGGCCACCATCCTGTCTGCGCAAGCCACCGATGTGGGCGTCAACAAGGCCACGCCCGCCCTGTTCGCCCGCTACCCGGACGCCGAGACGCTGGCCGAGGCCGAGCCGGAGGACGTCCAGCCCTACATCAGCACCATCGGGCTGTTCCGCAACAAGTCCAAGAGCCTGGTGGGCATGGCTCGGATGCTGGTGGACGACTACGAGGGCGAGGTGCCCGGCGCCATGCGTGACCTGGTGCGGCTGCCCGGCGTCGGCCGCAAGACGGCCAACGTGATCCGCAGCGTGGCCCTGGGCCTGCCGGGCCTGCCCGTCGACACCCATGTGACCAGGCTGTCGAACCTGCTCGACCTCACCTACGAGACCGACCCGGTGAAGATCGAGTTGGAGCTCAACGGTATGATCCCGGCAGCCGAGCGGGGCGACTTCAGCTTGCGGATGATCCTGCACGGCCGCCGGGTGTGCGTGGCTCGCCGACCCCGCTGCGAGGACTGCGTCCTGAACGACTTCTGCCCCTCCAGCACCGTGTGACCTCCACCGCGGGAGAACTCGACGCCGTAGTCGGCATCTCGAGAGTGTCGCGCTCCTCTTCGCTTCGCTCACGGGCCGCTCGGGCCACGGCCTCGTCCGTATGGGGCGTATTCGCCCGCCTATTCGCTCGGCCTCTGAGGGGTCCCGCCAGGTAGCGTTGGGGGGTGCTGATCCGCCTTGACCTGCGCGGCCGTGACGGTCCCGTCGCCTCTCGCCTGCCCCGGCCCGAGCCCGCGCCCGACGGCCCCCTGGAAGCCGTGCGGGCCATCATCGCGGCAGTCAGGGAGCGCGGCGACGCCGCCCTTCGAGAACTGACCGCTCGCTTCGACGGCGTCGAGTTGGCCAGCCTCACGGTAGAGCCGGCAGAGATCGCCGAAGCCGCAGCCCGCACGCCGTCCGAGGTGCGCGATGCCCTCGCGGTGGCGGTGGCCAATGTCGAGTCCTACCACCGCCACCAGATGCCAGACGACGTCCTCCACGAGCGGGACGGGATCGCGGTGAGGGAGAAGCATCTTGCCTTGCGCCGGGCCGGCTGCTACGTGCCCGGAGGACGAGCGGCCTACCCGTCGACGCTGATCATGACCGCGGTTCCGGCCCGGGTGGCCGGCGTGGAGGAGATAGCGGTGTGCGTGCCGCCCGGACCCGACGGTCGCATCGCCGATGTGACCCTGGCCGCGGCCCCCGCCCCGGCCGGGGCCGCGGCCGTGACCGAGGTCCACCCCGTGGGCGGGGCCCAGGCCATCGCCGCATTGGCCTACGGAACGGAGTCGATCACCCCAGTCGACCTGATCGCCGGGCCGGGCAATGCCTACGTCGCGCTGGCTCAGCGCGAGGTGGCCGGGGTCGTGGGCATCCCGGCCGGGTTCGCAGGCCCCTCGGAGGTGGTTGTGGTGGCTGACGCCACCGCCGATGCCACGTTCGCCGCGGCCGATGTGATCCTGCAGGCCGAGCACGGCCCCGACGGGCTCGCGTGGCTGGTGACATGGGACATCGCCACCGCAGACGCGATCGAGGCCGAGGTCGAGCGGCTCGCGGCCCGAGCCGACCGGCGGTCCGAGATCGAGGCGACGCTGAGGCACTCCGGCCACAGCGTGCTGTGCTCGAATGCCGAGCAGGCCCTCGAGGTCGTCAACGAGATCGCCCCCGAGCACCTGGAGCTGATCGTGGCCGACCCCGAGGCTCTCGTAGGGCTGGTCCGCAACGCCGGAGCCGTGTTCTGCGGGCCGTGGACGCCCGCCTCGCTCGGCGACTATGCGGCCGGCCCCAGCCATGTGCTGCCCACCGACGGCACAGCCCGATTCGCAGGCGCCCTCTCGGCGCGCGACTTCCTCAAGAGCATGCACATCGTGACGGCGGACGGGCCGGGACTGCGGCGTCTGGCCCCGCATGTGATCGCGCTGGCCGAGGCCGAGGGGCTCACCGCCCATGCCGAGTCGGTGCGGCTGCGGCTCGCCGGGGCCGCTCCGCGGTCGGCGCCCCCGAAGGCGCCATGACTCCGGTGGATGCGACGGCCGGTCTGGTCCGGCCCCGCGACGACATCGCCCTCATGGCCGGCTACCACTCGCCGCAGCTCGACGTGGCCGTGCGTCTCAACACCAACGAGAGCCCGCTGCCTCCCCCGGCCGCCTTCGCCGATGCGGTCGCGGCCGCGACCCGGTCGGTGGTGTGGAACCGATACCCGGACCGTCAGGCCGCCGAGCTGAGGTCTCGGATCGCGGCCCGCCACGGCGTGGCCCCCGATCAGGTCTTTGCCGCCAACGGCTCCAACGAGGTGCTCCAGTGCCTGCTGCTCGCCTACGGCGGCCCAGGCCGCAGCGCGGTGGTGTTCGAGCCCACCTACGCGCTGCATTCGCACCTGGCTCGGGTGACCGGCACTGCCGTGGTCGAGGGAGAGCGGGGCGAGGACTTCACGCTGGACCCCGACGCGGCCGAGGCGCTGATGGACTCGGCCCGGCCCGCGGTGACCTTCCTGTGCTCGCCCAACAACCCTTCCGGCACGGTCGAGCCGCGCTCGGTGGTGGCGTCGCTCCTCGACACGGCCGCCTCAACCTCCGGACTGCTGTGCGTCGACGAGGCCTACGCTGAGTTCGCCCCCCACAGCGCCCTGGACTTCGTCGACGACGAGACCCCGCTGGCAGTGACCCGCACCTACTCCAAGACTTGGGCCATGGCCGGGGCCCGCCTCGGCTACCTGGTCGGGCCGGCGTGGCTGGTGGCCGAGCTCGAGAAGGTGGCCCTGCCCTACCACCTGGACGCCCTCAAGCAGGCCGTGGGCATCACCGCCCTCGAGTTCGTCGACGACATGCAGGCCCGGGTGGGCGCGATCGTGGCCGAGCGCACGCGGCTGGCGGACCGGCTGGGCGGGCTGCCGGTGGACGTGTGGCCCTCGGGGGCCAACTTCGTGCTGATGCGGCCCCGGGGCCGCGACGGCGCAGACGTCTGGAAGCAGCTCGTGGACCGGTCGGTTCTGGTGCGGAACTGCTCGTCGTGGCCGCGCCTGGACGGCTGCCTGAGGGTGACGGTCGGCACCCGACAGGAGGACGACCGCTTCCTCGCCGCCCTCGAGGAGATACTGGCGTGAGCGGTTCGGCCTCGTAGCCTCAAGGGGCGCGCGTCAAGGAGATTCTCGCATGAGCCGCACATCCACCCGCTCCCGCTCCACCAAGGAGACCCGCATCGAGTTGAGCCTCGACCTCGACGGCGCGGGCGTCACCGACGTCTCGACCGGCCTGCCGTTCTTCGACCACATGCTCGACCAACTCGGCCGGCACGGCGGGCTCGGGCTGTCGGTGCAGGCCCAGGGCGACCTCGCAGTGGACGCCCATCACACCGTCGAGGACACCGGCATCGTGCTGGGCGAGGCTTTCCGCGAGGCCCTCGGCGACAAGGCGGGCGTGCGCCGCTTCGCCAGCATCACGGTGCCGTTGGACGAAGCCGCGGTCGAGGTCGTGCTCGACCTGTCGGGACGGCCGTTCCTGCACTACGACGTGGACTTCCCCGGCGAGAAGATCCTCGGCGACCCGCCCTTCGATCCGCAGCTGGCCGAGGAGTTCTGGCGAGCCTTCGCCACCGCCGCCGCGATCACGCTGCACATCGTGATGCGGCGGGGCCGCAACACCCATCACATCGTGGAAGCGTCCTTCAAGGGCGTGGCCCGGGCCATCCGCGACGCGGTGCGGGTGGAGGGCTCGGCCTTGCCCTCCACCAAGGGCGCTCTGTGACCACGCCCAAGCCCTCCACCAAGGGCGCGCTGTGACGGGCAGACCGCTCGTCGCCATCCTCGACTACGGCATCGGCAACCTGCACTCGGCCCAGAAGGGCTTCGAGCATGCCGGAGCCGACGCGAGGCTCACCGCGGACCGCGGTCTCATCAAGGCCGCCGACGGAGTGGTGCTCCCGGGCGTGGGAGCCTTCGCGCCCTGCATGGCCGCGCTGGGCCGCACCGGGCTGGACGCGGCCGCGGTCGACGCCGTGCAGTCGGGTCGGCCGTTCATGGGAATCTGCGTGGGGATGCAGGTGCTCTTCGCCGGCTCCGACGAGGCCCCGGGCGTCTCAGGGCTGGGCGTGTTCGACCGCATGGTGCGGTGGATCCCGGGACCGGTGAAGCGCCCGCAGATGCAGTGGAACGTGCTCCAGCCCAGCCGCGATCACCCGATGCTCGACGGTCTGGACAACCCGGTGTGGGCCTACTTCGTCCACTCGCTGGCCCCGGAGATGGCAGACGCATCCGACGTGGTGGCCACCTGCGACTACGGCGGCCCGGTGGTGGCCGCGGTGGCCCGCCACAACGTGTGGGCCGCTCAGTTCCACCCGGAGAAGTCATCCGAGGTGGGCCTGCAGATCCTGGCCAACTTCGTGACGGCCTCCGCGCCGGCCGCTTCCGTCTGAGCGCCATGCAACTGTTCGGCGCAGTGGACATCCGCGGCGGTCGCTGCGTGCGCCTGCACCAGGGCGACTACGGCGCCGAGACCGTCTACGACGACGACCCGGTCGCCCGGGCCGTTGACTTCGCGGGCCAGGGCGCGGGCTGGATCCATGTGGTGGACCTCGACGGGGCCCGGTCCGGGCAACCCGACAACGCGGCCGTCGTGGCAGCCATCGCCGGCGCGGTCGACGTTCCGGTCCAGGCCGGTGGAGGAGTACGGACTGCCGCGACCGCCGAGGCGTGGTTCGCGGCCGGCGTTGATCGGGTGGTCCTAGGCACTGCCGCGCTGCGCGACCCCGGCCTGGTCCGGGATCTGGCCCGATCGCACCGCATCGCGGTCGGTCTCGACGCCCGGGCCGGCGACGTCGCCACCGACGGCTGGCTGCAAGGCTCGGGACGGCCGGTGCTGGATGTGGCCCGCAGCTTCGCCACCGACGGTGTGGACGCCTTCGTGGTCACCGACATCAGCCGCGACGGAACGCTGGGGGGACCCGACATCGAGGGGCTCGCATCTGTGCTCGATGCGGTGGCGGTGGCCGTCATCGCTTCGGGGGGCGTGGGACGGCTCGCGGATCTGAGGACCCTGGCCGGGCTCGAAGGTCGCGACGGTCGCCGGTTGGGCGGTGTCGTCGTGGGCACCGCGCTCTACGAGGGCCGCTTCACGGTTGCCCAGGCGGTGGCCACACTGGCCGGGGACGACAAGAACATCTGACATGCGGGTAGCTCGGGTCATCCCCTGCCTCGACGTAGACGCCGGACGAGTAGTGAAGGGGATCAACTTCGTGGACATCCGCGACGCCGGCGACCCGGTCGAGCTGGCCGCCCGCTACGACTCCGAAGGTGCCGATGAGCTCGTGTTCCTGGATATCACCGCCTCGTCTGACCGCCGAGACACCACCGTGGCCATGGCCCGGGCGGTAGCCGATGGGGTGTTCATACCGTTCACCATCGGCGGTGGCATCCGCACCCTCGACGACGCCCGCCGCCTGCTGCGGGCGGGCGCGGACAAGGTCAGCGTCAACACGGCAGCAGTCCGCCGCCCAGAGTTGGTGCGGGAGATCAGCCGGGAGTTCGGCGCCCAGTGCTGCGTGGTCGCCATCGACGCCCGCAGCTCGACCGCGGCGCCGAGCGGCTACGAAGTCTTCACTCACGGAGGACGCACCCGGACCGGTATCGACGCGCTGGTGTGGGCAACCGAGGCCGAGCGTCTCGGCGCCGGCGAGATCCTCCTCACGTCAATGGATCGGGACGGCACCAAGAAAGGCTTCGAGCTGAACTTGACATCGAGGGTTGCGAGCACGGTGGGCATACCGGTCATAGCCAGCGGGGGAGTGGGCAATCTGGACCATCTGGTTGATGGTGTCATCGAGGGCAAGGCCGACGCGGTGCTGGCCGCCAGCATCTTCCACTACGGAGAACACACGATCGCCGAAGCCAAGACCCGCATGGCCGCAGCCGGAATAGCCGTCCGCCCCGCCTAGGCGCGACACGCCAGGCCGGTGGGTGGCGCCGGGTTCCGGCGGCCGAGAATGGGCGAAGCCCGTCGGCCGAACGGGCCCTGCGACAGGACCCGCCGGCCGGAACCCACCACCATCGGGAGCGAATTGCCCATAGCGCGCCAACGGCGGTTCGCGGATCGCCTCTTCCACAGGGCCCTGCGGCGCACTAGGGTCGCTGCCGCGCCACCGCTTCGACCGCTGACGCCTGGAGGTCGTCCTTGACCGTCGCTGACACGTACCGCCTGTCCACCCGGTACACCGACGACTCCGGGACGGTGTTCATGACGGGACTGCAGGCGCTGGCCCGGCTGCCGATCGAACAGCTGCGGGCCGACCGGCACGCGGGGCTGCAGACCGCGGCCTTCGTCAGCGGCTACCCGGGCTCTCCCGTCGGCGGCTACGACGGTGACTTGAGCAGGGCGATCGAGCAGGCCCCGGACCTGCCCATCGTGTTGGCCCCGGCCCTCAACGAGGAGCAGGCGGCCACCGCGGTGATGGGATCCCAGCTGGCCTCGCTCCGCCCCGACTCGCGCTACGACGGCGTTCTCGGCATCTTCTACGGCAAGGCGCCGGGCGTGGACCGCGCCGGGGACGCACTCCGCCACGCGGTGTTCGCCGGCTCGGACCCCCGCGGCGGTGCGGTGGTGATCGCGGGCGACGACCCCGCAGCCAAGAGTTCGACCATCCCGTCGTCGTCGGCGGGAACCCTCGCCGACAAGCACATCCCGGTGCTCTACCCGGGGACGCCGCGCGAGGCGCTGGACCTCGGCCGCCACGCGGTGTACCTGTCGAGGGCCACCGGTCTGTGGACCAGCCTCAAGATCGTGGCCGATGTGGCCGACGGCTCGGGGACGGTGTACCTCGATCCCCGCCGGGTTGACCCCGTCATCCCCACCATCGACGGCGAGCCCTATGTCCACACCCCCGACGGCAGGCTGCTGACCCCCGAGACAGTCGACGCCGAGCGGGAGATCTACGAGGTCCGGCACCCGCTGGCCATCGAGTACGCGGCCCTCAACCAGCTCAACCACGCCACCGTCAACCCATCCGACGCCTGGATCGGGATCGTGGCCTCGGGGATCACCTACCGGGAGCTGCGCGAGGCCCTGCGCCGGCTGGGACTGGCCGACGACTCCGAGATCGCCGCGGCCGGCATCCGGCTCATGTGCATGCACATGCCCATCCCGTTCAGCCCCCAGCGGGCCCGCCACTTCGCCCGAGGTCTCGTGGAGATCTTCGTGGTGGAGGAGAAGCAGCCCAACATCGAGTCGCTCATGAAGGACGCCCTCTACAACGAGCCCCGACGACCGTTGGTGACGGGCAAGTTCGACGAGCACGACACCATGCTGCTGCCCGGCCACGGGGGCCTCACCGCCGACGACCTGCTGCAACCGCTACGCCGCCGCCTGTCCGATCGCATCGGCCACCGCCTCGCGCCCGAACAGCCGCATCGCGAGCTGATCCCGCTGAAGGAGGGCGTGGCCCGCACGCCCTACTTCTGTTCGGGATGCCCCCACAACCGCTCGACCAAGGTCCCCGATGGCGCCGCCGTCGGCGCTGGGATCGGCTGCCACACGATGACCCTGCTGATGGACTCCGACGGCTTCGGCGACATCGTGGGGCTCACCTGCATGGGCCAGGAGGGGGCCCAGTGGATCGGCATGGCCCCGTTCGTCGAGACGCCGCACATCTTCCAGAACATCGGTGACGGCACCTACTTCCACAGCGGCCAACTCGCCATCCAAGGCGCGATCGCAGCCGGCGCCGATGTCACTTACAAGCTGCTGTGGAACCGCACGGTGGCCATGACCGGGGGCCAGGACCCGCAAGGCATGCTGGGAGTGGCCGAGGTGTGCCGGGTTCTGCTGGCCCAGGGAGCGGCCCGGGTGCTGGTGACTACCGACGACATCGCCCGCTACCGCGACGCCGACCTGCCCGAGGGCGTGGACGTCTGGCCCCGCAGCCGGCTGATGGAGGCCCACGATCTGCTGGCCCGCATCGGCGGCGTGACCGTCCTCATACACGACCAGCAGTGCGCAGCCGAGGCCCGGCGGGGGCGCAAGCGCGGCACGGTGGCCGTGCCCCGCCAGCGGGTGTTCATCAACGAGCGGATCTGCGAGGGCTGCGGGGACTGCGCCTCGATCAGCAACTGCCTGTCGGTTCAGCCGGTGGAGACCGCCTTCGGGCGAAAGACCCGCATCGACCAGACGACATGCAACCTGGACTTCTCGTGCCTGGAGGGCGACTGCCCGTCGTTCATGACCGTGACCCGGCCCGGGCGCCTGCGGTCGTGGCTGCACCGCATCACCGGGCAGGACCGGGTCCCGGCGGGCGCCCCGAGCGGCCCGGCGGGGCCCGCGCCCACCGATCTGGGCGACCCTGCGCCTACCGTCCCCACCGACGACCTGTCGGTCCGCATCGTCGGCATTGGCGGCACCGGCGTGGTCACGGTGAGCCAGGTGATCGGGACCGCGGCCATGTTCGACGGTTACGGGGTGCGGGGCCTCGACCAGATCGGGCTCTCCCAGAAGGCCGGACCGGTGGTGAGCGATCTGCGTCTGTACCGGGGCGACGAGGCGGCCAGCAACCGCCTCGGCGAGGGCCAGGCCGACGTGCTGCTGGCCTTCGACCAGCTGGGGGCGGCGTCGCCGTCGGGCATGAGCAGGGCCGACCCGGAGCGCACCGTGGTGGTCGGCTCGACCTCGCAGACCCCTACGGGAGCGATAGTCGCGCACCCGGAACGGGCCATGCCGGAGCCTGCCGAGCTGGAGGCCGTGATCGCGTCGGTCACCCGGGCCGACTGCCGCCACTGGGCCGACGCCCAAGCCCTCACCGAGGCCCTCCTGGGCAACTCGGTGACGGCCAACGTGTTCGTGGTGGGAATGGCGGTGCAGGCCGGCGCGCTGCCGCTGTCGCCGTGGTCGGTGGAGCAGGCCATCGAGCTCAACGGCGTGGCGACGAGAAGCAACATCGAGGCGTTCCGGTGGGGCAGGGCCATGGTGGCTCGGCCCGAGACCGTGGAGACTGCGGCCGCCTCCGGGTCGGCCCGCCGCGACGGACTGCCCGAACTCGACGAGCGGCTCGCGGCCAGGGTGAGGCACTTGGCCGGTGCCGCCGGCTTCGACGGGACCACAGCCGGCGGGGCCGGCTCCGAGGACGGCTACCGGGGTCCCGTCGACCTGGAGCTGATGGCGAAGGAACTCTGCGCCTACCAGTCGCCGAAGCTGGCCCGCAAACATCTCGACTTCGTGGAGGCCGTGGCCGCAGCCGACGCCGAGCGAGGCGACGGGTCGGGACGGCTGGCCCGAGCCGCGGCCCGGGGCTACTTCAAGCTGCTGGCCTACAAGGACGAGTACGAGGTGGCTAGGCTGATGCTCGACCCCGAGGCCACCGCCGAGGCCCGCCGGCGGGCCGCAACCACCTCCGGGAGGCTGGCCTGGAGGCTGCACCCGCCGATCCTGCGGGCCCTCGGCATGAAGTCGAAGATCTCGGTGCCGGTGTCGTGGACGCCGGCCATACGGCTGCTGGCCTCCATGCGCGGCTTGCGGGGCACTCCCTTCGACGTGTTCGGATACACCGCGGTGCGGCGGGCGGAGCGGTCCCTGCCTCCGAAGTACCGCGCCGCCATCACATCCGACCTCGCGACGTTGGACCCCGGCTGCTACGAAGCCGTGCTCGCCCGAGCCGCGCTGCCGGAGATGGTACGGGGCTACGAGCACCTCAAGATGGCCGGGATCGACAGGATGCGATCCGAATTGAAGCGAGCCTGATCCCCGCGAGCCCGATCGCCGCGAGCCTGATCCGTGAACCATGTTGATAGGCTGGTTCCCAACCCAATGGTGACGACGACTGCTACCGCCACCTTGGACCCACACTTGGCGTTGTCCAAGGACTTCGCTGAAGCTGTGCGCCGCCATGTCGATGGCCTGGCCAGCGACGCGGACCTGGCGCTCCTGGAGGCCAACACCAGGCTGTGGGTTCGAGCCCTTTACCGACTCCTCGACGACGTCGCTGAGTCCATCGACGCTGTCAGAGCCTCAGTGAGGGGACACCAGCGCGCCGTGATAGTCGCCGATCTGGAGGAGGATTACCGCGCCATCGACGCTGTGCTGACGACCCTGGCAGGGCCGCCAGAGGCGCCGTTGGACAACGGCGCCTCCCCCGAGCCTCGCGACACCGGCCACCTCGAGCTGCAGCTGTCGTGGGTGCCGGGGCGGATAATCGCCTGGGCCGCGGGGCCCGGCCGATCCGCCGAGAGCGCACCAGACGTGCTCCGGCGGTTGCGCGACACCGGGGCCGGTACCGTCGACTGGAGCCAGCACCGACCGGTGAAGATCGGTGGCGGGACGCGGGCCGAAACGGTGTCGGCACCGATCGAGAGTTGCCTAGGGTGGCTCGTCGCCCTTGGCGAGGCGGCCGAGCAGGACGGAATCGGAGCCAGCGTGTCGTGGCTGGGCCTGGTGGCCGCGCTGGCGGTGCGGCTCGCGGCGCAGGGACGTATGGTTCCCCAGCTCAAGAAGGTCCGCCGTCGCTACCGACTGGACGAACCTGTAGGTGACGGCTCCAACGGCGCAGCCGCGGCGCGCTCCGACAGTGCCACCTACGTAGTGCGCTGGGTCCCCGCGCTGGTGGAATCCGACGTCATCGCCGCCCTGGCAGAATCGCTGCCCGGAGCTGCAGCTGCGTTCGAGAACCAGCGGGACGCCAATGCCTTCACCCAGGCGGCGCTGGCCGACATCGTCGACGCCATAGCCACCGACGCAGCCGAGCGTCTCGAAGCGCCCGCGCCGCCGCCCGTCCCCCGCACCAAGGCCGACGTGGCCGAGACGGCCCTGGCCAAGCTCGACGGCACTCCCTTCGACGTCCCGAGCCGGCATGCCGCCGACCTGACACGCCGCCTGGATCAGTGGGCCCGACCGGTAACCGAGTCCTACGACCGCCGTCTGCGCCTGATCGTGCAGCTCGATCCTCCCGACGACATCGGGGCGTGGCACCTGTCGGTGCTGTCGGAGTCGAGCGCGGGCGAGCTGCAACCGGTGGAGCGGGCCCTGGTCATCGCGTCGCGGACCAGACGCCAGGCAGTGAAGCACCAGATGTCGCGCCTCGAGAGGCTCTTCCCGGAGCTGGTGCGGCTCGGGGGGCGGCGGCGGGGAGAAGTGATCCTCAACGCCGACGAGGCCTGGCAGCTGATGACCGGGACGGGTCATGTCCTGCAGGCCGTCGGATACGACGTGCGGGTCCCGGCGCTGTCGCGCCGGCGGCCCAAGCCGTCCCTGCGCCTCACATCGGTCGAGGCCCAGGAGACCGTCGTGGGAGCCCGCCAGCTCGCAGACGTGCGCTGGTCGGCCGCCTTCGACGACGTCGAACTCACCGCAGCCGAGATCCGCGACCTGGCCACCCAGGCCCGACCCCTGGTGAAGAGCCGGGGACGTTGGGTGGAGTTGGACCGGGCCGACCTGAACGAGGCCGCGGCCGCGCTGTCCGAGCGGGCCGACATGACCCGGTTGACCGGCGCCGACATGCTGCGCCACGCCCTCGGCTTGGAGGGATCGCCCCTGGCCGGGGGCACGATGATCGCGGGGGAGGGCTGGGCCGCCGAGCTGCTCAGCAGCGCTGGCCACATACCCGCGGAACTCCCTACCAAACCGGACGGCTTCAACGGGACACTGCGGACCTACCAGGCCGACGCCCTGGTCTGGCTGGGCTTCCTGGAGCAGGCCGGCCTGGGCGGCTGCCTGGCCCTCGACATGGGCCTGGGCAAGACCCCGACCATGCTGGCCCACATCTACCTCACGCGCGGCAACGGCCCCTCGCTGGTGGCTGCACCGCCCGCGGTGGTGGGCAACTGGGCGTCAGAGGCGCGGCGCTTCGTGCCGGGTCTGCGCGTCGTCGTCCATCACGGTCCCAGCCGCACGCCCGCCGAACGGGTGCCGGCCATGGTCAAGGGCGCCGATCTGGTGGTGTCCACCTACGGCACGGCCATGCGCGACCTGGATGTGCTCGAGAAGGTCGAGTGGTCGACGGTGGTCCTCGACGAGGCGCAGGCCATCAAGAACCCGGCCAGCGAGACCGCCCAGCAACTCCGCCGCCTCGATGCTCGCTGCCGGGTCACGCTGACCGGCACCCCCATCGAGAACGGCTTGGGCGACCTGTGGGCCATCATGGACTTCTGCAACCCGGGCCTGCTCGGGGCCCGCAACCGGTTCATCGCGGAGATGTCGAGGGTTTCCAAGCAGCCCGAAGAGAGCCCCGACGGCGCTGCGGGATCCAACGGGTCGGAGTCCTCCAACGGATCGCAGGCTCTCACGACTCCACCAGCGGCGGCAATGCCCAAGGCGGCCGCAGCCGGAGAGGGCGCGCTGGCCGCGCTCAACGGCATCCTCGTCTTCCGCCGGACCAAGGCCGAGCCGGCCATCGCCGCCGAGCTGCCCGACCGTATCGACGAGCTCGACCACTGCACGATGACCGCCGAGCAGATCGGGCTCTACCAGGCGGTGCTCGACGAGTTGGTCGCTCGAACCCAAGTCGAGGGGGTCGAGGCCGCTCCGGAGCGCAAGGGAGCGGTCCTGGCCGCCATCACCGCCCTCAAGCAGATCTGCAACCATCCGGTCAACTACGAGGACGACGGCGGCCCGCTGGACGGGCGCTCGGGCAAGCTGGCCCGGCTGGAGCAGATCATGGGCCAGGTCTTCGCGGCCGGGGAGCGGATGCTGATCTTCACCCACTTCGCAACCTGGGGCGAGCGGCTGGCAGCCCATCTCAGCGAGCAGACCGGGCTGGACATCAGCTGTTATCACGGCGGGCTGGCCCGCGGCGCCCGCGACCGCCTGGTGCAGTCGTTCCAGAAGGGCCGGGGAGCCGGGGCCCTGGTGCTGTCGCTCAAGGCGGGCGGAACCGGACTGAACCTGACCGCGGCCAACCATGTGGTGCTCTACGACCGCTGGTGGAACCCGGCGGTGGAGGATCAGGCCCGCGACCGCGCCTGGCGCATCGGCCAGCGCAACACGGTGGTGTGCCACCGTCTGGTATGCCCCGGAACGGTCGACGAGAGGGTCGAGGAGGTCGTGGCGGGCAAGCGCCGCATCGCCGACATGGTGCTGCCCAAGTCGTCCTCGGTGGGTGACCTCAACAGCGATCAGCTGCGGGCCGCGCTGGGCATCGATCAGGACCTGCTGCTCGTCGACGACAACGGCGAGAACGGCTCGCACAGCGCGGGAGGCGGCTCGTGACTTCGCCCAACGGCTCCCACAGCGCGGGAGGCGGCTCGTGACTTCGCCCAACGGC
>JAGWAO010000010.1:0-3598 GCA_021296315.1 Acidimicrobiia bacterium | reverse complement strand
GGGAGGCGGCTCGTGACTTCGCCCAACGGCTCCCACAGCGCGGGAGGCGGCTCGTGACTTCGCCCAACGGCTCCCACAGAGCGGGAGGCGGCTCGTGACTTCGCCCAACGGCTCCCACACCCGGGGAGGCGGCTCGTGAACGCCGTCTCCAATGGTGCCGACGCCGCCCGCAGGCGGTCCCGGCGGGGCAGGGGCAAGGGCACGGCCCCAGGGTCGGCCAAGACCTCCGGTGACTTCTGGGGTTCGGTCGGCAAGCTTCCCTCCGTGGAGGACGTGGCGGTCTCGACGGACGCGTCCGCGGTGGTCAGGTCCCTGGGACGCCCTCCGTTTCCCGGCCACGAGGCAGTCAGCGAGTACTACCTGCGAGCCGTCTACGACAACACCGCCAAGCTCGCTGAGGTGCTGGCCACGGCCGGAGATCTGCTGTCGGAAGCCCGGGACACCGGGCATTAGCCGGGAATTGGCCGCTTTGTGTTGACAGCAGGGCCTCCGCGCGTCAAGCATTGTCGGATGCCCGGTCTCCTGTCGGATGCCCAGCCAGTTGCCTGATGTCTAGTCTCTTGTCCGATGCCCAGTAGTACCAGTGTGAAGTCGCGCCGCGCCACGCTGGCGCGCTTGGGCGGGATCAGTGTCGGCGGATCGGCCGTGATCCTCGCCCTGCTCATCGGTGCGGCCATGATCCTCGGCCTCGGCGCAAACCCGCTGGAGGGTTACCAGGAGCTGCTCAAAGGCGCGTTCGGAGGCACCGAGGAGCTCGCCGAGTCGGCCGCCAAGGCGATGCCCCTGCTATTCGTGGGCACCGGCATCTGCGTCGCCTTCCGGGCCAAGGTGATCAACATCGGCGGGGAGGGCCAGATCATCGCGGGCGGGCTGCTGTCCACCATGACCGCGCTGGCCGTGCCCGATCTGCCGGCCGTGGTCCTGATCCCGCTGGTGCTCTTCATGGGGCTGGTGGGCGGAGCCATCTGGGGCGGAGTTCCCGGCGCTCTCAAGGCGTACCTGGGCGTCAACGAGATCCTGTCCACCATCATGCTCAACCTCGTGGCCGTGCAGCTGTTCAACTACCTGCTGCGGGCCCCGCTGATGGATCCCAAGCAGATCGAGCTCGGCACCAGGATCCCCCAGACCAAGCGCCTGTCGGAGAACGCAGACCTGCCGATCCTGATCGAGGGCACCCGCTTTCACCTTGGCGTGGTCGTGGCTCTGATCGCGGCGGCGGTGGCCTGGTTCTTCCTGTGGCGCACCACCACCGGCTACCGGGTGCGGGCGGTGGGCGCCAGCGCTCCCGCGGCCCGCTACGCGGGGATGCCGGTGAAGCGCATGACCATGCTCGCGCTCACCATCAGCGGCTCGCTCGGCGGTCTGGCCGGAGCCTGCCTGGTGTTCGGGAGCGAGACCCACCGCCTCCAGACCGAGGGCTTCGCCACCGGCTTCACCGGCTCGGCCGGCTTCAACGGCATCGTGGCTGCGCTGTTCGGCGGCCTGCACCCGCTGTTCACGATCCCGTCGTCGTTCCTGTTCGGCGGCCTGCTGGTGGGGGCCAACGCGATGCAGCGGGCCATCCAGATCCCGGTGGACCTCGTCATCGGGCTCAACGGCCTGATCGTGGTGTTCGTGGTCAGCAGCAACACGCTGCGCGAGCGGCTGTCGCGCTACACGTCGATAGCCGGTGAGGCGGCCGAGCACGAGGAGGCGGGCGACCACCAGCTTCCAGTCGTCGATGAAGCCGGACCGCCGGAAGCCGCAGATGAATCCGCACCCGACGGCGGTGACGACCCGGTCCGTACCCGGGAGAGCGAGCCGTGACCGACTTCATAACCGTCACATTCACGGTGGCCACGTTCGCCTCGGGCGTGCGGCTGGCCACCCCGTACCTGCTGGCCGCCCTGGGGGAGACGCTGGGGCAGCGCAGCGGCGTGCTGAACCTCGGCGTGGACGGGGTGATGCTGCTGGGCGCGTTCTTCTCCTACTGGGCTGTTCTACAGACCGACAGCATCACCGTCGGGCTGCTGGTGGGGATCGGCGTGGGCCTGTTGCTTGGGGTCGTGTACGCCACCGTCACCGTCGTGTTCCGGGCTGAGCAGGGCATCAGCGGGATCGGGATATTCCTCTTCGGGCTGGGCATCAGCGCGCTGCTGTTCGAGGAGTGGGTGGGCACGCCCCGCCCCATCTCGAGCTTCGACAGGCTGGCCATCCCGCTGCTGTCGGACATCCCGAAGATCGGCGACATGTTCTTCAACCACAACCTGCTGGTCTACGTGTCGATGCTGCTGGTGCCGGGGCTGACCCTGCTGGTGAACCGCACCACCTTCGGGCTCAACGTCCGGGCGGTAGGCGAGACGCCCGAGGCCGCCGACAGCCTCGGAGTGTCGGTGGCCTGGACCCGGGCCACCTGCATCCTCATCGGCAACGGGCTGGCCGGACTGGCCGGGGCCGCACTGGCCATCGAGATCGGGATCTTCCAGCACAACATCACCAACCAGATGGGCTTCATCGCCATCGCCCTCGTGTACTTCGGGGCTTGGCGACCCACCGGCGTGGTGGCCGGCTCGCTCCTGTACGGGCTGGTCACCGCCACCGTCAACCAGTGGAAGACCGCGGGCCTGGTGACCGGCGCGGCATCCAGCTTCACGACCATGGCGCCCGCGCTGCTCACCATCGTCGCGTTGGTGGTGATCGCGCGCCGGACTGCCGCGCAGCCCGCGGCGCTCACGCTGCCGTTCGTGCGGGGCCACTGATGGCAGCTCCGGCATCCGGATTCGCCAGGCCGTAGAGTCACACAATGACAGAAGCCCGATCATTCGGGACCTTACCCAGGAGGGACAAACAGCAATGACCAAACGATTGCGATCGCTGGTGGTCGTATTCGCCGTGTTCGGGCTGATCGCAGCCTCATGCGGCGACGACGATGAGGGCGCTACAGACGCCGACACCGCTGCCGCCCAGGCCGAGGCCGAAGCCGCCGCAGCCGCCGCCGAAGCCGAGGCCGCCGAGGCCGAAGCCGCGGCCGCTGCGGCCCAGGCCGAGGCCGAAGCGGCCACCGCTCGGGCCGATGAGGCTGCCGCCGCAGCCGCCGAGGCCCAGGCTGCCCTCGACGCGGCCATGTCCGAAGCCGAAGGAACGGTGGACCCCGAGGTCGTCGCCGAACTGGAGGCGGCCCTGGAAGCAGCTGAGGCCGAAGCGGCCGCCGCCGAGGAGGAGGCTGCCGCAGCCGCAGCCGCAGCCGCGGAGGCTGAGGAGGCTGCCGCCGCAGCCGCGGCCGCAGCCGCCGCCGAACCGCCGCTGCGGGCCGCGGTGGTGACGCCGAGCGCCGAGAACGACCTGGCCTTCAGCCAGTCCATCGTCGACGCCCTGCACCGCATGGAGGACGCCGGGCTGCTGAGCGAGGTCGCCATCACGCCGGGCACCTTCATCGTGGAGGACGCCGGAGTGGCGCTGCGCAACTACGCCGAGGAGGGCTACGACCTGGTCATCGCCCACGGCTCCCAGTACGGCGGCCTGCTCGAGGCGATCGCACCCGACTTCCCCGGCACCGCGTTCGCGTGGGGAACCTCGGTGGAGACCTTCGGGCAGCCCAACATCTCGGCCTACACGACCA
>JAGWAO010000009.1:65460-78006 GCA_021296315.1 Acidimicrobiia bacterium | reverse complement strand
ATGCCGCAAGCTGTCCCGACTCGCCCGGTTGCTACAGATCGGGCCAGCGGCGGGCGCGGGTCGACGGGGGGCGTCGGCGGCCGCCGAGGGCCCACTGGCGGCGCCAGACTCCCACGTCCGGGCCGGTGAGGGTGCTGCTGGCGCCGGCGTGGGCGCGCTTGCGGGCCGAGTACCAGTCGGTGCTGGCCTCGTCGGCCAGAGCGGTGACTGCCTGCTCGATCCGGGCCGCGAATCGGGGAGCCTTCTCGCCGGCCGCTGGCCTGATCGGTGTTCCGAAAGTCACCGTCGTCGCCGCGGGCCGGGGCATCGTCCGGCCCTTGCGCAGGATGCTGCCGGTGCCGCCCACGTGGATGGGCACTACCGGCACGTTGCAGCGGAGCGAGAGATAGGCGGCGCCACCGCGGAATTTCTGCCCCCAGCCGTCGGGACTGCGGCCACCCTCCGGGTAGATCAGCAGGCTCCAGCCGTCGTCAATGAGTCCGGCGGCCAGGTCCGCCGAACGGCGGCCCACACGGGCGCGCTCGATGGGGATGGCGCCCGACGTCAAGGCGGCAACCGTGCCGGCGACACGGGATCCGAAGAAGTAGTCGGAGGCGGCACCCACCACGACTCGATGCCGCCACGGTTCGGGAATCGACGTGAGCAGCAGCGGAGTGTCGAGGTGGCTGTGGTGGTTGGAGGCGAAGACCGCTGGGCCTTCCAGATCGGCCAGCCGGTCGGTGCTGGCGCGTCGGGGCGAGGCCAACACCTGCACCATGGCCCGCATCGGACCCTCGACGATGGCGGCCCGGCACATGCGGGCCGGCCAGCGGCGGGCCCAGTCCGTGTCGTAGTCGACGCCGGTACGTCCCGGCACCTCGGGCGGCTCCACACCGCCGGGAATAGTGGGTGCCCGCAGCGGGAACGAGCGGGCTCTCAGAGCACGGGTCGGCGACGGCAGGCGGCGCCGCAACTGCACTAAGCCAAGGTCGTGCCCGATCCCCACTACCGCGCCATACCGGTCATTCCACGTCCGCCATCGAGTGTCGCTTCAGCCACGGCGGTCATTCCATGTCCGCCATCAAGATGGGCGGGTTGTGCACGTGGGTGATCGTGGGCGACGGCCCCACCACGTCGCCAGCCATCTCCAGGGCGTCCGACAGGGTGGAAGCGGGCTGGAAGCCCATCCGCCGCACCGCCTTCGGGTCGCCGCCCACCACGATCACCCGGCCCAGCCACTGCAGGGCGTGCGCCCCCCAGTACCACATGTAGAAGGGATGCACCCCGTGGTAGGCGTAGCTGGTGCGGTAGAGGTGAACGTACCACTCGTCGGTGGCGAACTGGGCCTCGTACTTGGCCTCCAGCTCGGCCGGGTCGGTGGTCTCGGCCAGCAGCTGCTCGAAGAAGTCGATGTAGCTGGGGTGGTGCACCGGGTGGAACTCCCAGCGGGTCGGGTGGCTCATGATGACCACGCCGCCCTCGCGCACCAGCGGCATGCCCCGGTACAGGTTGAAGAAGTAGCCCAGGCCCAGGCACATCACCAGGATCGGGTTCATCACCGAGTTGACGTTGTAGGGGCAGATGTAGGGCAGCCCCATGGTGAGCACGTCGGTCTGGCCCTGCACCGGCACCAGGTGCTGGGCCAGCACGTTGGCGGTGGTGCTCTCGTGGACGGGCTCCACCGCGCCGGCCTGCACCGAGGTCATCTCGTAGGGCGCCAGCCACCGGTTGAACACGCCCCGGCAGGCCGCGGGCGGCAGCGCCCTCAGCCCGGTGTGCATGGCCATGAACGAGGCCCGGTCCCTGGCGCTCCACTCCCACTCGCGCTTCTGCAGCACGGACAGGGGGCCGTCGTAGCCGAAGGTGTTGTTGTTGACGGTCGTCTCGATCTGGAAGATGGGCGGACCGCTGGCCTTGATCACCTCGCCCTGGCGCCAGTTGGAGTGGTGCAGCTCGGAGCGGGGCCGGTCCATGAACGACCGGGAGTTCAGCATGGTTCCGACGTTGTGGTGGTGGCGCAGCGACCAGTAGTCGGCCAGACCGGTGGCGGTGGACTTCCAGCCTCCGTCCATGGCCACCAGGTTGATGTTCACGTACACCAGCAGGTCGCTCTCGGCCGCCCGCCGGTTCATGGTGACCAGCTCGTCGTGGGCGGTGCGGCCCAGCTCCACCATGCCGTCGGGATCCTCGGCGTCGTGGTTGTAGAGCGCGCCTTGCGGGGCGAAGGCGTCGAACACCCGCTCGCCCAGCGCATGGCGCAACTCGTCATCGGTCATCCGGCGGTGCAGGGCCAGCGCCGCGATGAGGTGCACGTCGTCCACCCCTGCCGCGGCCGCCATGTCGAGGACCTGCTCGATCACCCGCTGGCGGATGTCGGGGCGCCGCATGGGCGGCAGCGGCAGCGAGATGTCGTCGAAGGCGATGGTCAGCTTCATGCCCGGCCGCAGGAGCGACGGCAGCGGATCGGAGTCGAGCGGGTTCAACAGGGCGTCGCGGATGGCCGCCTCAGGGTCGGGCAGGCCGGCAAGGGGCTCGGCCGGGTAGATGATCCGGCTGCGGCCCGGGGGCAGCCTCTCCAGGCGGAAGCCCTCACCGTGGTGGAACAGGATCGGCGGCGTCGAGCGGTCGACGTCCATGACCAGTCCGGGCCTGGGCGCTTTGCGGTGCTCGACGGCCATCAGGCCACCCCTCCCAAGAGTCGCATACCCCGTGCCCCCGCAGCCATCAGGCGGACCTCACCAGTTCTGGCCGGCGCGCCCTGCGGTGGCCCCTCGGCGCCAGCGGCAGCAGCTTGGCGGGAGCGCCTGCGCTGGTGGACCAGTGCTCGATCAGCCAACCCCGGCGCCGGGCCAGCGCGGCCAGCTTGGTCTCGGGATTCACCGCCACCGGGAAGCCGACCGCTTCCAGCATGGGCAGATCGGAGGTACTGTCGGCGTAGGCCACCGACTCTCGTAGGTCGAGGCCGTGGAGTTCCGTGAAGTCGACCAGCGTCTGGTAGCGGGCCTCGCCGGTGGGGGGCACCGCGGTGAGCCGGCCGTCGTAGACACCGCCGCTCGACCCCATCTCAGCCGCGATTATGTGATCGAACAAGGGATGCAGCGGCGCGATCACGAAGTCGAGGGCGCCGGTGATGAGCAGGGTCATGTGCCCGGCCCGGCGGTGCTCGCGGACGCGGCGGATGCCCTGGGGGAACGACTTGGTGATGAGGAGGTCGCTGAGCATCTCGGTGCAGTCCGCGTCGATGCGGTCCACGGGCGCGCCATCGAAGCGCCGGTAGAAGTAGCGCAGGAAGTCGCTGCGGTCCCGGCGGTCCAGGGCCAGCAGACGGGGCGCCTCGCTGAGCGTACGGGCCACGAAGCGGATGCGGTCCAGGTCGTCGAGTTCCCGGGAGGCGAGCCACGCGTAGCTGGCCACCACGTTCGACGCGATCAGCGTGTTCTCCAGGTCGAACACGGCCAGGTGGCGCTCGGGGGCCAGCACCTGGCGGCGCAAGCGGGTCGATCGCGAATGGCTGCGGCTCGAGCTGGTGCCGGGCGCCATCTTCAGTCGGGCCTGCTCCACCATCGACGGCAGGTGAACCTGCTGCACGTAGTGGGTCCAGTCGATGACGGACGGGTCGAAGCAGAACTCGGCTTGGTCATCGTCGTCGAGCGATTGCCACAGCTCCATGAGCCGGTCGAGCTGGTAGATCGCCTCACACTCCGCGTAGGCGCCGTACAGCTCCACATACTCGTTTGCTCTCCCGAGCTGCTGGCGGCGCTCCTCGAGGCTGGCGCTCATCAGGGCGTGGCGCCCTCGCAGCGGCAGGGCCGACAGCACCCGGTCGGCGGTCTCGAGCGAGCGCTGGGCTCGCTGGAGCTGCCTGGCCACCCTTCCCCGGCCGGGAAAGGACCACCGGGGAACCGGGATCGGCTGGTTGTGCTCGTCGTAGACGGGGTGCTCGGTGAACCAGCCGCTCACCAGGTCGAATAGTTGGCCGTACTTGAGCGGGTTCATGGCGCCGCTGGCCACCTGGACGACGTCGGGGCTGGGATCGACCGGGCCCCTCGCGGCCACGGCCAGGATGGTCGCCACCACCAGGTCGACCGGGATCACGTCGACGATGCCCTCGGGCACGCCGGGGAACTCCTTGAGCAGTCCCCGGGCGTAGGCGGCGATCACCGGCTCGGCCATGCGGAATCCCCGGATCCATCCCGGGTAGGGCTCGGCCAGGGCCGACTCGATGATCGAGGGCCGCACAATGCTCACCGCAATGTCGCCGCGGGTCTCGGCGAGGGCGCGCTCGCCGAGGGCCTTGGTGAAGGCGTAGGCGTCGGGGAAGCCGAGGCTCGATGCCCGGGCCCGGCCCGCCCGGGTCATCTGGTCGTCGACCCAGCGGCGCCGCAGGCTCTCCACCTTCTCGGACAGGGCGGGGATGCCGGCGGCGCCGAGCTCCCGGCGGGCCTGGGTCGACAGCGCAGCCAGGCGATCGGGACTGCGGCTGGCCTGCTCGGCGTCACGGCGGGCTCGGCGGGCGCTGGCCACCTCGTCGCGCCAGTCGACCTCGGTGAAGAACGGCGAGTCGTCCACCAGCTCCTCAGGGGCGGCGCCCCGGCGGCTGCCGGCCACGTAGCAGGTCGACACCGCGATCATGTGGGCCGCCGATCCGGCTTCGGCCAGGACCGTGGCCACGCGGCTCGGCCCGAGCAGGTTGACCTCCACCGCGTGGTCGAGGGCCGAGTCGAAGTTCACGGTGGCCGCCGAGTGGATCACGATGTCGCAGCCGGCCAGAGCGGCGCGGCCCTCGTCGTCGAGGCCGAGCCTGTCGACACCGACGTCGCCGGCCACCGCGGTGACCCTGCGGGCGGTCATCTCGTCGTAGCTCTCGCCGCTGGAGTCGTTGGCGGCCTGACGGCGAAGATGGTCGAAGGCGTCGTTGCGAAGCACGTCGCGCTGCACTCGCTGGGCCGCGCCCCGGCGGCCCGGGCGCACCACCAGCACCAGCTCGCAGTCGGGAACGCAGCGCAACAGCCGCTCGGTGAGAGCGGTCCCCAGGAACCCCGTGGCCCCGGTGATAGCGATGCGCGTTCCGGCGAGGGACTCGGCGATCACGCCGTTAGTTCTAGTGCCCGCGGGAGCCGGAGGCTCACGATGGCCCCTGATCCGGTGCGGCTCCCGGGTCGGTGCGGGTGTGCTGCTCCCGCCGGGAGTGGCGCTCCAGGGCCAGGTCCACGAGCCGGTCGATGAGCTGGGGGTAGGGGAGCCCGCTGGCGGCCCACAGCTTCGGATACATCGATATGGGTGTGAAGCCCGGCATCGTGTTGAGCTCGCTCACCAGCCAGCCCCGGTCGCCGCGGCCGTCGCGCCCGTCCTCGTACAGAAAGTCGACGCGGGCCAGACCCTCCACCCGCAGGGCCCGGTAGGCGTCGATGGCGAGGCTCTGGCATGCGGCGGTCTCGTCGGCGTTCATAGGAGCGGGGATCAGCAGCTCGGCGCCGTCCTCGTACTTGTCCGCGTAGTCGTAGAACTCCGCGCCCGGGATGATCTCGCCGGGGAGGCTGGCCTCGGGCTCGTCGTTGCCGAGGACGGCCACCTCGATCTCTCGGGCCCTGGACTCCTCCTCCACGACGATGGAGCGGTCGTAGCGGCACGCCAGGCGCAGGCCGTCGGCCACGGCCTGGCGGGTGGCCGCCCTGGTGATGCCGACCGAGGATCCCATGCTCGCCGGTTTCACGAACACGGGCAGGCCCAGATCGGTGACGATGGCCTCGACCCTTGCAGCCAGCTCGGAGTCGCTCGCGGCCGGATCGTCGAGCGTGAGGCTATGCCAGCGGGTGTGGGCGATGCCCGCCGCGGCCAGCATCGTGTTGGCTGCGGTCTTGTCCATGCACAGCGCGGAGGCCAGGACCCCTGCACCGGCGTAGGGAACGCGGGCCAGCTCCAGCAGTCCCTGCACCGTCCCGTCCTCGCCCATCGGGCCGTGCAGTATCGGCAGCACCACGGTGGGACCGGCTCGTCGAAGGCTGCTGTCGCCTGACAGCGCCTGCAGGGGCTCGATCTTGGGACCGACGGCGCTGAGCCGCTCAAGCAGAACTCCTGCACTGCCCCCCAGAGCCTTGAGAGCCTCCGCGGCCTGCACCCAGCGCCCCTCCCGGGTGATGCCCACCGGTTCGACGGCGTACTTCTCGGGATCGGCGGCAGCCACCACGTGGCGGGCCGACACGCATGACACGTCGTGTTCGGCCGAGCGTCCCCCGAACAGCACGACCAGCCGTATTCTGCGGTCCTCCACCCCGGCGACGCTAGCGCCGAACGCCGAATTGGCAGCGGTAGGCGCCCCTTTGGAGGTCTTGCGCTGCCAGTACGTGTCGGTGTCCCCGCGGATCGGGGAATTGGCAGCGTCTTGCACGGTGTGCGTGCATTGTGCTGCCAGTTCGCGGTTAATGCCCGCGCCCGGCGCGGAATTGGCAGCGTTTTGCACGGTATACGTGCGTAGTGCTGCCAGTTCGCCGCTGGTGACGGGCGTAACGCGATTGGGCGCTGGGCGCGTGCCACACTCGCGCCGTGCGCTGGAGCTTGGACGAGATCGCGGCAGCCACCGGGGGCCAGGTGCGCGGCGACCGGGCCACCACAGTCGACGGCGTCACCCAGGACAGCCGCGACGTGCAGCCGGGGATGCTGTTCGTCCCGCTGGTAGCCGAGCGCGACGGGCACGATTTCATCGCCGACGCGGTCGCGGCCGGCGCTTCGGCCTATCTCACCGCCCGGGGCGTGGCCGGAGTCGACGCTGCCGCGGTGGAGGTGGACGACACGATGGCCGCGCTCACCGCGCTCGCCCGCGAGGCCCGCGCCCGGCTCGGGGCGGTGCCGGTGGTGGGCATCACCGGATCGGTGGGCAAGACCACCACGAAGGACCTGCTGGCGGCGGTGCTGGGACGGGGCCGGCGGGTATGGGCCAGCACCCGGTCGTTCAACAACGAGATCGGCGTGCCGATCACCTTGCTGACGGCCCCTGCCGATGCCGAAGCGCTCGTGGTCGAGATGGGCTCGAGAGGTGCGGGACACATCGCCGAGCTGTGCCGCACAGCCCGGCCGACCATGGGCGTGGTCACCACGGTGGGGCTGTCGCACACCAGCGAGCTGGGATCGCTGGCCGCGGTGGTGTCGGCCAAGCGGGAGCTGGTCGAGGCGCTTCCCGCGGCCGCCGACGGGGGAGTGGCCTTCCTCAACGCGGGCGTGCCCGAGGTGCTGTCCATGGCGGAGGGCTCCGGTGCCCGGGTGGTCACATTCGGCGAGGGCGGCGAGGTGCAGGCCCGGGATCTGATCGTCGATGACGATCTGGTGCCCCGCTTCGTGCTGCGAAGCCCCGGTGGCGAGGCTCCGGTCCGGTTGGGCGCCCGGGGAGCGCAATCGGTCGACAACGCCCTGGCCGCGGCCGCGGTGGCAATCGAGTTCGGAGTGTCGCTGGAGGATGTGGCCGCGGGACTGGCCGAGCCGACTCTGTCGCCGCTGCGCATGGAGGTCCTCCGTGCCACCGGAGGTGCCCGCCTGCTCAACGACACCTACAACGCCAACCCGCTGTCGATGCGGGCCGCCCTGCACTCCCTGGCCGCGCTCCCGGCGCAGCGCAGGATCGCAGTGCTGGGCACCATGGCCGAACTGGGCGACTTCGAAGCCGCGGAGCATGCCGCCATCGGCTCGCTGGCGGCGCGGCTCGGTGTCCAGATCGTCTCCGTGGACGCGCCGGGCTACTCGTCGGGCGAGAGCACGGTCATTGAGGCCGCCCTGTCCGATCTCGGCGGCTTGGACGCCGACGACGCCGTGTTGGTCAAGGGATCACGAGTCGCCGGCCTCGAACGCTTGGTCCAGCACCTTGCCCCTAGCCCTGAACGGTCGCGAGTGGCCGCTCGGGACCACCCTCAGAGGCCCTGAATCGGCCTCTTGGGTAGGATCGCAGCCCGTGGCAGCCGTTCGTCGCGTCGTGGGCTCGGCGTGGTACGTCGTGGCTCCCGCACTGTTCGTGACCGCGCCGCTCGCGGGATCTTCACTCCAGTACGACGAGATCAAGCTGGTTGCTCGTACCGCTTATGAGATACGTGCCAACCCGCTGCGAGCCGCCCACGACTCTTACGAGGTGACAGACCATTTCCTGAGCCGCGGGAACTTTCGGCCGATCGGCCGATTCTTGGAGAACCTCTACTACTCCGCGGTGTACGAGACCGCGGAGGCCACGAGCCTGGCCCCGCACGCGGTGCAGGGGCTCGTCCGGCTCGCGCTGTTGTCGGTCCTGGCCTTCGTCGCCACTCAGATCGTGTGGGCGCTGATGCGCTCGGCCGGCGCGGATCGGCGGTCGCCCGCACTTCTCGTCTACCCGATGGCGTTTGCGGCGGTGCTCGTAGCCGGCGGCAGCGGAAGCCCGATCGTGCTGTTTCCGTTCCTGTTCATTGGCGCCGCGGTGCTTGTCCTGGCCATCGCATTGGCCGTGGCTCGCGACTTCGACATGCAGATCAGGCCGCTGCTCCCGATTGAGCGTGTCGCGGTGGGCCTCCTCGGCGCAGCCGCGGCCATGGTCTACGACCTTGTGTACGTGGCTCCCGGTGTAGCCGCGGCCTTCATCGCAAGCCGGGCTGTGGCCTCGCACATGCGGCCGCGGGAGCTCGTGAGAACGGCCGCGGTGAAACGATGGTCGTACCTCCTGCTGGGGTTCTTGGCGGTCTTCGTCCCGACGCGCCTGGAGATCGCTAGCCGATGCAGTCAGAGGGCCTGCTACGACCGGAGCGACATCGAACCATCGAGCGAGGTCCTCGTGCTGCTGCCGGCCCGCGTGATCAGCGGCGCGCCGCCGGCGGGATGGCGTTACGTCGCTGATCGCTTCAACCCCGGCGGTCAGCTCGATGCCCTCGATCTCGCGTCGAATTCGCTGCTGGCCCTCCTCGCGATCGCGGTCGTCGCGGTGGCGGTGGTGGTGTCGACCCGGGCGTGTCGCGCCGTGGGCATCGACGGTCGCGGCACCGCATGGAGTTCGGACGGCTCGCCCGCCTGGCTGCGGCTGGCGGGCGGAGTGGCTCTGGTTGGGGCCACCATGGCAGTGCTGCCCGCGCTGCTGGCCAGCTTCTCGAGATGGCTGCAACAGGACCGCCCTCCGGTCGGCGAGGCGTGGCGCGAGACCCTGATGGTCCAAGTGGGCTGGTCGTTTCTGCTGTTCGCCGCGTGCGCCACCGTCGTCGGCGCAGTCGCCTCCAGGGGCGCGCGTCGGATCGTGCTGTCGGCCACCGGCGTCCTCGTCGCCGCCGGGATGGTCCTTACGCTGTATTCGAATTGGACGGTTGCCGTGTCGCAGACTCGCAATCCCGTGACGTCGATCACAAGGCAAGTGCTGGCAGAGACAATGAGCGGCGACGCGGCCGGCGAAGCCAACGCTCGACGGTGCCACCTGATGGACGCGTACGAGAGGGCGGCAGACCCCCCGTTCCCGGCGTCGGAGATCTTCGACGACTTGATGCTCGACCGCTTTGGCTACCCGTTCTGCGATCATGACCGCTGACGAGCGACCGGGCGACGGCCTAGTCGGCAGTGGACGTACCCGATTTCCGCACCGTGACCGTGGAGGCCCTCGCGACCATGGTGCGGGACCGCACCCTCACCGCCGCCGCGGTCACCGAGCACGCGCTGGAGCGCATCGAGGCCCTGAATCCCGTGCTGAACGCCTTCGTCGCGCTCGACGCCGACGGTGCCCGGGCCCAGGCCGCGGCCATCGACGAGCGCCTCGATGCCGGCGACGAGGTCGGTCCGCTGGCGGGAATCCCGGTCGGCGTGAAGGACCTGGTGAACGCGGCAGGTTTCCACACCTCCCGGGGCGCCATGTACACCCGCAACGACCCGCCGGCCACCTCCGACTGCACCGAGGTGGCCCGGATGCGGGCCGCGGGCTGTGTGATCGTGGGCAAGACCAACACGCCCGAGCACGGCTGCATGGGCGACACCTACAACCCCAGGTTCGGTCCCACGCTCAATCCCTGGAACCCGGAGCGCTCACCGGGCGGGTCCTCGGGCGGTACGGGCTCAGCCATCGCGTCGGGGATGGTCCCGGTGGGCACCGGCTCCGACGGAGGCGGCTCGATCCGCATCCCGTCGGCGATATGCGGACTGTCGGGCATCAAGACCAGCCACGGCCGGGTGCCGAGCGGCCCACCGCCGTCGGGCCTGATCGACCTGTCGTGCGTGGGCCCGATGGCCCGCCCCCTGTGCCTCGACGCCATGGTCGGGCCCCATCCGGCTGATCTGCGCAGCCTGCCCAAGCCGGAGGTGTCGTGGCGGGCGGCGCTGGACACCCCGCGGGTGCCGGCCCGGGTGCTGTGGGCGCCGTCGATCGACGGCGGACCGGTCGACTCCGAGATCGCCTCGGCGTGCGAGGCCGCGGTGGACCGCCTGGCGGCCGAGGGCGTCGAGGTCGTGGAGGCGCGGACAGAGATCAGCGCAGTGCCGGGGGCCTTCCTGCAGCTGTTCTTCGGGGGGCTGATAGGCCCTGCGTTCCGCCCCCTGTACGGCACCGACGAGTGGGACAACGTGACCGATGTCCTCGCTGTGATGCTGGAGGACGTATACGTATCGGGGAGGGCCACGCCAGAGTCGCTGTATGAGGCCCGCCAGCAGGCCGGCGAGCTGTCCATCGCGCTGGCGGAGATGATGGACGGTTACGACGTGCTGCTGATGCCCACCCTGGCGGGTCAGGCTCCCGCCCCGGCCGGGCACGGCACCGTCGATGGCACCGAGACCCCCAACTGGTTCCGGTTCACGCCCCTGGCCAACCTGGCCCGGCGTCCAGCCGGCACGGTGTGCTGCGGAATCAGCACCGAGGCCGTGCCGATCGGTCTGCAGGTCGTGGGCCACCAACTCGACGATCTGGCCGTGCTGGAGACCCTCGCCGTGCTCGAGGACCTGCTGGCCCTGAACCCCATCGCCCCCGACGTGGCCTAACGGGCGTGAGGACCACTGGCGGGGTGGAACGCGCACTTCGGCGCGCCGCGAGATGATCATCCCCTGCGTTGGCATGTTCAACCCCCTGAGTTTACTGTAAAAAGCTCTACATCATTGTAAATGCTTGATAATGTCACAGGAGTGTGGCACAATGTTCCTCATGATGAGGAAGGTGATTCAGCGGGCCGAGACGGCACTTGATGATGTGCTCGCGCTGTGCAAGTCCGGTGATGCCTCGACTGGGGAACTGCGCATGGGGCTTGAGGCGTTCAAGTCCATCCGGGCCAAGCTCGACGCCTGCCAGACTCACGCGGCCGGGGACTTGGCCGCCCGTGAGCGCCACGGCGACGGAGGTGCAGGAGTGCTGGCCCAGGCCGCGGGACTGTCCCGGCGGGAGGCCGCCGGGCAGGTCAAGACGGCTCAGAGGCTCCAAGCCCTGCCCGACGTACAGCGGGCCGTCGAGAGCGGCCAGGTGTCCTTCGCCAACGCGAGAGCCCTGGCCGATGCCTCGGACAGGACCAGCCCCGAGGTGGTCACGGAGGATTCAGAACTGTTGGCCAAGGCCGCGTCGCTGGCTCCGGATCAGTTCTCCAAGGAAGCGAGTCGCTGGGTTGCGCAGCGCCAGGATGACGGAGGCGAGGCTGCATGGAAGCGGCTGCGGCGGCGGCGTCGCTTGAGCGTCTGGGGCGGCGACGACGGCATGGTGCATCTGCGCGGCGAGTTCGATCCCGTCGCGGGCGCGAAGCTGCGCAAGCGCCTGCACGAGCAAGCCGAGCAACTGCGCCGAGAGGACCTGAAGCTCCCCGAGGACGAGCGTCGGACCCGTCACCAGCGCATGGCCGACGCCCTGGAGGAACTGACTGCCGGCCGCGCTGACAGCGGCTCCGGCCGACGCTCTGCCCGCCGCGCCGACATCACCATCGTGCAGCATCTCAGCCCCGAAGGCATCCGGGACTTCGCAGAGATCGCCGGCGGCGAAACGATCCCTCAGAGCGTGCTCGATGAGCACATGTGCAACGCCACGATCACCGGGATCGTGTTCAGCGACAAAGGCGTTCCGCTATGGCACGGCCACAGCAAGACCATCGCGACCGAGGCCCAGTTCAGGGCCCTCATCGCCAAGTACGGCGGATGCGCGGGCTGCGGCGCGCCGCCCCTTCTGTGCCAGGCCCATCACATCAGGCCGGTTTCCCAGGGTGGAGCCACCGACATCACCAACATGATCCCGCTGTGCTGGCAATGCCACCAGAAGGTCCATCACCACGGCTGGAAGGTGGTTCCTGACGGGCGGGGCCTCCGCACCATCGCACCGCCCGACCGCATCCGCCACGGACCGGCACACGCCACCGAGGGCCGGCCGATCCACACTCCCCGGCGCCGAGAGCAGACGTCGTCGCGAGCCGGACCAATACCGGCGCCCTCACCCCGGGCAGGGTCTCCAATGGACGCTAGTCCCCGGATGCCTCGGGCGTCGGCGCTGGCCCGCCGAGGATCTCCGCGACCGCCCAACCCGCCGGACGGCCCGGAGGACCCGCCTCACTCGCAGCTTCGGCTCGTGACGGGCTGACTCGCCCTGCCCGGTCGATGTTCGACACGAACCGGCACGCCTCA
>JAGWAO010000009.1:44826-65316 GCA_021296315.1 Acidimicrobiia bacterium | reverse complement strand
CGGGCTGACTCGCCCTGCCCGGTCGATGTTCGACACGAACCGGCACGCCTCACTCGCAGCTTCGGCTCGTGACGGGCTGCATCAGTCCGAGGCGTCGGCTGCCAGCATGAACGCTTCGACGCTTGTCAGGCGCCCGTTCACCGGGTCGATGCACAGACCGAAGATCTCCAGGGTCACAGCCCCGAGAAGCGGCAGCGAGTCCTCGTCCCAGAACACGACCGGCGACACCTCCTGCCTTCCGTCGAGACTCAGCCAGGTTCTGCCGAAGCCCCGCTCCAGGCGGCCGCCGTCGGCGAGAACGAATCCCCGGTCCTCGTGCGGCTCAACCCCCAGATCCTCGAGGATCGAGGCCGGCAGCACTGTGTCAGCCGCCCCCGAATCGACCATGGCCTCCACCTCTTCGTAGCGGCGACCCTGCGGATCACCGACACCCAGAGCTACCGCGAACGTCCCCATCAGCCGTCCGGTTCTGTGGCGGGCTGGGCAGTCATGGGGGACTCGATTCGGGGAGGGCCTCCGGGGTTCCGATCCCGAGGAAGCCCTCGATGCGCGCCAGGCGCCGACCGTTCGCGGACACCTCGGCGCGCAGCCTGTCGATCTCGGCGCGCAGCTCGGTTTCTTGACCTCACCGTGGCGATGGGCGATTAGCTCAGATGGCTAGAGCGCTGCCTTCACACGGCAGAGGTCACTGGTTCGAGTCCAGTATCGCCCACCGGTGCAGTCACAGAGCCGTGATGCCGGACAGCCGCCGCTGCGCTAGCGGGCCGGATCGTGGGTGAATGGCGAGGTCTCCTCGTATTCGTCGTCGCGCTTGTTGCCGTGCTGGCTGCGGCCTCGTTCCTGATCCGGGAGACCCCGGGCCTGCTGACCGGCTCACAGGGATCCTTCGTCGAGGAAGTCGACCCCGAGGCTCCGGTCGAGCCCGCCACCACCGCCGTGCCGGCTGAACCGGCTGCCCCACCGCCGGAGGAAGCCGTGGACGCGGCGGCCATCGCGGCCGCGATCGAGCTGGCCGAACGTCAGGAGCAGGCCGCGCCGCTGTCGCCCCAGGAGGCCTGCGACGGGCTGGGCGGCACCTGGCAAGAGGACTCCCGCGGCTGGTGCGACCTGCCCCTGCCGTCGGCCTCCCCGGTGTCGGACACTGCGGTGCTGCACCCCGGCATGCAAGTCCCTTGCCCGCAGCCGCTGGAGAAGATCCTCGAGCAGGTCGTCGCCGACCGCCTCGGTGGCAGCGAGATGCGCATCTACCTGCTGTACCGCAGCATGGACGACGACCTGGAGGAGCTCGAAGTCAGCGAGGAGACGAGCAACGACGTCAGGCTGATCGCCGACGGGCTCCGCCGGGTCGAGGCCGACATGCGGGAGCGGGCCGCATCACAGCGGGCCGACCTGGCCATCGACTCCTTCCTGCCCATGGAGCACCTGCCCGCCGACGGAGAGATCCGCTCGGGCTTCGGGATGCGAGTCCATCCGGTGACCGGCTTCTGGTCCCAGCACAACGGCGTCGACATCAGGGGCGACACCGGCGATCCAGTGGTCGCGGTGCTGGACGGCGAGGTCCTGTCGGCGCAATCCTGCCCCTTCTACGGCAACACTGTGGTCGTGTACCACGGCGCCGGCCTCTCCACCGTCTACGCCCACCTCGACTCCATGGCTGTCGGACCCGACGACGAGGTTGCCGCCCGCCAGCTCCTGGGAGCGATGGGAACCACCGGAAGAACCACCGGCCCGCACCTGCACTTCGAGGCCCGGATCGACGGAACGGCCACGGACCCGGAGCCGTTCCTGCCATGAGACTGCCCAGAGGCCGAGCGGGCGACTCACAAACTCGCGGAGATCTCGCAAGGCGCCGAGTGAGGCCGTGGCCCGAGCGGCCCTTGAGCGCAGCGAACAGGAGCGGGAAACTCGACGCTGCATCACGAGGCGATTGCTGCCCCCTCGAGTGGATCCTGCGCCGGCCCCTGCGCCGGATCCCGACGGTGGGAGCGCTGGCCGCCGCGGCGCTGTGGACGACGGCCGACCCCGCCGGAGCTCACGGCGTGGGCGGCCGCCTGGACCTGCCCGTCCCGGTGTGGCAGCTCGCATCGTCCGCTTCGTTTGCGGTCGCCGCCTCGTTCGTGGCCCTCGGCATGTTCTGGAACACGCCGAAGTTCCGGGCCGCCGCAGCCGGGCGGATCCTCCCCGGGCCGTTCCAACTTGCCTGCCGGGCGCAGGCGCGGCTGGTAGGAGCCGTCGGCCTGCTGGCGCTGGGTGTGCTGCTCTATGCTGGGTTGGCCGGCAACACCAACCCGTCGGTGAACATCGCACCGGTTGCGGTCTACATCATCTTCTGGGTCGGGCTCCAGGCCGTGTCGGTGCTGGTGGGCGACGTGTGGTCGCACCTGAACCCGTTCAGGACCCTCGCCGACGGCTCGGCCCGGCTGTGGGCCCGCCTCCGCGGCCGGCCCGAAGCCGACGCCGACCGGGGCGCGGGCAACCAGTGGTGGGCGGTTGCCGCCATGTTCGGCTTCCTATGGCTCGAGCTCGCCTTCCACGACAACACCGACATCCGGGTCCTGGGTATGTACCTGGCCGCCTATACGGTCGCGTTGCTGGCCGGAGCAGCCGTCTTCGGCAGAGGGTGGCTGCGCGACGCCGAGGCGTTCGGCGTGCTGTTCACCAAGCTGTCGGCCATTGCGCCGCTGCAGCGCGACGGCGGCGCCCTACGACTGCGAGCGCCGCTGGCCGGCCTGGCCGTGCTGCCGATCAAGCGGGGCTCGGTGGCGTTCATCCTCGTGGTCCTCGGCTCGACCACCTTCGACGGCTTCAGCCGCAGTTCGGTGTGGCTCGACGTGGCCGCCGAACGCACCGGCTGGGAGCTGACCGCGGTCAACACCGTGGGCCTGGCGTTCGTGATCTTCGCGGTACTCGTGCTCTACCGGGCCGCCATCGCGGTCATGGCCGCCATGACCGGCGACACCGAGAGGGAACTGGCCGAGGCGTTCGCACCCTCCCTGATGCCCATCGTGGCGGCCTACACCATCGCCCACTACTTCAGCTACCTGCTACTGGAGGGCCAGCAGATCATCGCCCACCTCTCCGACCCCTTCGGCCGGGGATGGGATCTCTTCGGCACGGCCACCTACCTGGTGGACTACACCGCGATCTCCACCGACACCATCGCCTGGACGCAGACCGCGGCCATCGCCGTGGGCCACGTGCTGGCCGTGGCGGTGGCCCACGACCAGGCTGTGGAGCGCTGGCCCCGCCGGCTGGCGATGCGTTCTCAGTACCCGATGCTGGCCGTGATGATCGCCTACACCGTCATCGGCCTACTGCTTCTGCTGGGTGCTTGAGCACATCGGCCGGCGGTATACGCCGGGGAGCAGCTAGCCGCACGTAACATCGAGGGCGGTGTCATCCGAAGTCCTGCAGGCCCCGCTCGTACTCGAGTATCCGTTCACCCGCTCCACCGGTCCGGTGATCGGCGCTTTCCTGACCGGGCTCCGCGAGGGCCTGATCTGCGGCATCCGCCGAGCCGACGGGACCGTGCTGTGCCCTCCGCAGGAGTACGACCCGCTCACCGCCGAGCCCCTCACCGAGCTCGTGGAAGTGGGCCAGACGGGCGAGGTTCTCACCTGGGCCTGGAACGGCGACCCCCGCCCCATGCAGCCCTTCGACCGCCCGTTCGCATGGGTCCTGGTCCGCCTTGACGGAGCCGACACCCCGATGCTGCACGCGGTGTTCGCCGCCAGCGCGGCTGAGATGTCGACCGGCATGAGGGTCCGGGTCGTGTGGCGCGCTGAGCGCGAGGGACACATTGCCGACATCGCCGGCTTCGAGCCGGTCCGGGCCCGGAAGACCGCGTGAGCGTCGATCGGGCTGAGGCCCGCGACCCGCTGGCCGCGCCGGCCGCCTTGGCCGCGCCGGTGACGCTGCCGCCCGCGCTGGCCGGAGCGGAGCCGGTGGAGAGCGTGTGCACCCCGATCCGAATGACCTACACGTACACGCCGGGTCGGGCGCTGTCGAGATACCTGCGGGCCATGGCCGACAAGCGGATCCTCGGGGAGCGCTGCCCGGCCACCGGCCAGGTATTCGTTCCGCCTCGGGGCGTGAGCCCGCTGGCCGGAACGGCCATCAGCGAAGTCGTCGAACTGCCCGACACGGGCTACGTCGACTCCTTCAACATCACCCGGGTTCCCATCGAGCGGCGGCCGGATCTGAAGCCTCCCTACTGCAGCGCCTGGATCGTCCTCGACGGCGCGTCGGCGGGCTTCCTGGGCTTGGTGATCAACATCGCGCCGGAGGAGGTCCGCATCGGCATGAGATTGCGGGCCGTGTGGAAGCCCGCCGAGGAACTCGAGACCTCCGCAGCCAACATCCTGGGCTGGGCGCCCACCGGCGAGCCCGACGAGGTGATCACTGACTACGAGCGGATCGGCCGCATCGAGGCGGACCCAACATGATCGACGTCGCCGTAGTGGCCTTCGCTCAGCGCCAGGAGGCGGCCATCTCCGGCGAGTCCGAGGTGGAGTTCATGGTCCCGCTGATGGAGCAGGCCAAGGCGGCCGTCGGCTTGACACAGTCCGACATGGGGTTCACCTGCTCGGGCTCCTCGGATTTCCTGGCCGGGCAGGCGTTCTCGTTCGTCATGACCATCGATGGCACCGGCCCGGTGCCCCCCATCAGCGAGAGCCACGTCGAGCAGGACGGTGCCTGGGCCCTCTACGAGGCCTGGGTGAAGATCCAGTGCGGCGGCATCGACACCGCCTTCGTGTACGGCTACGGCAAGTCCTCGCCGGGCTCGCTGCGCGACGTGCTGGCCACGCAGATGGACCCCTACTACGTGTGCCCGCTGTGGCCCGACTCGTACGCGGTGGAGGCGCTGGCGGCACGACTCATGCTGGAGGGAGGCCATGTCAGCGAGCATCGCCTGGCCGAGATCGCGGCCCGCAGCCGGGCCAGCGCCGCCTCCAACCCGCACGCGGTGCGGACCGAGTCCAAGTCCGTCGCCGAGATCCTGGCCGAGGACTACGCGGTCGACCCGCTGCGGCCGTCGGACCTCCCGGCCGAGGCCGACGGCGGCTGCGCGGTGGTGCTGGCGGCCGGGGACCGGGCCCGCGAGCTGTGCGAGCGCCCGGCCTGGATCCGGGGCATGGACCATCGCAGCGACGCCCACACTCTCGGTGTTCGGGACCTGACCTCGTCGGCCTCGGCCCGGCTGGCTGCGCACTACGCCGCCGCGGCCGGCGACAAGGTCGACCTGGCCGAACTGCACGGCCCCTTCACCACCTCCGAGCACCTGCTGATCGAGGCCCTCGGCTTGGACGAGGACAGCACCGCCATCAACCCGTCGGGCGGCGCGCTCGCCGCGCACACCATGATGGCCTCGGGACTCATCCGCATCGGCGAGGCCGCGTCCCGGATCTGGCGGGGCGACGGAGACCGGGCCGTGGCCCACGCCACATCGGGCCCGTGCCTCCAGCAGAACCTGGTCTGCGTACTGGAGGGCGACTGACCATGGCCGCTGAGCGCACCGCGGTCATCGGCGTCGGCCAGACGAAGTACGCCGCGGCCCGCCGCGACACCTCCATGGCCGGGCTACTGCGGGAGGCCGCCTACCGGGCGCTGGAGATGGCCGAGAAGACCTGGAGCGACATCGACGCGGTGATCATCGGCAAGGCGCCTGACTTCTTCGAAGGCGTGATGATGCCCGAGATCTACCTGGCCGAGGCTCTCGGCGCGGTGGGGAAGCCGATCATGAGAGTGCACACCGCGGGCTCGGTCGGAGGCTCGACTGGATGTGTGGCGGCATCGATGGTGCAGAGCCGCATCCACCGCTGCGTGCTCACCATCGGGTGGGAGAAGCAGTCGGAATCCAACGCCATGTGGGCCCTGTCCCTCCCGCAGCCCTTCGCCACCTCGATCAACGCCGGGGCGGGCGGCTACTTCTCGCCCATCATCCGCCGCTACATGATGATGACCGGCGCCCCCGAGCTGATCGGTTGCATGGTGGCCCACAAGGACCGTCGCCAAGCCCTGCTCAACCCCTATGCCCACCTGCATCAGCACGATCTCACCTTCGAGCAGGTCGTCGACTCGCCGATGCTCTGGGACCCGATCCGCTACTCCGAGACCTGCCCGTCCTCCGATGGCGCCTGCGCCATGGTTCTTGTCGACGAGGCGGGCGGGGAGCAGCATCCCGGACCGGTCGCCTGGGTGCACGGCACGGCCATGCGCACCGAGAGCAACAGCTACGGCGGCCGCAACATGGTGTCCCCGGCCGCGTCCGAGCAGTGCGCCGACGACGTGTTCGCGCAGGCCGGCATCGTCGACCGGAGAGACGAGATCGATGCGGTCGAGATGTACGTGCCCTTCTCGTGGTACGAGCCGATGTGGCTGGAGAGCCTGGGTTTCGCCTCCATGGGGGAGGGCTGGCGGATGGTGGAGTCCGGGGCCACCGAGCTTGATGGGGGCGACCTGCCGGTCAACTGCTCCGGAGGGGTTCTGTCCAGCAACCCGATCGGTGCGTCCGGGATGATCCGGTTCGCCGAGGCGGCATTGCAGGTGATGGGCGCGGCTGGTGATCACCAGGTGGACGGCGCCCGCCGGGCGGTGGGCCACGCCTACGGTGGCGGGGCCCAGTACTTCGCCATGTGGGTCGTCGGTTCCGAGAAGCTGTAGATCCCATGAGCGAGGGAGACGCTCCGGGACGTATCGCATCCCGCCACATTGCGGACAGATTGAGAAAATATTGCTTTTCTATTACGGTCCCCTCTATGCGTAGGCTGCGCCGCTTCTCTGGCGTGCTGCTGCTGACCCTGTCGGCAGCAGCGTTGATGGCGGCCGCCGCCCTGGGTCAGAGCGATGGGCGGATCGACGATCTTCGCCGCCAGCGGGAGCAGCTGGCGCGCGACGCCGCCGACGTAGCCACTCAGGTCGATGCGCTGATCGCGGACGACGAGGCCCTGATCGACGCGCTCAGTGAGCTGGACGGCTACGTCGAGCTCCAGCAGACCCGGATCTCTGCGGCCGAGGCGGCCATCGCGGCCGCGGAAGCCGAGGCGGCGGCGGCCCGAGCCGAAGCCGAATGGTTCGTCGACGAGATCGAGACCATCCGGGAGCGCCTGCGACAGCGGGCCATCCAGGCCTATGTGCAGCCGCCCGTCGACTTCGTGGAGCAGTTCTCGACCAGCCTCAACGAGAGCGCGGTGCGACTGTTCCTGCTCGACCTGGCCATCGGCAACGAGCTGGAGATCACCGACGAGCTGCGGACCGCGGAGGCTCAGCTCGAGGTGGTGCGCCGGCGGGCCCTCGATCGGGCGGGGGACGCCGATGAGGAGCGGCAGGCCCAGCAGCAGCGGCTCGCCGACCTCGAGGACGCCCGCGCCGCGGCGATGGAGTTGCGTCTGGAGATCCAGTCCCGCATCGACGAGTGGGACCTTGTCTCGGCCGAGATCGAGCAGGCCGACGAGGAGATGGGGCAGGAGATCAACCGCATCGAGGAGGAGATCCGGCGCAGGGAGGAGGAGCGGCGCCGCCAGGAGGAGGAGGCGCGCCGCCGCGCCATCGAGGAGGAGCGGCGCCGCCACGAGGCCGAGCACGGCCCCTTCGAGCTGGTGGCCTGGCCCGCCGACGGCGAGAAGACATCAGGATTCGGGCCGCGAGTCCACCCCATCTTCGGGACGGTGCGCCAGCACAACGGGATCGACCTCGGCGGCGACACCGGCGACCGGGTTCGGGCGGCCCGCTCGGGCGAGGTGATCCTGGCCGGAGAGCGCGGCGGCTTCGGCAACACCATCGTGATCTACCACGGGCTCGGATACAGCACGCTCTACGGCCATCTCAGCCGCATCGAGGTCTCGGAGGGTCAGCAGGTGCAGAGCGGGGACCGCATCGGCGCGATCGGCTCCACCGGCTGGTCCACCGGCCCCCACCTGCACTTCGAGCTGCGCATCGACGGCAGGGCCGTAGATCCCACGCCACATCTTCCGTGATGCCGACCGGTATTCCCGGTATGCAATGACCATGCGGGCTACTTCGTGAAGCGTCGATCATGGGCACTGCTGGTGGCGGGCGACCAGCACGGCGAGGCGCCCGCGACGGGCGCTCCCGACCTCGTGATCGCCGCTGACGGCGGGCTCGACGCGGCCCGCCGCTGGCGACTGCGCGTAGATGCCGTGGTGGGCGATCTGGACTCTGCGAGCGAGGCCGCGCTGGATTGGGCCAAGCGCTGCGGCGCGACGGTCGACGCCCATCCCATCGACAAGGACGCCACCGATCTCGAACTGGCCATGGCCTCGGCGCTGGGGCAGGTCGAGGCGGTGCATGTGCTGCTGCCCGCCGGAGGGCGGCTCGACCAGGCGATGGCCAGCCTGGCGGTGCTGGCCTCGCCCCGCTGGGCTGCGCTGGAAGTGACGGCCACGGCAGGGGAGGCCCATGTGACCGTGGTGCGCGGCCTGCGCCGCCTGCGCGGCGAGGTGGGGGAGGTCGTATCGCTGCTGGCTGTCGGCGGGCCCGCGCTGGTGGCGTCCACCGCCGGTCTGCTGTACCCGCTGGTCGAGGAGGCGCTGAGCCCGACCGAGGGACGGGGCACGTCCAACGTGATCGTGGCCGCGCCGCCGACAGTGGAAGTCGTCGAGGGCGTGCTGCTGGCGATCAGGCCCACGGCCTCCCAAGCTCGGCCTCTGGCGCCCGACTGGGAGCGGATCGCGGCCGACCGTTAGCGTCCCGCCGTGAGCTTCGACATGACGGGTCTGTTGAGGCCGGGGCTCGCCGACGGCGCGGCCGAATGGGCCGGGGATCCACCGTTCAATTTCGTCGGCGGCCACAACGACCCTGCCAGCGTGCCGTTCGGCGGTTTCGCGGAGGCCGCGGCAGCTGCTCTGGCCCGCCACGGTCCGGCCCTGGCTCGCTACAACCTGGGAGGAAGCCCCCAGGGCCACCTGCCGCTGCGGGAGTTCATTGCCGAGGCTCTCGCCCGCAGGGCGCACATGTCCACCGATGCGTCGGAGGTTCTGGCGACGTCGGGCTCGTTGCAGGCCCTCGACTTGGTGAACGCCGCGCTGCTCGCTCCCGGTGACCCCGTGATCGTGGAGAAGGCCACCTACGCGGGCACGCTGAGCCGCCTGGCCGCCCTGCAGGCCGATGTGCACGGCGTCGAACTCGACTCCGACGGGATGCGCATCGACCATCTCAACGACGTGCTGGAGTCCCTGGCCCGTCGAGGCCAGCGACCGAAGTTCATCTACACCATCCCGACCGTTCAGAACCCCACGGGCACGGTCATGCCGGTACAGCGCCGACTCGAGATGCTGGAGGCAGCCCGCCGCCACGGGGTCGCCATCTTCGAGGACGACTGCTACGCCGACCTGGTCTTCGACGGTGAGCGACCGCCGACGATCCGCTCGCTGGACGCGGGAGGCGGCCAGGTCGTGTACTGCGGATCGTTCTCCAAGACGCTCGCGCCCGCACTGCGGCTGGGCTACGTCGTGGCCGACTGGCCGGTCATGAGCCGGCTGCTGGCGCTCAAGACCGACGCAGGATCAGGCGCGCTGGAGCAGATCACGGTGGCGGAGTACGCTGCGGCCCACTTCGACGATCACGTCGACGCGCTCACCGCGGTGCTGAGCCAGAAGTGCGACGCAATCTGCGGCGCCCTGCGGTACAGCTTCGGAGACCTGGCCAGCTTTGAGGAGCCTCGGGGCGGGATCTTCGTATGGGTGACGCTGCCCGACGGCGTCGACACGGACCGCCTAGTGGCCCCGGCGGCCGCGCGCGGCGTCGAGTTCAACCCGGGATCGGCATGGTGCACCGATCCTGACTACGGAGCGAGCCGGATGCGTCTCTGCTTCGGCCATCTTCCCCCCGATCACATAGCGGCGGGTGTCGCCGCCTTGGCCGAAGTAGTGAGTGCGAGCTTGGGCTGACAGGCCGGCGCGGGCAGATGATCGGGGGGCGCCCTCGTGCGGCGTCGCTCATGAAGATCGTGATCGCGGCGGCCGCCCCGCCCGGGCGGTCCAGCGGCCGTGGCGGCGCTCCAGCGTGAGGCTGAGCCCGAAGCACTCCGAGAGGTTGGCGCTCGTCAGCGTCTCGTCCATCGGCCCCGAGGCCAGCACCGCGCCGTCTCTCAGCAGCAGCACGTGGGTGAACCCGTCCGGTATCTCTTCGGCGTGGTGGGTCACCAGCACCAGCGGCGGAGTCCCCGGGTCGGCCGCCAGGCCGCTCAGGGTGACTATCAGCTGCTCGCGACCGGCCAGGTCGAGCCCGGCGTTGGGTTCGTCGAGGACGATCACCCCCGGCTCCATCGACAGGGCTCGAGCCAGCAGCACCCGCTGCTGCTCGCCGGAGGACAGCGTCCCGAAGCGCTGGTCGAGACGGTCTCCGCAGCCGACGCGCTCCAGGGCGGCCCGAGCCCGGCCGGCGTCGTCGGAGTCGTAGGCATGCCACCACGGGGCCAGCGCGGCGTGCTTGGCCGTCATCACCACGTCCGCCGCGGTCAGCGACGGACGCAGCATGGCCGCCATTGCCGCGCTGGTGAACCCGACCCTGGCTCGCAGCCGCCGCACGTCGGTCCGCCCCAGACGCTCGCCGAGCAACTCGACGACACCGGCCGAGGGGTGATCCCACATCGTCGCGATTCGCATGAGGGTGGTCTTGCCCGAGCCGTTCGGACCCAGCACCACCCATCGCTGGGCCGAGCGTACCTCCCAGTCGATGTCACGCAGCAGGCGGGCGCCGTCGATCGTGCGCTGAACGCCCCGCAGGGAGAACACTGCGCCGTCGTCGCCGGCATGCGGCACCGGTGTCCACTTGCCAGTCGTCACGGGGTCGCGTCACGCCGGTCCCGGCCATGCGAGGCTCGGGACCCTTCGGCGTGGCTCTCCCACATGTCGAACATCGTCGCATAACGCCCGCCTGCCTCCACCAGTTCACGGTGGCTCCCGATCTCGACGATCCGTCCGGCGTCGACCACCGCGATCCGGTCCGCCCGCCGGGCTGTGGCCAGCCGGTGGGCGATGATCACCGCGGTTCGTCCCCTCAGCAGCATGTCGAGCGCCTGCTCGATCTGGGCCTCCGAGCGCAGGTCGAGGTTGCTGGTGGCCTCGTCGAGCACCAGCATGCGGGGCCCGGAGACAAACGTCCGGGCCAGGGCCAGCAGTTGACGCTCTCCCGCCGACAGCGTGGCCCCCCGCTCGTGGACGATGCCGTCGAGGCCGCCGAGGCGTTCCACCACTTCGCTCATGCCGACGGCGCGCAGAGCCTCGTGCAACTCGGCGTCGGTCGCGCCGGGGCGGGCGAAGCCCACGTTGTCCCGCACCGTGCCCGCGAACAGGAAGGGTTCCTGGGACACGACACCGATCTGGGACCGCAGGCTCGTGACGGTGACATCGCGCAGGTCGTGGCCGTCGATGCGCACCGCGCCCTCCGTCGGGTCGTACAAGCGGGCGATGAGTCGGGCGACGGTCGACTTGCCGGCGCCGGTCTCGCCCACCAGCGCGATCGTCTCTCCCGGCGAGACGTGCAGGCTGACATCGTGAAGCACGCGGTGGCCGCCGCGGTACGAGAAGCACACGTCGTCCAGGTCGATCTCGCCCCGCACCTCCGCAAGGGCCTCAGCGCCGGGACGATCCGTCACCGTCGGTCCGGTGCTGAACAGCTCGCGCAGCTTGGCTATGGCCGCGCCGCCCTGCTGGTAGGAGTTGTACAACTGCACCAGCGCCTGCACCGGGGCGAAGAAGGCGGTCAGGAACAGCAGGTAGGCGGCGAGCTCTCCCACTGTGATCCGGCCGCTGGCGGTCATTGCACCGCCGACGGCCAGAAGCACCGCCTGGGTGGCGATGCCGATGGCCTCGCTGCCCGGCCCGTAGAGGGAGTTGGCCCGCGAGGCCCGCAGGTTGGCGTCGCGGTGGCGGTTCACCACCCGGCGATGCTCGGCGACGTTGACGTCCCGCCGATCATGGGCGGCGATGACCCGGATGCCGGCCAGGGACTCCTGGAGATTGCCGAGCAGGTCGCCGATGCGGTCGCGCACGCTGCGGTAGTCGGCCGCGGCCCGCCGCCGGAACCACATCGAGGACGCCAGCGTCGGAGGCACGGCCGCGGCCAGGGTGATGAGGGCCAGCAGGGGGTCGTAGTTGAACAGCAGGACGGTGATCACCGCCAGGGTGAGGCCCTGGACCGCGAAGTTGACGATGCCCTCGTTGAACAGCACCGACAGCGCCTCGATGTCGGATGTCATGCGGGTCAGCAGCACGCCGGCCCTCTCGGTGGTGTAGAAGTCCATCTGTTGACGCTGCATGTGCTCGAACGTTCGGACTCGGAGGCGCTCCATCAACTGCTCGCCGAGCCTGCCCGTGAACGCCGTCCTGATCGCACCGGCTCCGGCGGCCAGCGCCAGCAGGACCACATAGGCCACAGCCGCAGTCACCAGCACGCTGCGATCGCCCGCCACGATGCCGTCGTCCACGCCGATCTGAGTGAGCACGGGGCCGAGTTGCAGCGCGATCGTCTCGGCGGCCACCAGCAGAAGGGCCACCGCAAGCCGGTAGCGGTGGGGCCACAGGAACCGCCCCAGCCCGAACCGGCTGTGGGACTCGTCGGTGGTGCGGGACCACTGCACCCCAGGATCGGGATGGATCGGCTCGTCGGCCAGCACCTGCTCGACCCTGGCCCTCAGGTGGCCGGGCACGTCCGCGTGGGGCAGACCGGCCTGGGCCGCGGCCTGGACCGAGGTCGGTCCGCTGCGCATCCCGACGGGCGAGTGGAACATCAACCGGGAGGCGCCGGAGCGGCTTCGGTGGCGCCCCTGGGCCCGAGCGGCCCGTGAGCGCAGCGAACAGGAGCGGGAATCACAACGCCTCACCGAGAGCGCTCTCGGCGGCCTGCGCTTGCGTGAGGTCGGTGAGCACCTCGGCATAGGCGGGAACGGTCTGCAACAGGTGGCGGTGGCTGCCGCTGGCCGCCACCTTCCCATCGGCGATGAACACCACCCTGTCGGCCAGGGCGATGGTGGACAGCCGGTGGGCGATGAGGATTGTGGTGCGGTGAGAGCGGCGCCGGCGCAGGGCTGAGTGGATGCGCTCCTCCACCTCGGTGTCGATGGCGCTGGTGGCATCGTCGAGCACCAGCACCGCCGGGTCGGCGACCAGGGCGCGTGCGATGGCGAGCCGCTGGCGCTGGCCCCCGGAGATGGTCGAGCCCCGCTCGCCGAGCCTGGTCTCGGTGCCGCCGGGCATGGCCGTTACGAAGCCCCCGGCGGCTGCGTCGACCAGCGCTACGGCCACCGACGCCTCATCTGCGTCGGGGCGGGCGAAGACCACGTTGTCGCGGACGCTGGCCGCGAACAGGAATGGGTCGTCGGTGGCCACCGTCACAGCCCGGCGCAGATCCGGGATGCGCAAGTCCCGCACGTCGATGCCGTCGATGCGCACCTCACCCCGGTCGACGTCGTAGAAGCGGGGCAGAAGCCGGCCGAGGGTGCTCTTGCCGCTGCCGGTGCGGCCCACGACCGCCACCGTCTCGCCGGGCTCCACGGTCAAGGAGAAGCCGTCGATGATCGAGGTGCCGTCCCCGGTGGAGTAGGTGAAGCCCACATCGTCGAACTCCACCCGGCCGTCCGGCTCCGTCAGGGCCACGGCGTCGGGACGCTCGATGATCTCGGGGGACTCGTCGAGTATCTCGAACACCCGCTGCGCGGCCGCCGAGGCTCGCTGCCATTGGATCAGGACGAAGCCGATCATCCGGAACGGGGCCGCCATGAGGAGCACATACGCGTTGAAGGCGACGATGTCTCCCACCGCGATGCTGCCGTCGATGGCCAGCAAACCACCGGTGAGCAGCACCAGGGCCAATCCGAACCGGGGGAGCGCCTCCATGAGGGGGGCGTGGCGGGCCCGGGCGTCGGCGGTGGCCGTGCCGGCCCAGCGGAGCCGTTGAGCCGACCGGGCCAGCAGGTCCACCTGGGCCTGCTCCTGGGCGAACGTGCGCACGACCTGGGCGCCCTGGATGTTCTCGTCCACGATCATGGCGACATCGGCCATCCGGGCCTGTGTCACCCAGGTCAGGGGGAAGACCTTGTTCCGCAGCCGTACGCCGACGTACAGAACCAGCGGCAGCGGGGCCATCGCCACCAGCGTCAGGGGCAGCGACAGCACGACCATCGAGGCCGTACCCATGACCAGCAGCGCCAGCTGCATGGCCACGAGGGGACCGAACGCGAAGAGCAGCTGGATGGAGCGGATGTCGCTGTTGGCTCGCGAGATGACCTGCCCCGTCTGGGTCCGGTCCCAGTAGGAGAACGACAGCTCGGTGAGACGCTCGTAGACCAGGTTGCGCAGATCGGCCTCTATGCAGTGGGCGGTGCGGAACAGCCCGTACCGGTAGGCGAAGCCCAACACGAAGCGAGCGCCGGCCAGGGCGGCCAGGGCTGTCACCCACGGCCTCAACGCGTCACCGGCCGCGGCTGCGTCCACCCCCCGCCCGATCACCAGCGGCACTGCCGCGGTGGCTGCCACCGAGACCAGGCCGGCCGCCACCGAGGCCACGAACACGGCTCTGTACCCGGCCACTACCGGCAGGATCCGCCGGAGCCAGCCGAGGCTGCGGTCGGGGTGAAGGCCAGGCGACGGCATCAGGCCAAGTTAGAGGCCGAGCGGACAAGCCGCGTCAAACCAGAACTCCCGGAAGGCGTCTAGCGAGGCCGTGGCCCGAGCGGCCGGTGAGCGAAGCGAACATGAGCGGAAAGCGACGGGCAGCAGCGATAGATTCGGAGCGTAAGGGTCCGTCGATCCTGGGAGGAGCGATAGAGATCGCGCTGTGGCTATTGGCCGCTCTCGCGCTGATAGCCGGCACTGCCTTCTTCGTCGCCATGGAGTTCGCTCTGGTGGCGGTGGATCGGACCCGAGTCGACGAACGGGCCGGAGCCGGTGATCGGCGCGCCCGGATGGTCCAGCGTCTGGCTGCCCGCCTGTCGTTCCACCTTTCCGGCGCTCAGATCGGCATCACGGTGTCGTCACTGCTGCTCGGCTTCATGGTCGAGCCGGCCCTGGCGCCGATGATCGAGCCCGGAATCGAGGCGTTGTTCGGATCGGACACGCCCTGGGGCGTCTCGGTGGCCGTCGCTCTGATCCTGGCCACCGTCGTGCACATGGTGCTGGGCGAGCTCGTCCCCAAGGCCGTGGCCATCACCAAGCCGTACGGCACGGCGGTGGCGGTGGCCGTGCCGACGACGGTGTACGGCGTGCTGGCGCGGCCGCTGGTGGTGTTCCTCAACGGTGCGGCCAACTGGATGGTGCGCCGCCTCGGCATGGAGCCGCGTGAGGAGATGGACCCGGTGCCCGACCGCGACGAGCTCGAGCATCTCTTCGTCTCCTCAGGGGAGGAGGGGATGCTCGACGAGGGCGAGGTGCGGCTGCTCACCCGGTCGATCCGCCTGGCTCACAAGCAGGCCGACGACGCCATGGTGCCGAGGGTGGAGGTGGTGGCCATCGAGGCCGACGCCTCCGTAGCGGACCTCGCGGAGGTGGCGGCTCGCACCGGACACTCGCGGTTCCCGGTCATTGCCGGCCATCTCGACGATGTCGCCGGCGTTGTCCACGTCAAGTCGCTGTTCGCCGTGCCCGTACAGGAACGGGCGTCCACGCTCGTGTCGAGGTTGATGAAGCCGGTGCTGGCCGTGCCGGAGTCCCGCGACCTCGACGACATGCTGGACGATCTGCGCACCGGCGCGGGGCTGCTCGCGGTGGTGGTCGACGAGCACGGCGGAACGGCGGGGATCATCACCCTGGAGGATGTGCTGGAGGAGATCGTCGGCGAGATCGACGACGAGCACGACTCGTCCACGCCCGAACGCACCCGCTCCGAGTCTCGGGGCTCGACGGTGCTGCCCGCGTCGCTCCATATCGATGAGGTGCTCGAGTCCACGGGGTTCGAGATGCCCGAGGGCGGCTACGAGACGCTGGCCGGTCTGGTTCTGGACCGCCTGGGCCACATCCCGGTGCCCGGCGAGATCGTGACCGTGGACGGCTGGCGTCTCGAGGTGGTCGCGGTCGACGGGCTGCGCATCGCGACCGTGCGGGTGGTGGCGCCACCGGTGTCGCCGTGAGCACGGGAACGACTGTGGCGCTGGTGGTCGCGGTAGTGATGCTCGGGGCCAACGCCTTCTTCGTGGCGGCCGAGTTCGCGCTGGTCGCGGCTCGTGCCGTTCGCCTGGAGGCGGCTGCGGCGGAGGGGGACAGGCGCAGCAGGATCGCGCTGGCCGCGGTGCGCGACATCCAGACCCAGCTGGCGGGCGCCCAGCTGGGGATCACCATGGCCTCGCTGGTGCTGGGCTATGTGGCCGAGCCTGCCATCGCCCATCTCATAGAACCGGTCATCGAACTGGTCGTCGAGGTTCCCTCGGGCGTCCTGCACACGATCTCGTTCGCGGTGGCGCTGTTCGTGGTGACGACGCTGCATGTGGTGGTGGGGGAGATGGTCCCCAAGAACATGGCCATTACCGAACCCGAGCCGGCCGCCAGGCTGCTGGCGCCGGCCATGCGGATCTACGGGGTCGTGTTCAAGCCGGTCATCTGGTCCCTCAACGTCGTGTCGAACGGGATCGTGCGCCTGATGGGCATGAAGCCGGCGGACGAGATCAACACCGCTCTCACCATCAACGAGTTCCACACGCTGCTGGCGGGCGCCCGCCAGGAGGGTGTGATCGAGCCCACCGAGCACGAACTGCTCTCGGGCGCGCTGGAGTTCCGGGTCCGGTCGGCCGGATCGATGATGGTGCCTGCCGACCGGCTTGTGGCGGTGCCCCGGGGCACATCCGCGGCCCGCCTCGAGGATGTGGTGGCGTCCAGCGGCCACACCCGCGTGCCGGTGTGGGGATCCGATCCCGGCGACGTGCTGGGGTTCGTGCACGCCAAGGATCTGCTCCGCATGCCGGCCGAAGCCCGCGACGATCCCGTGCCGCTGGAATTGGTGCGGCGCATGCGGGTGGTGAGCCCCGACATGGCCGGTCGGGACCTGCTGCTCTACATGCGCCGGTCGAGGGTGCACATGGCGCTGGTGCGCAGCGAGGCCGGCGAGATGCTCGGCGTGGTCACCCTGGAGGACGTTCTCGAGGCGCTGGTGGGCGACATCTTCGACGAGACCGACGACAACGGCGCCTAGAGGCCGAGCGGAAACCGCGAACACATCGGGAGCGCGCCGGCCGCTGGGCGAGGCCGTGGCCCGAGCGGCTCGTGAGCGCAGCGAACAAGAGCGGGAGTCACCGCGTCGCCACGCGACGCTCCCTTAGGCGCCGATGGCGTGGTAGCCGCCGTCGGCCTGGACGACCGATCCGGTGGTGACCGGCAGCCAGTCGCTCAGCAGAGCCACGATCGTGCGCGACACGCCGGCGGGGTCGGCGACGCTCCATCCGAGCGGCGCCCGCAGTGCCCAAGCGTCCTCGAATTCGGAGAACCCGGGGATCGAGCGGGCGGCCATTGTCTTCATCGGACCCGCCGAGACCAGGTTCACCCTGATGCCCTGCGGCCCCAGATAGCGGGCCAGGTACCGGCAGGTGGACTCGAGTCCGGCCTTGGCCACCCCCATCCAGTCGTACGCGGGCCAAGCCCGGGTGGCGTCGAAGTCCAGGCCCACGATGGAACTGCCCGCCGGCATCAGCGGGGCGACCGCGTCGGCCAGCATCTTGAGCGAATAGGTGGAGATCTCCAGAGCCACCTTGACGTCGTCCCAGGTGGCGTCCATGAACGTGCCGCCGAGGCAGATCTCGGGGGCGAACCCGATGGCGTGAAGCGCGCCGTCCACCCGCCCCCAACTGGCCGCCAGATGGTCGCGCAAGGCGTCGGCATGGGACGGCTCGGTGACGTCGAACTCCACCACGTCGACGCCCTCGCCGAGCCTTCGGGCCGTGCGCTGGGTGAGGCGCATCGCCCGACCGGCCCCGGTCACGAGGATCTCGGCTCCCTCGGCCAGCGCCACCTCGGCCGCGCCGTAGGCGAGCGAAGCGTCGGTCAGCACGCCGGTGACCACGATGCGCTTGCCGTCGAGGATGCCCACGGCCGGCAACGGTACCTTGAGAACGTGCGTCTCTACGACACAGCCCGGGGCGCAGTGGTCGACTTCGATGCTCCGCCGGTGGTGCGCATGTACGTGTGCGGCATCACCCCCTACGACGCCACCCACCTCGGCCATGCCGCCACCTACATCACCTACGACGTGCTGCAGCGGCGCCTGCGGGACATGGGACACCAGACCCGATGCGTGCGCAACATCACCGACGTCGACGACGACATCCTGGCCGCGGCCAAGCGTCGAGGCGTCCACTACCTCGATCTGGCCTTCGACCAGACGGCCCGCTTCGACGATGACATGGCCGCGCTGAACACGCTGCCGCCGGCCTCCGAGCCCAGAGCGACTTCGGCCATCCCCGACATTCGCGGCTTCATCCACGCGGCGCTGGAGCGGGGCTTCGCGTACCGCTCCGGCGGCAGCGTCTACTTCGACACGCAGGCCTTCGACGGCTTCGGCTCCCTGTCGGGGTTCGGGCGCGACCGCATGATCGAACTGGCCCGGCAGTGGCGCGACGACCCCGACGACCCGGCCAAGCGGGACCGGCTCGACTTCGTGCTGTGGCAGCGGGCCCGTCCCGGTGAGCCGTCCTGGGAGTCTCGCTGGGGGCCGGGACGGCCCGGTTGGCATGTGGAGTGCTCGACGCTGGCACTGCGCGAACTGGGTGAGACCATCGACCTGCACGGCGGGGGAGTGGACTTGCTCTACCCGCACCACGAATGCGAGCGAGCCCAGTCCGAGGCGGTCACGGGCAAGCCGTTCGCCCGGCACTGGCTCCACCAGGCACTGGTTCACTACCAGGGCTCCAAGATGTCGAAGTCGCTCGGCAACCTGGTGTTCGTGCACGAGCTGCGCCGCGAACATGAGCCCATGACCATCCGCCTGGCCCTCATGTCACAGCACTACCGCACGCCGTGGCCCTGGCACGACGGCCTTCTGGAGGAAGCCGAACAACGCCTCGCCCTGTGGCGCAGTTCCGGCACCGGAGACGATGGCGATGCCGACCCTCTCGACGAGGTGCGCCGACGCCTGGACGACGACCTGGACGTCCCCGGCGCCCTTGCCGCCGTAGACGACGCCGCCCGGGCGGGCCAAGCCGTCCATCGCGCCGCCGGTCTCCTCGGCGTTGCGCTCAGCTAGTGGCGCTAGCTGAGGGCGCTGGGGCCATTGCTTGCCGCCGGGCGACAACCCCCAGTCGGATCAGGGCAGCCACGAAGGCGCCCCCTCCGGCCAACATCAGCAAGATCATGCTCAGTACCATCTGGTTGGGCGTCGAGCCGATCCCGGCATTTCACAGTACTCCGGTGCGGCCCGCCACCCAGTCTGAACGGCGGGCGTCCAGGGTTCGGATCAGCGGTAGCCCTAGAGCCGATGTCTGCGTCACAGAGTCGTGGAACGGCTTGAGAGGCAGGCGAACATCACGGAATTGACATTTGGGTGGTTCTTGCTGCTATGGTTGCTGGCCATTAGATCCTCGGGCAGTTTCGCCGTCAAGGTGCTGTCCGAATGAGATCCCCGGGGAGCGGCTTAGCCGCTCCCCGCATTTGTTGTGGGTGATGGTCGGGGATCTCCGCAAACATGTGATCGACGCATAGCGCCGATCTGACGCCTCAGGGAGGCACCATGCGTCTACGGACCCGCATCTTCGTTGACTTCTGGAACTATCAGCTCAACTGGAATGAACGTACCAACAGGGCTCCGTGTGACTGGAAGGCGTTGCCCAACGTTCTCATGGTGGAGTCGAAACGGTTGCTCGCGACTGCGGCTGGGACGACGAGGTTGTTCTCGACGAGACCCTCGTCTACGCCAGCGTCAAGCCCGGCGACGCTGACAAGAAACCTCAAGACCTGGCTTACGACGTTCATCGACCGCCAGCCGAGCTTCCGCGTCAAGATCCGCGATCGTCGGGTTCGATCCGGAGGGGTGTGGTGCAACTCTTGCCGTACACAGATTGCGGAGTGCCCCCACTGCCGCGCCGCATTTGAGCGGTCGCCAGAGAAGGGGATAGACGCGGCCATCGCTACGGATCTCCTATCGCTGGCCTGGGAAGGTGTGCTTGATATGGCCGTGCTGGTCTCTGGTGACTCCGACTTCGTGCCGGCGGTCGAACGAATTCAGGAGAAGGGCCTCAAGGTGATGAACGCCACGTGGCGGAATCACGGGCACGAGCTAGACCACGTCTGTTGGGCGTCCTTCGACTTGGACTCAGTTGTCGGGAGCTTGCTTCGCGAGTAACTGCTCGACCACAAGGGCAGCGGTAGCCTCGGAGTCGATGTCTGTCATCTCGGTCTCATTGCCAGACGGCTCGGCGCATGAGCTGGCCGGGGGGTCGAGCGCGGCCGATCTGGCCGCCGCCATCGGCCCGCGACTGGCCGCCGACGCGGTGGTCGCGGTGGTGAACGGTGCCGAGCGGGACCTGTCTGCCCCTCTGGCTGACGGGGCGTCGGT
>JAGWAO010000009.1:43947-44577 GCA_021296315.1 Acidimicrobiia bacterium | reverse complement strand
TGGAGCTCTTCTCGGAGCACCCCTACAAGCGGGCCATCATCGAGGCGGTGGCTCTGGGCGCGGGCGCCGACGGCGACCTCGCCTCGGAGGCGGCGGAGGGCGGCAGCGTCAGCTGCTACCGCAACGACGCCGGCAACAGCGACGCGGACGGGTTCGTGGACCTTTGCCTGGGGCCACATGTGCCCTCCACCGGACGGCTCGGACACTTCGCGCTGCAGCGGGTCAGCGGGGCCTACTGGCGGGGCAGCGAGCGCAACCCCATGCTCCAGCGCATCTACGGCACGGCCTGGGCCACCCGCAAGGACCTCAAGGCACACTTACACCGTCTGGCCGAGGCCGAGCGGCGGGACCACCGGCGCCTCGCGGCCGAGCTTGACCTGGTGTCGTGGCCCGCCGAGTTGGGGCCGGGCCTGGCGGTATGGCATCCCAAGGGCGCCCTGGTGCGCACCCTGATGGAGGACTACTCCCGCCAGCGCCACGCCGGCGGCGGCTACGAGTCCGTGTTCTCGCCCCACATAGCCAAGTCTGTGCTGTGGGAGACCTCCGGCCATCTCGACTTCTACGCCGAGAGCATGTACCCGCCCATGGAAGTCGACGGCACCGACTACTACCCCAAGCCGATGAACTGCC
>JAGWAO010000009.1:0-43892 GCA_021296315.1 Acidimicrobiia bacterium | reverse complement strand
ACCGCTACGAGTTGTCGGGCGCGGTGCACGGCCTGCTCCGCAGCCGAGGGTTCACCCAGGACGACAGCCACATCTTCTGTACCCGCGACGACATCGCCGCGGAACTGGCCTCGCTGCTTGAGTTCGTGTTGAGCGTGCTGCGGGCCTTCGGCTTCACGGACTTCGTGGCCAAACTCTCCACCCGCCCCACCGACAAGTCAGTGGGGGAGCCGGCGCTGTGGGACGAGGCCACCGCCGGGCTGCGGGCTGCGCTGGACACCAACGGGCTCGCCTACGAGATCGACGAGGGAGCCGGCGCCTTCTACGGCCCCAAGATCGACGTTGACGTGCGCGACGCCATCGGACGGTCGTGGCAGCTGTCAACTATCCAGCTTGACTTCAACCTGCCGGAGCGCTTCGGGCTGGAGTATGTGGCCGCCGACGGTTCCCGGCCTCGTCCCGTGATGATCCATCGGGCGCTGTTCGGTGCGGTGGAGCGCTTCTTCGGGTTGCTGGTCGAGCACTACGCCGGCGCATTCCCCGCCTGGCTGGCACCGGTGCAGGCCCAGGTGCTGCCCGTCGCCGCCGCCCATGCCGACTATGCCGTAGAGGTGGCCGGCACGCTGCGTTCTCGGGGTTTCAGGGTGGAGACGAGCCCCGCGGAGGAGCCCCTGGGCAAGCGGGTCCGCAATGCCAAGGTAGCCAAGGTCCCCTACGTCTTGGTGGTGGGCGACGACGATGTCGCCGGCGGCACGGTGGGGGTCAACGCCCGTGGCGCCAAGCGCCCCGAACGCGACGTGCCGCTGGAGGCGTTCGCGGCTCGCTTAGCGGCCGAGGTCGAGGCTCGGAGCTGACATGGTCGAGCACGGCGGGCTTCAGCCGGGTTGCACGGGGGCTCGGAGCTGACATGGTCGAGCACGGCGGGCTTCAGCCGGGTTGCACGGGGGCTCGGAGCTGACATGGTCGAGCGCCTCTGGGCCGGATGGCGGATCCCCGCCATGATGGAGGACCGGGAGGCGGCTGCCGCCGGGATCGCGGACTCTTCCGGCACCATCCCGGGCACGGTCCCCGGAGCCGGAACCGGCCCCGACGACGGTGAGGGCCAGAGCCTGTTCGAAGCCATCCTCAACTCGAGCCTGCCCGACCACAAGACCCACATCGTGCACCGCGGCGAGCTGGTCTTCGCCATCTTGAACCGCTACCCGTACTCCACGGGCCATTTGCTGATACTGCCCTACCGGGCTGTTCCCGACCTGGAGGGCCTGGACCTCGACGAGCGCCGCGAGCTCTGGGACACCGTCCACGACGCGGTGGCCGCGGTCAAGGCGGCGTTCTCGCCCGACGGGGTGAACGTCGGCGTCAACCTCGGCGAGGGAGCCGGTCCCAGCGTCTACGACCACGTCCACATCCACGTGCTGCCCCGCTGGCGCTCCGACACCAACTTCATGACCGCCATCGCCGACGTGAGGGTCCTGCCCCAAAGCCTCCAGGACTGCTGGGAACGCCTCACCGCCGCCTGGCCGAGCTAGCCGCGTCGCCTACCCATCGGCTTGGCGAAGGCCGGCCAGGACGCGGTCGGGGGTGAGGGGGAAGTCGTCGAACCAGACGCCGGTGGCGTCGTGCAGGGCGGCCACCACCGCGGGGGCGTAGGGGATCATGCCCATCTCGGCCATGCCCCGGGCGCCCCACGGGCCGAGGGGGTCGGCCAGCTCCAGCACCACGCTGTCGACGGTGGTGGGGATATCTCCGATGCCGGGCATCAGGTACGTGCTGAGGCGCATGTTCTGGAGGCGGCCGCCGTCCGATCGGAGGTTCTCGCTCAGCGCGTAGCCGTGGGCCTGGATGACCGCACCCTCGATCTGGCCCATCACCAGTTGGGGATTGATGGCCCGGCCCACGTCGTGGGCACTGACCACCCGGTCGACCCGGACGTGACCGGTGCCGGTGTCCACCGTCAACTCCACGTGCTGGGCCACGTACCCGTAGCTGAAGTTGGGGACGCAGTGCCCGTCGACGGGGTCGAGCGTCTCGGTGGGGGGTGGCACGAAGCGGAAGCGGCCCACGGCCGGGCGCTGGCCGTCCCGCCAGGCCTTCTCGGCCTCTTCTGCCGCGCCCAGGATTGCGTTGCCCGACATCCATGTGAGCCTCGACGCCGAGGCCGAGCCGGCGTCGCCGGAGGTGGCCGTGTCGGAGAAACGGTGCTCGATGCGGCCTGCGGGCAGCCCGGTGGCTTCGGCGGCCATCTGCACCAGCGCGGTGTGGGCACCCTGACCGACCTCGGCGCCGGCGTGGTACAGCTCGGCTCGCTCGGGCTCGTCGGAGTCCTGGTTGCCATGGAGAACTATCTCGGCTTCGCAGCGCTCGGGGTAGCCGAACGAGAACCCGACGTTCTTGAACGAGCAGGCGAAGCCCTTGCCTCGGCGCAGCGCCGACGGATCCGGCGGCAGCGACGGGAACGGGCTGAAGTCGGCGCCGCCGCCGTTGGAGGCGGGCTCCGCCGCGGCCTCGGCGCAGCGGTCGATCACCTCGGGCATGGTCACACCGTCGGGCATGGCCGTCTGTGTGATTCCGATGCTGCCGTCGCGCAGCGTGTTGATGCGGCGGATCTCCACCGGGTCCATCCCCAGCGCGTCGGCCAGCTTGTTGATCTGGCTCTCGGCTGCGAAGGCGGCCTGGGGGGCGCCGAAGCCCCGGAAAGCGCCCGCGGGAGTGGCGTTGGTGTACACCGCGATGCTGTCGATCTCGGCGTTGGGCACCTCGTAGGGGCCGGCCTGGTGCAGGTGGCAGTTGCCGAGCACCTTGTTGGAGGTGAAGTTGTAGGCGCCCGCGTCGAGCCAGGCCGTGCTGCTCACCGCGGTGATGCGGCCGTCGCGGCGGGCGCCCCAGCGGGCCACTATCCGGCCCCGGTGTCGCTTGGCGTGCCCGACGATCGACTCCTCCCGCGACCACACGGTGGCCACCGGACGGTCGATGCCACTGTCGTGCAGCATCATGGCGGCCAGGGCCAGCACGATCTGAACCGATATGTCCTCGCGCCCGCCGAAGGCACCGCCGATGGCCGGATAGATCACCCGGACCCGTTCGGCCGGCAGGTCGAGGGCGTGGGCGATCTGCTCCTGGTCCTCGTGGGTCCACTGGCCCGCGACCTCGACCGTCACCCGGCCCTCACCGTCGATGTAGGCCATGCCCGCCTCGGGCTGCAGGTAGGCGTGCTCCTGGTAGGGGAACTCGTAGGTGGACTCCACCACGACATCGGCGTCGGCCCAGCCCTGGGCCATGTCACCTTTGCGGATGCGCAGCGAGTAGTAGGCGTTGGAGGGCTCCCCGTTCTCGGGGTGGATCATCGTCTCCGAGGACAGCGAGTCGTCGATGTCGGCCAGGACCGGCAACGGTTCCCACTGCGCCTCGATGGCGGCCGCCCCCGCCCGGGCTGCGTCCGGCGTCTCGGCCACGACCAGCGCCAGCCGGTCCGCCTCCCAGCGGGACACATCGCAGGGCAGGGGGCTGCGGCCGGTGTGCTCGAGGCCGACGAACACAGGATGGTCGGCCATGGTGAGGCCGAACTCGTTCACGGGCAAGTCGGCCGAGCCGAACACGGCGACCACTCCCGCGACGGCCTCCGCGGGCGAGAAATCGAGGCCGGTCAGGCGGGCGTGGGGCTGGTCGGTGAACACCGCCATGGCCCACAGCGCGTCAGGCGGGATCCGGTCGCTCGGGTACTCGGCCTCGCCTGTGAGCTTGGCGGGCGCGTCGATGCGGGCCGGGGAGGCGCCGACGCTCACGGCGCGGACGCTCCGGAGTCGCCGGATGGAATTGGCAGCGGTGGGCTCCCGTTTGGGCGCTCGTGGCTGCCAGTTGGGGGCGTGGCCTCAGCGGTGCGGGATGTCCGGCCGTTGCTGGCGAGGGCGTCGATGATCGAGTAGTACCCCGTGCAGCGGCACAGGTTCCCGGCCAGGCCGTGCTCCACCTGGTCACGGCTCGGGTGGGGCTCCTCGCCAGCCAGCATGGCCGCGCTCATCACGAACCCCGGGGTGCAGAAGCCGCACTGGACGCCCCCGCAGTCGGCCAGGGCCTGCTGGACTGGGTGCAGGCTCCCGTCGGGCGGGGCGAGGCCCTCGACGGTGGTGATGCTCGAGCCGTCGGCACGGGCGGCGGGCACCAGGCACGACAGCACGGCCCGGCCGTCGAGGTGGACGGTGCAGGCGCCGCACTCGCCCTCGGCGCAGCCCTCCTTGGTGCCGGTCAGCCCGAGGTCGAACCGCAGCCAGTCGAGCAGCGTGCGGCCCGCGGCATTGGCCGCGCTGCGCCCGACGCCGTTGACAGTGGCGGTGATGGTGCTGGCGTCGGTGACCTCCCGCCGGGAGGGCTCCTCGGTCACCGAACGTGTCGGGGAATCCGGGACGCGGACCAGGCGGGGAGGGCTCTGGGGCCAGGTGGCGGCCTCGGTGCCGGCCGCCAGGGAGCGCAGTGCCCTCTCCACCACCACTTCAGTGGTGCGGCTGCGGTACTCGGCTGTGGAGCGCAGGTCGTCGATGGGGGTGACCGCTGCCCGGGACGCGGCCGCGACCTCGGCGGCCGCGTCGGCGAGGAGCCGGCCCCTAGCGATGCCGGCGGCCGCGTCCACCAGTTCGATGGTCGGGCCGACACTGCCCAGGGCCACCACCAGGTCGGCCACGGTGCCGTCGCTGCCTTCGGTGACGACCGCGGCCGCGTGGACCACAGAGATGGCCTGCGCCCTTCGCAGCCCGAGCTTCACGAATACACCCCGGCGACCCCCGCCGAGCGCGTCGAAAGAGATCCTGGTCACGAGTTCGCCCGGCTCCAGCGCGGTGGTGCGGAAACCGGTGAAGAAGTCCTCGATCGGCATGGTCCGGTGGCCGTCTCCGGCCGACGAGACGGTCACGTCGGCGCCGAGCGCGTACAGCGCGGAGATGGTGTCGTTGGCGGGGCTGGCGGTGACGATGTTGCCGACGATCGTGGCCCGGTTGCGAAGCTGCGGACCCCCGACTTCCAGGCAGGCCTGCGCGAGAGGGAGCCCCACCGACAGCATCCGCCGGAATCCGACTACGTCGCCGTGGGTGACGAGGGGCCCCAGCTCGACCCGCCCGCGGTGCTCGGTGATGGTGTCGAGCCCGTCGAGCACGCTCAGATCGACGAGTGTGTCGATGCCGGTCCTCGCGCCCCGGCTGAGTTCCAGCAGCAGGTCGGTGCCGCCGGCGATGGCGCGGGCCGAGGGGCCGCGCTCGGCGAGCACGGCCAAGGCGTCCTCCAACGACTCGGGCGCTACATATCGCTCTATCGGATCGGCCCGGCGTTGGGCTTCGTGCGGGACGGCCGGATTTGAACCGGCGACCCCCTGCTCCCAAAGCAGGTGCGCTACCTGGCTGCGCCACGTCCCGTGCGACTAGTCAGGCTACCGGTGGAGGGCCATGGCCCCCTAATGCGAGCTTGAATGGAGCGCCGTCGCCTTGCCGTGCGGCGTTGCAATTCCCGCTCTTGTTCGCTTCGCTCACGGGCCGCTCGGGCCACGGCCTCGCGTCGCGCGGCGATTGCCGGTGGTTCGCACCGGTCGGCTCGGCCTCTGGGTCGGATCAGCGCGACCGGGGCAGGCCCAACCAGCCCTCGGCCACCAGGTTGCGGTTGATCTCGCTGGTGCCGCCGTAGATGGCGGTCACCGGGGCGTGGCGGAAGTGCTCCTCGACGCGGCCGTCCATGTGGGAGCCGGGATCGTCGTGGGTGAGCAGCCCGTCGGCGCCCATCAGGTCGAGGAACCAGGCGCAGTGCTTCTTGTAGGACTCCGAGGCGAACAGCTTGGTCATCGACCCCTCCACCCCGAACATGGCGCCCTCAGAAGCCAGCGCAGCGGTGTGGTAGGCGAAGCTGCGGCAGACCTCCACGTCGATCATGGCCCGCACCAGCTTGTGGCGCACCTCGTCGTCGTCAAGCGGGCGGGTGCCGTCCGCCCGGCGGGCGCGGCGGGCCCAGTCGACCGCGGCTTCGATCACCGGAGGCGACGGGAACTGGCCGCCGGCGATGCCGCGCTCGTACTTGAGGGCGGTCTTCATCACCGTCCAGCCGTCGTTCACGTCGCCGAGCCGCCACTCGTCGCCCAGCACCACGTCGTCGTAGAAGGTGGCGTTGGACCTCTCGTTGCCCATCGTGGAGACGGCCTGGATCTCGATGCCCGGCGTGTCCAGCGGCACCACGAAGAAGGTGAGACCGCGATGCTTGGGGACTTCGGGGTCGGTGCGCGTCAGCAGCAGCACGTAGTCGGCGATGTGGGCCAGGGTGGTCCACATCTTCGATCCGTTGATGACCCATCCGTCACCGTCGCGCACGGCCCGGGTGCGTGCCGCGGCGACGTCGGAGCCGGACTCCGGCTCGCTGTAGCCGAAGCAGCCGAGCGCCTCGCCCGACAGTAGGCGGGGGACTGCTTCGGACCGCAGGAAGTCGTTGCCGTGCTCGAGAATCATCGACACCGTGACCACGGCCACACCGAGAGCGTCGGCGGGTGCCTGATGTAGTTGGAGTTCCTCCAGCAACACGCACAACTCCACCGGGTCCATCCCGCCGCCGCCGAGTTCGGCGGGAACGGCCCCCGACAGCCAGCCCCGGTCGGCTATGGCCCGGTGCAGCGCGGGGGAGTGGATCGTGCCGTCCCTGGTCGCCGCGATCATTTCGGCGGTGAGGTGCTCGGTCAGGAACTGCTGGACCTCGGTCCTGAACTCCTCGGCCTGCGTCGGCAGCGCAAAGTCCATCAGGCCGTCCGAGCCTTGGCGCCTAGATCGGTCTCGGCGAGCTGGGCGATCTCGGTTGCGGGCTCGCCGAGCTGCAGCAGCCAGGCCGCGGCCCGGCGGTAGTACAGTTGCACGTCGTACTCGGCGCTATAGCCGTAGCCGCCGTGGTACTGCAGCGCCCGATCGGACGCGAACCGGGCCGATTCCGCACCGAACAGCAGTGCCATCGACGCGAGCCTGGCTCCGCCGGCGGTGTCGGCGTCGACCGCGCAGACCGCCCGGAAGGCCAGCAGGCGGGCGCCCTCGGCGCGGGTGGCAGCGTCGGCCAGGCCGTGCTGCACGGCCTGGAAGGACCCGACCGGCACGCCGAACTGGTGTCGCTGCTTGGTGTAGGCCACCCCCATGGCCAGCACCTCGCCGGCCAGGCCGGCATAGGCCACCGCCATGAGCGCCTTCCACTCGGCAAGGGCGCGGTCCCAGGCACTTGCGGCGGCCGCCCCTGACGCGACGGTCTCGGCGTCGGAGAGGTCCCGGTCAGCGAGGGGCAGGTCGGCGGTGTTGGGTCGGGCCGTACCGGGGGGCTGACCGCGGGAGACCACGATGTCGTCGCCGCGCCTGGCGGCCACGATGTCGGCCACCGCGCCGGCGGGGACGAGCCGGACCGTGCCGTCGGCGTCGACCGGCCCGGGAGCAAGGGTGGCAATAAGTTCACCGGAGGCCACCGAGGCGACCAGATGCCGCCGTGAGCCCACGCCGGCTGCCGCCAGCAGTCGGGCACAAACCGCGTGCTCCACCAGCGGGACCGGTGCGATCCGGCGACCCCATTCGTGCACCACCACGGCCAGATCGACGAGAGAGGCCCCGCCACCCCCGTCGGCGACGCCGACCGCCATCCCCGGAGCGCCCGCGGCGACGAGCTTGCGCCACAGGTCGGGATCGAAACCGCAGCCCGCCTCCGCGGCCCGCACCGCTTCGGGAGTCGCCTCGCGGGCGAACAGGTCACCGAAGGCCTCAGCGACGGCCTGCTGATCCTCGGAGTATCGGGTCCGCACGACAACAAGACGCTAACCGGGGCGCCGACCAGCGAGGGGCCTCCGGGTCCGGAAGGGAATATTGTCAGCCCGGCCCGGGTTGGGGCATGCGTCGTCCGACGACTGAGACTTGGACCGACACGCGACTGGGACACCCGATTGAGACGAAGGAGAGACAGTGAGACTGCAACTCGCGCTGAACGTGGCTGACCTGGACTCCGCGGTGGACTTCTACACCCGGATGTTCGGAACAGAGCCGGCCCGTCGCCGGCCCGGCTACGCCAACTTCGCCATTGACGAGCCGCCCCTGAAGCTGGTGCTCTTCGAGGCCGCGGACGGAGCCTCCGACCCCGCCGGATGCTGCGGGACGGGCGGAATCATCAACCATCTCGGCGTGGAGACCGAGACCGCCGAGCAGGTGGTTGAAGCCGAGCAGCGCCTCACCCGGGCGGGCCTCGAGACCACCGGGGTCGACGACACCCTGTGCTGCTACGCCACCAAGACCGAGACCTGGCTCACCGATCCCGACGGATCCCGTTGGGAGTGGTACGTCCGCACCGGCGACAGCGAGTTGCTCGACAATGTGGTGGTCGCCTCCCACTGAGCATCGGTCGCAGTTCGTCCCCTGACTGGGGCTTGGCCGGGCGCGGCGTAGCAAGCTGAGCGCGTCGGCACCATCAAGCGGAAGGCGGCACAGTGGGCGGAACTTCGAACGGCACCACATTCCTCATCTCCGGCGGCACCGTCTTGCCGCTGGAAGGCCGCCGGGTGAGCCACGACCCGGGCTCGGTGCTCGTGGTGGACGGCACGATCGCCGCGGTCGGGCCGCCCGATGAAGTGGCGGCCCATCCCGCCGCCGCGAGTGCGCCGGTGGCCGACGCGGCCAACCATGTGGTGATCCCCGGCATGCACAACGCCCACCTGCACTCCGGGCTGCTGCGGGGCACGGCCGAGGGGCTGGCCCTGTTCGACTGGCTGGAGAACTACGTCGACCCGGCCCACCGGGCGCTGACCCCCGAGATCGCCAAGGCGGCTTCCTACATGGCCTACACCGAGTGCCTGAGCGGCGGCACCACCTCCGTGCTCGACATGTGGCGCTTCATGGAAGGGTCGGCCGAAGCCGCGGAGGAGATCGGCATCCGGGCCACGCTGGCTCCCTACACCGCCGACCGCTACGACTACTTCGAGACCCTCGAGTCGAACCGGCGCCTGCTGGAGACCCACCGCACCGCCGCGGAGGGCCGGGTCCGGTCCTGGGTGGGGTTGGAGCACATGTTCTACTGCTCGCCCGAGATGTTCAGGGACGCGGCAGCACTGGCCGAGGAGTTCGACACCGGCATCCACACCCACTCATCCGAGACGGTGTGGGAGGTGCAGGAGAGCCTGCACCAGTTCGGGCGGCGTCCGATCGAGGAGTTCTACAACCGGGGCATCCTCGGCGAGCGCACCGTCGTGGCCCACTGCGTGTGGCTCGACGACCGCGAGGTTGAGCTGATGGCCCGCACCGGCACCGCCGCGACCCACTGTCCCTGTTCCAACATGAAGATCGCCTCCGGTCCGGCCCGGATCGACCATTACCGGGCCTCGGGGATGACCGTCGGGCTGGGAACCGACGGCGAGAAGGAGAACAACAACCTCGACATGCTGGGCGAGATGAAGTTCGCCTCGCTGCTGGCTAAGGTCAGCACGCTCGATCCGGTCGCGGCCGATCCCTGGGACGTGCTCGACATGGCCACCCGCTCGGGTGCGGTCGCTCTCGGCCTCGATGACGTCACCGGCACCCTCGAGGTCGGCAAGGACGCCGACATCGCCATGGTCGACATCGGGGGCCTTCACTTCGTGCCGGTGATGCACGGACAGCACTTCAACGCCCCGGCTCATCTGGTGTTCACCGCCCACGCCCACGACGTGAGCGACGTGTGGGTACGGGGCCGCCGCCTGGTGCAGGGCGGCGAGGTGGTCTCCGTAGATGTGGGAGCCGTGGCCGCGGAGGCGCAGGCCGCGGCCGAGGAGCTGTTCCAGCGGCGCGAGGCCCTCAAGGGCAACCCGGCCACGCCTCTCTGGTGAGCTGGTCCAGGCATTCCGGAATTGGCAGGGAAGTGCACGCCATGCGTGCAGAACGCTGCCAATTCCGTGGGTGCCTAGCCGACGGCGGCCTCGAGCCACTCGCCGGCGATGCGGCGGTGACGGACCAGCATCTCGTCGACCCCGGTTGCGGTCAACTGGCCGTCTTCGACTAGCGATCTGCCGGCAACGACCGTGTGGCGGGGAGCGACCGGACCGCAGCGCAGCAGGGCCTCGACCGGATCAGACAGCGCCCCGGCGAAGCTGACCCCCTCGAGGGGCCAGACCACCAGGTCGCCGGCCCGCCCCGGCTCCAGCGCGCCGATGTCGTCGCGGCCCAGGCAGGCGGCCCCGCCCAACGTCGCCATCTCCAGCGCCTCGCGTGCATCCATGGCCTCGGGGCCGCCCCGCAATCGGGCCAGCAGCAGGGCGCCCCGGGTCTCCAGCCACAGCGACGCGCAGTCGGTGGAGGCCGAGCCGTCGCAGCCGATGCCCACCGGCACGCCCGCGTCTCGCATCTCACGGATCGGGGCCACGCCGAGGCCGATCAGCTGGCTGCAGCTGGGACAGTGAGACACCCCGGTGCCCCACTCGGCCAGGCGGTCGATCTCAGCCGCGTCCGGAACCACGCAATGGGCCACCCAAGCACGATCCGAGCCCCAGCCGACGCTCTCGAGGAACTCGACCGGGCGGCAACCGTGGGTGGACTCGCACAAGGCGCTGTCGTCGGCGTTCTCGGCAAGGTGGGTGTGCAGCCGCACGTCCAGGCGTTCGGCCAGCTCCGCAGTGCGAGTCATGAGATCGGGCGTGACCGAGAAGTGCGAGCACGGTGACAGGGCGATGCGCACCATGGCGCCCGGGGCCGGATCGTGGTGGAGACCCACCAGCCGCTCGCAGTCGGCCAGGATCTCGTCATCGTCCTGGACCACCGAGTCGGGAGGCAGGCCGCCGTCCTTCTCCGACAGGCTCATCGACCCCCGGGTGGGATGGAACCGGAATCCGAGTTCGCGGGCCGCCTCGATCTCCGCCGAGATCAGGTCGCCGCCGCCTCGGGGATGCAGGTACAGATGGTCGGTGCTGGTTGTGCAGCCTCCCAGGGCCAACTCGGCCAGCCCGATCCAGGCCGACACATGGGCGGCCTCGCTATCGAGGCGGCTCCACACCGGGTAGAGCGTGCGCAGCCAGTGGAACAGATCCCCGGCCAGAGCCGGAGCGAAGGCCCTGGTCAGGTTCTGGAAGATGTGATGGTGGGTGTTGATCAGCCCGGGCGTCACCAGGCAGCCGCGGGCGTCGATCGTGCGCTCGGCTGCCGGCTCGCTCGCGGGCTCGCCCACCGCGGTCACGAATCCGCCGGAAACAGCCACCCAACCACCCCGAATCTCCCGGCGATCGGCGTCCATGGTCACCACTAGGTCCGCGTTCCGCACGCACAGATCCGCCTCCGGGCGATTGGCGAGCGATGAGTGGGCTAGTGGTAGTGTCCGCGAAGCGGAGCTAGGCACGGGAGTTGACGCGCTAATGGACATGGATTCCTTCCTGAAGGCGATACCGAAGGTGAGCCTTCACCTGCACCTCATGGGGTCGGTTCAGGCCCGCACCGCGGTGGAGCTGTGCAACAAGCACAACGTTCCCCTGCCGGACTACGAGGAGCCCGAGGATCTCTACGACTACCCCGACATCTACAAGTTCCTCCACATGTACGACAACACCGCGCTGGGGATTATCGACCGGGAGGACTTCGAGCGCATCTGCTACGAGACCCTCACCGAGGCAGCCGAGCACAACGTGCGCTACCGGGAGATGTTCTTCAACCCCACGACCCACATGGCCGCCGGAGTCGACTACGAGACCTGCGTTGACGGGCTGATCGACGGGATCAACGCGGCCCGCACCGACCACGGAATCGAGTGCCGCCTGATCGCGGCCGCCAACCGCATGGAGTCGCCGGAACTGGCGGTGGAGATGGTGGAGACGCTCATCGACCATCCCCGCGAAGAGGTGATCGGCATAGGGATGGACTACGCCGAGGCCGAGTACCCGCCCGAGCGGTTCTGGAAGGCCTACCGCATGGCCGAGCGGGCCGGCCTGCACCTGAAGGACGCCCCGCCCCGCAACATCGAGACCTGCCTCGACCTGCTCAACTGCGAGCGGGTCGACCACGGCTACCACGTGGTCGAGAGCGAGGCCATCATGCGCCGCTGCCGCGACGAGGGCGTGGTCTTCACCTGCACGCCGGTGTCGACCGCGTGGGTGTACTTCAACGACGACTTCGACAATCACCCGATCGGCCAGATGCGCGAGTTCGGCATCAAGATCAGCTTGGACTGCGACGATCCGCCCATGTTCAAGACCGACCCCACCGGACTACATCATGGCCCACAACCACATGGGCTTCGAGGTGGAGGACTTCCGCCAGTGCATGCTCAACGGCATCGACGGCTCCTGGCTCGGCGAGCCCGAGAAGCGCACGATGCGCCGCCAGTGGGCCCTCGAATTTGACACCCTCGTCGCACAACTTGACTGAGATCGCATCCTCAGACATCGGACAACCGCTCACGACAACAGCGGCCAATAGGAAAGGCACCTGACATGACCACCCAGAAGAATCGCGGGCTTTTCTTGCCACCCAGCGCCATGGTCTCCCGCCGCGAGGCCCTCAAGATGGGGGCTCTCGGCATCGGCGGCTTGGCCGTCGGTGGTTCGTTGCTTGCCGCCTGCGGCGATGACGACGAGGACGTGAGCTCGGGCGCCAAGGACAAGATCAAGGCCAACTGGGTGTACATCGGTCCGCCCGATGACAACGGCTGGAGCCAGGAGCATGACCGGGGTCGCAAGGCCGTTGTGGCTCACTTCGGCGACCGGGTGGAGACCGGTTTCACGCCCGATATCGGCTTCGACTCGTCCACCTCTCAGGTCTTCCAGCAACTCGTGGACGACGGCAACGACATCATCTTCTCCAACACCGAATACTCCCAGTTGCTCACCGACGTGGCCGACGCCAATCCAGAGACCAAGTTCTGCGAGATCAACGGGCACTACTACAGCGACAACGTGTTGCCGTTCTACCTGGCCCACGAGACCACCGCGTACCTTCTGGGCGTGGCTGCTGGGCACCTTGCCGAGAACGGTCGGATCGGCTACATCGGTGCCTTCCCCACGGCCACAACGTTCAACGACGTCAATGGCATGCTGCTCGGCGCCCGGTCGGTCAATCCCGACGCAACCGTGGAGACCGTGCTGGTGAGCACGTTCTTCGATCCGCAGAAGGCGGCCCAGGCAGCCAACGCCCTGCTTGACACGGGCGTGGGGTTCTTGTTCGGAGTGATGGACGAGCCCACCTTCCTTCAGCTCTCCGAGGAGGCCGGAGTGTGGACCGGGTACTGGAACCTCGACTTCCGTTCGGCTGCGCCCACCAAGTACGTCAACAACTTCGACCTCTCGGAGTTCGGAACGTTCTACATCGAGCAGTGCCAGCGGGTGCTGGACGGCACCTGGGTGTCGCAGGACGATGTCTGGCTGCTCGACACCCCGCTGGGCGCATGGGGCCCCAACGTTCCCCAGGACGTGCAGGACGCGGTGGCCGCGGAAGCGGCCAGGATCGACAGCGGCGAACTCAACGTGTACGAGGGCCCGCTGTATGACAACGAGGGCACGCTGCGGTTGGCCGAGGGTGAGACGCTCAGCTCACTGGACGCCTATGCGATCACCTACCCGGTTGAGGGCGTCTCGGGCGTCTCCGCCGTCTGATCCCGCTTACAGCTCTTTAGACCCGAGTTGACCGGCGACAGCCCACAGCCCTCGGTAGAGGCGCGGGCCATCAGCAAGGCCTTCGGGGGCGTGGCCGCCCTCGACGCCGTCGACTTCGAGGTGAGGTGGTCCGAGGTCCACGCCCTGGTGGGCGAGAACGGGGCGGGCAAGACCACTCTGTGCAACATCCTGGCCGGCATCTACCGCGCCGACGCGGGTCAGGTGATTGTCGACGGGGTCGAGCGCGACTTTCGCGCTCCCGCCCACGCCATCGACGCCGGCATCGGCATGGTCCACCAGCACTTCCGGCTGGTCGAGCCGATGACCGTGGCCGAGAACATCCACCTGGGCTGGCCCGAGACCCCCGGTGTCGTCAGCCAGCGGACCCTGATCGATCGGACCGAGCGGTTCATGAGCGAGATGGGGATGCACGTCGATCCCACCGCCAAGATCTGGCAGCTGTCGGTGGGGGAGCAGCAGCGGGTGGAGATCCTGCGGGTGCTGGCCCGCGGCGCCCGGGTCCTGATCCTCGACGAGCCCACCGCAGTGCTGACTGCCAAGGAGGCCGAGGAGCTCTTCGCGGTGGTCCGGGAGCTGGCGGCCAGTGGCCTGAGCGTGATCTTCATCACCCACAAGCTGCGGGAGGTGCTGGCCGTGTCGGACCGCCTGACCGTGCTGCGTCAGGGGATCAGGGAGATCACCCGGCCGACGGAGGGGGCCACCGCCGGCGAGATTGCCCGGCTGATGACCGGCGAAGAGCGGTTGCTGAGCGTCGAGCATCGAGTCGTTACCGGGGAGTCCACGTTGGAACTCAGGGGGGTCTCGGCTCTCAATGATCGGGGGATTACGGCACTGCACAATGTGGACCTGACCGTGCGAGCCGGGGAGATCCTCGGCATAGCCGGGGTGTCGGGCAACGGCCAGACCGAACTGGCCGAGGTCATCTGCTCATTGCGCGACCTGCAATCCGGCTCGATAGCGGTCGACGGAGCCGATGTCGCATCGATGTCGGTGAGGGCAGTTACCGATTTGGGCGTGGGTCACATCCCCGAGGACCGGATCGGGATGGGCATGGTCCTCTCGGCGCCGCTGAAGAACAATGCGGTGTTGCACAACTACTGGACCGAGGCCTTTTCCCAGGGTCTGACCCTCGACCGCCAGGAAGTGATCGACTTCGCCAAGCGGCTGGTGGAGGCGGCCCGCGTGCAGACCCGCTCGGTGTTCGCCACGGCAGGGCAGCTCTCGGGCGGCAACCAGCAGCGCTTGGTGGCCCGGCGAGAGGCTCTGGCCGCGGATCGGCTGCTGGTGGCGGCCCACCCCACCCGAGGGCTCGATGTGAACGCGGCCCAAGAGGTAAGGGCTACCGTCCTCGACAAGCGCGACGGAGGATGCGCGGTGCTGCTGATCTCGGACGACCTTGACGAAGTGCTGTTGATGAGCGATCGCATCGCGGTCATGTACGAGGGACGGATCATGGGCGTATTCGACGCAGCCGATGCCGACCGTGAGTACCTCGGCTTGCTCATGGGTGGCCACACTCCCGCGGAGGCATCGCGGTGAGACCGGAATGGGCATCGATCGCTCAGCAGAGCGGAGAGCGGGCATGACCCCTCTCGGCTCGATTGCCGGAGCGGTGCTCTCGGCGACGCCGTGGAGGTTGGACAGGCGCTTGGAGGTCGACACCCGGCGGGCCGCGCTCTCCCGCATCAGCGGTGCGGTCAGCGCGATGGTCGTGGTCGGGATCCTGCTGCTACTCACCGGGCGCAATGCCTTCTGGATCCTCTGGCAGGCGCTCGACTCCATTCTCGGCAGCCAGCGCGGCATTGAGGGCGTGGCCCTGCGAGCCATACCCATCCTGATGACCGCGCTGGGCGTGGCGCTGTCATTGCGAATGAAGGTGTGGAACATCGGCTCTGATGGCCAGTTCCTGATGGGGGGCCTGGCCGCGGTGGGAGTGGGCATCCATATGAACGGCCCCGGATGGCTGGTGCTGATCGTCATGGCGGTGGCGGGCACCCTGGCCGGAGCGGCATGGATCCTCGTGCCTGCACTGGCCCGGGCTTACTTGGACGTGAACGAGATCATTACGACGCTGCTGTTGAACTTTGTGGCCTTTCAGTTGGTGGTCTGGGCTTCACTGGGGTTCTGGCGGGACAGGGAGTCCGCGGTCATCCGATCCACCGAGAGGGTCCCCGTCATCCTGGAGAAGATTCCCGGGGCAGAGTCGGTCACCATCGCCCTGTTCGTTCCTGTGATCATCGCCGCCGCGCTCTGGTGGGTGTTCCGCTCCACGACGATCGGCTATGAGGTCGACACGATCGGGGGCAACCCGCGGGCTGCCGGCTTCGCTGGTATCGCGGTGCGACGCCGGATCATGGTGGTGATGCTGTTCACCGGCGCCATCGCCGGCCTTGGTGGGATGCTCCAGTTGAGCGCTCCCGGCGCGCAGGCCATGAACGCTGGGTTCTCAGCCCAGTTCGGGCTGTCGGGCTTCATCGTGGCCGCGCTCGCCGGCGCCTCGTTCTGGGGCGTGATGGGCGGAGGTGTGTGCATCGCCGCGATGTTCTACGCCGGGGTGCTGTTACAGACCAAGGGCTTGTCGGTGTACATCATCTTCGCCAGCTATGGCGTGATTCTCACGGGCATCGCGTTGGGCGAGATAGCGGCCCGCTATCGACTCGCACGCCGCGACACCGAGGAGACTGGTACCGGGAGCGACGCCGTGGCAGCGGACCATGCCTCCGAGGGGGCAGGCTCATGATCCTTGCCATCATCGAGAATGCCTTCCTGAGCCTGGTCGGCTCCGCCATCCCGGCCAGCACGGTGGTGGTGCTGGCCGCCACGGGGGCCATGCTCGGCGAGCGGGTCGGGGTGCTCAACCTGGGCCAGGAGGGACTCATCGGCATCGGCGCCGTGTACTCGGTGATCGCGGTTCTGTCGTGGGGTGTGCAGAGCCCCTGGATGGCCATGCTCATCGGCATGATCGCAGCCGCGGTGGCCGGCCTTGTCTTCGCCGTCTGCGTAGTGGCCTTTCGTGCCAGCCAGGTGCTGGTCGGACTGGCGCTGGCCCTCGGTGGCATCGGGCTCTCGAACCAGTTGGGCACCAATCGAAACGGCACGCTGATCAAGACGCTGTTCCGGGAGGTAAACCCAGGCGGAGTGCTCGACAACAACGACTTGATGTCGGCGTTCCTCTTCCATGACCCGATCGTGTACATCGCCTACGTCGGGCTGCCGCTGGTGTTGTGGTTCGTGCTGTTCCGCACCCGCCACGGCATGAACATGAAGGCCGTGGGCGAGAACCCGGCCGCAGCCGACGCGGTGGGTGTGAGCGTGACTGGCTGGCGGATCTTCTATTCGGTGTTGGGCGCGTCTCTGACGGGAGCTGCGGGCTCGTACATGGTTCTGGCGTTTACTCCCAGTTGGTCGCCCGACATCGCCCGGGGCCGGGGCTGGGTCGCGCTGGCGGTGGTCATCTTTGCCGGCTGGCGGCCGGGGTGGGCCGTGGCCGGAGCATTGCTGTACGGGTCGATGATCTCGCTCGACACCACCGCCCAGGCCCGGGGCTGGGGCCTGCCGTTCATGGGAGCCAGCGACCTCAGCTTCTTCCTGTCGATGCTGCCCTATGTGGTCACGCTGGTCGCCATCCTGATCCCAGCAGGGGCGGTGAAGCTTGGTAGACGGGTGAGATCCACCGCCGCGCCGGCCGCGCTGGCCATCCCGTACGCGCGCGAGGAACGCTGAGCCACCGGGGAGGATCATGACCGTCGCGACCGAGGAGCATGTGAGGCGCCTGCCGAAGGTGGAGCTGCACTGCCACATCGAGGGGGCGAGCCGGGCGGGGACCATCAAGGAGCTGGCTCAAGCCAACGGGGTCACGTTCCCGGTGGACGACCCGGCCGATCTCTACCACTTCACCGATCTCAACCAGTTCCTCGACATCTACGCCGTGGTCTGCGCCAGCCTGCAGACCGCCGACGACTTCCACCGGATCACCTACGAGTGCCTCGAGGACGCGGTGGAGGCCGGCGTGCGCTACCGGGAGATGTTCTTCTCGCCCGGATTCGTCATCAAGCTGGGAGTTCCGGTCTCCACGGTGTGGGCCGGCGTGTCCGCCGCCGTGATCGACGCACGGGCCGACCTCGACATCGGCTGCCGCATGATCCTCGACTTCGACAAGCCCTCCGGCGGGGGCCACGCCCTGGAGATGGCCGACTTCGCGGGGGCCCAGGACCGCGACCTGCTGATCGGAATGGGAGCCGACTCGGTGGAGCGCGTCGACCACCGGCCGTTCGCGGCCGCCTACGAGTCCGCCGGTCGCCACGGGCTCAAGCGGACCATGCATGCCGGAGAGGACGGGCCGTCGGACAACATCGCCCTGGCGGTGCGCGAGTTCGGCTGCGAGCGGGTCGACCACGGGTTCAGGCTGCTCGACGACCCTGAGCTGACGGCCGAGATCATCGACCGGCGGATCCCGCTGACGGTCTGCCCCACGTCGAACGTGATGATCGCCAACGTGGTACCCGATGTGGCCTCGCATCCCTACGCCCGCCAGCGCGAGTTGGGCGTGCTGGCCACCCTCAACTCGGACGACCCCGGAATGATGCGCTTCGACGTGGCTGACGAGTACGCGGCCGTGGTCGGCGCCTTCGACTACAGCCTCGAGGAAATGGAGCAGATCAGCCTCGACGGCATCACCGCCTGCTGGGCACCCGACGACGAGAAGGCCGCTCTGCGGAGCCGCTTCGAGGCCGAGTTCGACCAGCTGCGATCCAGCTACGGCCTGCCGGCCCGCAACGGCGCCGGCTGAGCGCCAGTTTCGAGGTGAACAGGGGAGGGAGCGGTGTCGATCGGCGACGTTGAACTGGCCGGCTTCGTGCGGGGAATGCCCAAGGCCGAGCTGCACCTGCACATCGAGGGGACCCTGGAGCCCGAGATGCTCTTCGAGCTTGCCGGACGCAACGGGGTCGAGCTGCCCTTCGAGAACGAGGCCGCGGTCCGGGCCGCCTACTCGTTCACCGACCTCCAGTCGTTCCTCGACATCTACTACCAGGGCGCGGCCGTGCTGCGGACGCCCCAGGACTTCTACGACCTGATGGCCGCCTACCTGCACCGGGCTCACGCCGACGGCGTCCGGCGGGCCGAGATGTTCTTCGACCCCCAGACCCACACCTCCCGCGGTGTCGGCTTCGACGTGTTCATGGCGGGCTTCACCGCCGCCATGGCCGACGCCGAGGCCCGATGCGGGATCTCCTCCGCACTGATCATGTGCTTCCTGCGCCACCTTCCCGGCGAAGCCGCTTGCGACACCTTCCGGGCCGCCGGGGGCTGGCTGGACGACATCATCGGCGTGGGGCTCGACAGCTCCGAGGTCGACCATCCGCCCGAGGACTTCGCCGAGGCCTACGCCATGGCCCGGGCCGCCGGGCTGCGGCCGGTGGCCCACGCCGGCGAGGAGGGGCCGCCCGCGTACATCACCGGGGCCCTCGACGCTCTCGGCGCGCAGCGGATCGACCATGGAGTGCGCTGCGAGGAGGATCCCGACCTGGTGGCCCGGCTGGTGGCCGCGCAAACGCCGCTGACGGTGTGCCCGCTGTCGAATCTTGCCCTGTGCGTTGTCGACGACCTGGCGGACCACAACCTCAAGCGCCTGCTCGACGCGGGGCTCAAGGTCACCGTCAACTCCGACGATCCCGCCTACTTCGGCGGCTACGTGGCCGACAACTACCTGGCCGTGGCGCAAGCCCTGAACCTCTCGCGCGCCGAACTGGCCCGCTGCGCCCGCAACAGCTTCGAGGCTTGCTTCGCGCCCGAGGCCCAGAGGCAGGCCTGGGTGTCCGAACTGGACGCTTACGTCGGCTCCGCCTGATGGGTCCATAGCCGGATCGCGTCGCGAGCCGACATTCGCCTACTGTGGCGGCGGCAAGCTCGAGCGGAGGCTGTCATGACGATGGCAGAGACCGGAACCCGGAGCTGTTCCGATCCGGTGATCCTGAATCAGTGGCACGCGGTGGCCGATCTCAACGAGATCCGCCGCGGCCCGCTGCGCACCCTGCTTCTGGGCGCGCCTCTGACGTGCTGGATCGACGATGACGGAACGGCCCGGGCCCGGACCGAGAGCGGTGGCGAGCTCGAGGTTCGCACCGACTACGGGTACCTGTGGACCACCCTCGGCGAGCCCGACGGCGGCGTGTTCGCCGTTCCCGAGACCTACGAGGACGACCGGCGAACCCTCAACGCGCTGACCGTCGGCATCCAGGTCTCAGCGCCGCGGGCGGTGGAGAACTTCCTGGACATGGCTCACTTCCCCTACGTTCATGCCGGGGTGCTCGGCGAGGAGCCCCACACCGAGGTGGCCGAGTACCGAGTCGAGGAGCGGGACGGTGAGCTCTGGGCCGTCGACTGCGTCTTCTACCAGCCGCGCGCCGCGGCGGCCTCCTCGCAGGCGGTGCTGGCCGAGTACATCTACCGGGTGCCCCACCCCTACAGCGCCATGCTCTACAAGTCGTCGCCGTCCGATGCCGACCGGATGGATGCCATCGGCATCTTCATCCACCCCCTCACCGACACCCGCATCAGGGCCCACCTGTTCCTCAGCGTGCTCGACCAGGTGAGCGCCGACCAACAGATCCGCCGTTTCCAGCAGGAAGTGATCGCCCAGGACAAGCCCATACTCGAGAACCAGCACCCCAAGCTGCTGCCGCTGGACCCCCGGGCCGAGACCCCGATCCGGGCCGACCGCTCCGCGATCGCCTATCGACGCTGGCTCAGCCGGCTCGGCGTGACCTACGGCGTGATCCCGGCCCTAGAGGCCGAGCGGGTAGGCGGCGAGTCGGGGGCGTTGTGGCAGCGCTGAGTGAGGCCGTGGCCCGAGCGGCCCGTCAGCGCAGCGAACAAGAGCGGGAGTGACACCGCCGCATCGCGACGGACGCCCGCCCGTCAGCGCAGCCCCTGGGGTCTCCGCGTGATCACCGGGGAATGTCCCGCCAGGGGACATTCCTGTCGACGCTGGGCTCCCTGGGCAGGCCGAGGGCCCGCTCGGCCACGTTGTTGCGCATCACCTCGTCGGTCCCGCCGCCGATAGAGACCGCGTACCGGCCCATCAGCTCGTGGCGGGCCCATCGGGCCGGCTCGTTCCAGTCGGCCACCACGGCCAGGCCGCCGAGCGACGCGGCCAAGTCGCCGCTGCGCCGCTTCGACTCGGCGGCGAACAGCTTCATGATCCCGGGGTCGATGGGGGGCGGCTCGCGCCGGCGCACCGCGTTCTGGATGGTCTCGCCCATCCAGCCCTGCATCCGCTCGCGGGCCCAAGCGTCGACCAGCCGCTGACGCACGAGTGGGTCGCCGAGCCGGCCGTGGCGGCGGGCCAGCTCCGACAGCGGTGCCATGATGCTCGTCCCCCTGCGGTCGCCGATGAAGGCCGACTCGTTGAGCAGGACCGCGCGGGCCGGTCCCCAGCCCCCGTCGACATCGCCCACCACGTTGGCCGCCGGTACACGCACGTCGTCGAAGAAGACCTCGTTGAAGTGGGCCGAGCCATTCATCTGCACGAGGGGTCGGGCCTCGATCCCCGGCGAGCCCATCTCCACGAGAAGGAAGGTGATGCCCCGGTGCTTGGGCGCGTCGGGATCGGTCCGCACCAGCAGGAACCCCCAGTCGCAGAACTGGGCCTGGGAGTTCCACACCTTCTGGCCGTTCACCACGAATTCATCGCCGTCGCGCTGGGCCTGCATGGCCAGCCCGGCCAGGTCGCTCCCCGCGCCCGGCTCGCTGAACAGCTGGCAGAAGGCCAGCTCCCCCGACAGGAGGCCGGGCACGAAACGGCGCTTCTGCTCCTCGGTGCCGTGGCGCAGCAGCGTGGGTCCGAGCATGGCGATGGTCGCGCCGATGAAACCGGGCCACTCCTCGTAGCCCGCCGCCACCTCGGAGAAGATTCGGGCCTGCCAGGGCTCGCCCCCGCCCCCGCCGTAGGCGCGGGGCCACGTGAGCCCGGCCCAGCCGTGCTCGAACAGGGTGCGCTGCCAGGCCCTCCCGTTCTGGAAGGATTCCTCGGCCCGGGCCTCGTCGACGTAGAGCGGCACCCTCCACAGGTCGTCGTGAGACCGAACAGTGGCGTGGCGATCGTGCCAGGACCGCACTCTGGCCCTGAACTCGGCCTGCTCCGCGGTGTCGTCGCAGACCCCGGAGTCTTGATCGGAGCGGTGTCGAACCACAGGCTCCCTCGTTGACGCTCAGAAATGACCGTTACCCTCTGCACCCGTGGCGGAGGTGCACAGCGAACGCTACGGCGTGAGCGACGACGACGTAGACCTAGAGCGCGTCCGTCTGGCCATGCTGGCTGAATCGCTCGATCCTGGAACCTTCCGGCTGCTCACCCGGGTCGGCATCGAGCCCGGCATGCACGTGCTGGAGCTGGGCGCAGGCACCGGCAGCGTCTCGGCGTGGCTGGCCGAGCAGGTCGGCCCCGACGGCAGGGTGATGTCGACCGACATCGACCTCCGCTTCCATGCGTCTATGCCCTCGAACGTGATCGTGCGTCAGCACGACGCGGCCCGCGATCAGCTGCCGGCCGGGCACTTCCATCTGGTCCACGCACGGGCGGTGATCCAGCACATACCCGAACGCGTCGAGGTGTTGGCTCGGCTCAACGAGGCACTACGGCCGGGAGGGGCCATGGTGATCGAGGACGGCGCCATGGCTGAGTTCGCCGAGCAGGCTCTTCCCGAGCCCCTCCGCTCGATCCACCGCATGGTGGCCAGTGCTACGACTCCGCAATGGCGAGATCCCAACGCGGGAGTGCGTGTCTTGGGCTGGATGCGGGAACTCGGCCTCGAGGACCTGGACGCGATTGGCAAGGTGAGGATCATGCGGCCCCATGAGGCGAGCGGGGAATGGTGGTTCCTTGCCCTGGAGCGGGCCGTGCCGCGGCTGGTTGAGGCGGGTGCAGTGGCGGAGCCGGACGCGGCCGCCGCCCTGGAGCAGATGCGGGAGCCGGGTTTCGCCATGCTCGGACCAACGTCGATAGCCACCATCGGGCGCAAGCCCGCGACTACATAGGAGCGTCCCCTGTGAAGTTCGCCATGTTCTACGAGATCCCGGTGGCCCGGCCCTGGTCGCAGCGCAGCGAGCACCGGGCCTACGAGGAGGTGGTGGAGCAGGTCCGTCTGGGCGACAAGGTCGGGTTCCACTCGGTGTGGACGGTGGAGCACCACTTCCTCGAGGAGTTCTCCCACTGCTCCAATCCCGAGGTGCTCTACGGCCACCTCGCCGCGGTCACCGAGAACCTGCGGCTCGGCTACGGGGTGCGCCTCATGCCCAAGCCCTACAACCATCCGGTGCGCACGGCCGAGTCGGTCGCCGTGCTCGACCTGCTGTCCAACGGTCGGGTTGAGTTGGGCACGGGCCGGTCGGCGACGCGTGCCGAGTTGGAGGGGTTCGGCATCCATCCCAGCGAGACCCGGGCCATGTGGCGGGAGGCGCTGGAGATGACCGTCGCCGCCATGACCCGCGACGAGCTCGAATGGGACGGTCACTACTGGCAGATGCCATCTCGCCGGGTGCTGCCCAAGCCGCTGCAGTCGCCCCACCCCCCGCTGTGGGCCGCCACCAGCTCCGACGGCGGGCACCGCATGATCGGCGAGGCGGGCCTGGGGCTGCTGTCGTTCTCGGTGGGCACGCCCCCCGAGGAGCTGGCTCGGCGAATCGCCATCTACCGGGAGGGCATCGGGGCGTGCACCGACCCGATCGGGCGGTTCGTGAACGACCAGGCCGCCACCTTCACCATGGTCAACGTGGCGCCGACGCTGTCCGAGTCGGTCGAGGTGTCCGCCGAGTCCTTCGAGTGGTACCCCAAGACGGGGGCCCGCCTCATCGGGTCGGTGGCCCAGTGGTTGCGGGAGATGGAGGACGAGTTGGGCACCTACGACTATCTGGGCCGGACCGCGGACCGTGTCGAGGACGGCTCGATCGAGCACCTCACCATGGACTACCTGATGGAGACCAACGCCTGCGTGTGCGGCGACCCCGAGCGGGCCATCGAGATGTTCCGGGCCTACGAGGCCACCGGCTGCGACATGGTGTTCTGCTTGTTCAACCCCTACAAGGTGCCCCACGGCAAGGTGATGCAGACCATCGAGTTGATGGGCGCCCAGGTGATCCCTGAATTCGGATGACCCCATAGCGCCCTCCGAGGCCGCGTCGGGGCATAATCGATACGGACATTATCCCAAGGGGGATCTGCGATGAGTGAGGCTTACATAGTCGACGCGGTGCGCACGCCCACGGGCCGGCGCGGCGGAGGGCTGTCCGAGGTGCATCCCGCCGACCTCGGGGCCGCGGCCATCAAGGCGCTGCTGCGCCGAACCGGCGTCGACCCCATGGCCGTAGAGGACGTGATCTTCGGGAACCTCGACAACGTGGGTCCCAACGCGGGGGACATCGCCCGCACCTGCTGGCTGGCCGCGGGCCTGCCCGAGGCCGTGCCCGGCGTCACCGTGGACCGCCAGTGCGGGTCGGGCCAGCAGGCGGTCAGCTTCGCGGCGTTGGGCGTCATGGCCGGCGTGAACGATCTGGTCGTGGCGGGCGGGGTCCAGAACATGTCGATGGTGCCCATCGGCACCGCCCTGGTGGCCGCTGAGGCCCTGGGCCACGCCGATCCGTTCGGTGGATCGGCGGGATGGGTGCAGCGTTACGGCACCCAGGAGGTCTCGCAATTCCGGGGCGCGGAGATGATCGCGGAGAAGTGGGACTTCAGCCGGGCCGACATGGAGGACTACGCGCTCGAGAGCCACCGCCGGGCCATCCGGGCCATCGACGAGGGACGCTTCACCGCCGAGATCGAGCCGGTCGCCGGCGTCACCACCGACGAGGGTCCCCGCCGCGACACTTCTCTTGAGAAGATGCAGTCGCTGCCGCCGCTCACCGAGGGCGGGCGGCTCACCGCCGCGGTCTCCAGCCAGATCAGCGACGGCGCCGCGGCTCTGCTGGTCGCATCCGAGCGGTCCCTCGAGGTCCACGGCCTCCAGCCACGCGCCCGGATCCACCACATGTCGGTGCGCGGCGACGACCCGATCTACATGCTGACCGGACCGATCCCGGCCACCGCCTACGCCTTGGAGCGCACCGGCATGGCCATCGACGACTTCGACCTGTTCGAGTGCAACGAGGCCTTTGCGCCGGTGCCGATGGCTTGGATGCATGAGCACGACATTCCCCACTCCAAGGTCAACGTCAACGGCGGTGCCATAGCATTGGGACATCCGCTGGGCTGCACCGGAGCCAAGCTGATGACCACCCTGCTGCACGAGTTGGAGCGCACCGGCGGACGCTGGGGCCTGCAGACCATGTGCGAGGGTGGGGGCCAGGCCAACGTCACCATCCTCGAGCGCCTAGAGGCCGAGAGCGTAAGCGGGAATCCGTGAGGAGATCGGCGAAACGCCCAGCGAGGCCGTGGCCCGAGCGGCCCGTGAGCGGAGCGAACAAGAGCGGGAGTGACACCGCTGCGACACGACGGGCTCTCGCCTGCTCGCGCGTGCTCTCATGACTGCTGAGCCCGGCCCGCAGGGCCGCGGGGCCGCGGTGAGCGGCCTCGCGCACGGGAAGGTCGTTCTGGTCACCGGCGGCGCGGGCGGGATCGGCCAGGCCGCAGCCCGGCAGTTCGCCGCGCAGGGTGCGGCCCATGTCGTGGTGGCTGATGTCGACGGCGAGGGCGCGCGGGCGACCGCGGACGCCATCAACTCCGGCGGGCCGCAGCCGCGGACTTCGGCTGTGGCGGTGGACGTGACCGACGAGGCTGCCGTCATGTCGATGGTGGACGGGGTCGTGGCGCGGCACGGCCGTCTCGACATCGCCTTCAACAACGCCGGGATCGCCGACATGATGTCGGAGTTCGACCAGCTCGAGTTGGCCCGCTGGGACCGCATGATCGCGGTCAACTTGACCAGCGTGTTCCTGTGCATGAAGCACGAGCTGCGCCACATGGCCACCCAGGGCGGTGGCGCCATCGTCAACACCTCGTCGGGAGCCGGCGTGGTGGCCGCTCCGGGCCAGCCCCACTACACCGCGGCCAAGCACGGTGTGGTCGGGCTGACCAAGGCGGCCGCCCAGGAGTACGCCCGCCGTGGCATCAGGGTCAACGCCGTGCTTCCTGGCTCGACCGACACTCCCATGATCCGGCGCTTCATCGGCGACAACGCCGACATCGCCAAGATGATCGCGTCCACCAACATCGGCGGCCGCATGCTCACTCCCGACGAGGTGGCTGAGGCGGCTGTGTGGCTGGCCTCCGATGCGGCCAGCATGGTCAACGGCCAGTCGCTGATCGTCGATGGAGGTGGCCTGGTCCGCTGAGCGGCTCTCGCCGGCCGGGCCGCGGTCCACCCGCAGCCCGGGTCAGGGCAAGTCAGTTCAGGGCAACATCGACGCGGCGTGACGCCTCGTCCTCGCTCACATTGAGCGCGAACGACAGCTCCGACACCAGCACGCTGCGAGCCGTGTTGTAGAGCGTCTTCTCGCCGGCGGACAGCCCCTTGGCCCGATCCCGCAGGGCCAGGTTGCGCACCACTTCGGCCACCTGGTACACGTCGCCCGACTTGAGCTTCTCCTGGTGGTTCTTGTAGCGCCGCGACCAGTTGGCCGGCTCTCGCACGTCCCGGCGGGCCAGGACCTCGAAGAGGTCGTCCACGTCCTCGGTGCTGATGGGCCAGCGCATCCCGACATCCTCGGCCCTGTCGGCGGGCACGGCCACGGTCATCTCGCCGTGTGTCATGCGCAGCACGAGGTAGTCCTGTTCCTCCCCGAAAGCGGTGCGCTTCTCCAGCCTCACTATCTCAGCAGCGCCGTGATGCGGGTAGACCACCCGATCACCGACCTTGAAGCTCACTCTATGAATTCTACAGCCGCCGGGGCCCGGTTCCTGCCCGGCTCAAATGGCCTCTGCCCGGCTCAAATGGCCTCTGCCCGGCCTCTAACGCGGCTCGACTGCCGTTCCCAGCAAGGCGAGAGCGGAGGCGGTCCTTTGAGCGGAGTCCTGGAGGAGCCCGGGATCGCGACTGGTGTCGCGCAGCACATCGACGATCTCGAAGTTGGCGCGATCCACCCATGTGGGCGTGTGGGCGACTTCGGTGACCGACCACCCGCCGGTGGCCTCGTCCTCGGTCACCGTGAGATGGACGATCACGCCGTCCTCGGTGGGCAGCGGGCATTCGGTGCAGGTCTCCGGCGACTGGTTCGACAGGAAGTTGCCCAACCCGTACACGAGGAACTCCCCGCCGATCTGGACTACCGGCTGCACCATGTGGGCGTGGTGGCCGAGGATCAGGTCGATGTCGGGGGAGGCCAGCAAGCGGGGTCCGAGGCCGACCTGCATCTCGTCGGGTTCGCTGCTGTAGTTGGTGCCCCAGTGCAGCGACAGCATCACGAAGTCTGCGCCCGCGGACCGTGCCCGCCGGGCCTCGTCGAGGATGGCAGCCTCGTCGATGACGTTGGACAGGTGGGACTCGTCCGCGTCCAGCTCCCCGTTGTTGAAGCCGTAGGTGTATGAGAGGTGCGCGACGGTGGCGTCGCCCGCCTCGATCAACGTGACCTGGTCGCGGGCCTCCGGCGAGAGGGCCATGCCGGCGTGGGCGACCTGGACCCGGTCGAGGGCGCCTACGGTGCCCACGATTCCCTCGCGCCCGGCGTCGGTCGCATGGTTGGAGGCGAGTGAGCAGGTGTCGTAGCCGGCGTAGGAGATCGCGTCGGCCAGCTCTCTGGGCACCAGGAAGGCGGGGAAATAGGAGAGGCGGGCGTTGTTGGGCGACATCGGGCTCTCCACATGGCACACGGCCAGGTCCGCTTGGCTGAGGATCGGAGCGACCCTGTTGAACATCGACGTGAAGTCCCAGCCGTCGGACGTGCGGGCCGCGTTCGCCACGGACTCGTGGATGAGCAGGTCGCCGGTGGCCGCGATGGTGAACGACGCAGGTCCGTCGTCCACCGCGGCGGTGACGGCAGGCCCCTCGGAGGCGTCGGGTGTGCGGTCGGTCGGCGTCGGCGAGGACTCGGTTCGTGCCGATTCCTGTGGGGCAGCCGTGTCGGAGTCGCCGTAGTCCAGCGCGATGGATGCCACCGCGCCTGCCACGAGCAGCACGAACAGCGCCCAGGCCACCCCCCGCTCCGTAGAGGAGGAGCGGATTGGTGCGACCGCCTCGCGATCAGGCATCGCGGTTCCCGCTCTTGTTCGCTTCGCTCACGGGCCGCTCGGGCCACGGCCTCGCTCGGCGTCTCGTGGCATCTCTCATGGTTCGCGCCCTATCCCGCTCGGCCTCTGGGGTGATCGCGGCTCCATGACTGTCCGACTGACCTCAGGCGGTGCCGATGTCGGACCGGAGGCCCCGTCCCGCGGGCTGGAGCCCGGTGAAACCGTCGGGCGATCTGGCCACCTGGCCCTCGACCAACACCCATTGGATGCCGGCGGACTCCTGGGCGGGGTTGGCGATCGTGGACCGGTCGATGACGGTGGCCGGGTCGAACACGGTGATGTCGGCGTCTGCGCCGATGCCGAGCCGGCCCTTTCGCAGCAACGCCGGGCAGCGGCCCTCGAGCAGGCGGGCCGGTTGGATCGTCATCTTGGCGAGGGCGGTCCCCAGATCGAGCACACCGCGCTCCCGCACATAGTGTCCGAGCACGCGGCTGAAGCACCCGGTGGACCGGGGATGGTTGTTGTGTGACCGGTCGAGGATGGCGTCGCTGCCGACCATCACGAAGTCGGCCTGCAGCGGCAAGTCGATGTCTTCCGGCGACATGGCGAAAGCGGCTGTGAGAGCGTTGGTCGCGTATGCATCGGCGAAGGTCTGCTCGGTCAACCGCTCGGACGTCCCGGCCACCTGCAGATCGCCGTAGCCGATGCCGTACTTCTCCTGCCAGTCCTGGTAGCGGGCCGATTTGAGGTACGTGGCCCAGAACTCGTACGGATACGTGCAGGCCGTTATGGACAGCCCCTCGCCGATCGCCTCGCTGATGCGCCCGAGCGCTTCGGCCATCACTCCGGTGCCGCCGGTCGAGTTGATGTGCTCGACGTGTACATGGGCGCCGGTCTCGCGGGCCGCGCCGACGAGTTCGCTGATGGCCTGGAGGTTGGTGCCGGGCGGGAGGTTGTCGGAGTAGCGGGCGTGCACGCACAGGGGAACGTCGTGCTCCGCGGCAACCGAGGCGTGAGCGAGCAGCGCGTCCGCGCTGGTGCCGGGGGTGTACTCGGGCTGCATGTGCAGCCCGATGAACCCGTTGCGCAGGTCGGCCCGGGCGTCCTCGAGCATGGCCGCCAGCGTGCCCGGCGCCGCGGTGTCGTAGGGCTCAAGGCCGTGCACCTGTCTGACGTAGGCGTGATCGGAGGCCCCACCGAAGTGCACCGGGGAGCTTCCGTCGGGATGGGCCGTGAACCAGTTCTCGGCGCGGTTGTCGAGACCGTGCATCCCCAGGTTCGTGGTCACGCCGTCGGCCAGCTTGTACCACTCGCCGTAGCCGTTGGGGCTGTACGACAGGATGTCGATGAATCCGGGCGACACCACCAGGCCGGTCGCGTCGATGGTCGTGGCTGCCTGCAGGGGCGGCGCGTCCGGATCGGCCGAGATGGCCGCGACAGTCGAGCCGCTGATGCCGACGCTGGCCACGGCATCGAAGCCCGAAGCGGGATCGATGACGCGGCCCCCGACGATGGCCAAGTCGAAGGACTGATCCGTGCCTCGTGCCGCCGACTCGTCCAGTACCGGAACTTCCGGCCGCTCCGATGGCTGTTCCGGTTCTGTGACGACCGGCACCGGTGCCGAGGTGGTCGGTCCCTCCGCCGGAGTTGCCTGCGAGGTGGGCTGTTGCTCAGGTTCGGGGGTAGCGCCGGAGCCCAGTCGGCGGAGCACGGCAACGTTGGTGGCGCCGAACCCCAATGCGAGCAGCAGGCGACGGCGAGCGATGGATCCGCCGCTCGGTCTCGACCCAGTCACGACCGGCCAGCATAACGGCGCGCCCCAAGGCCCGATTCACTTGGAGCGGGCGCGGATTGATGCAAGCCGGTCGCCCCGCAAGGGCGCCATTCCCGCTCTTGTACGCTTCGCTCACGGGCCGCTCGGGCCACGGCCTCGCCCGTATGGGCCAGATTCGTGCGCCTATACGCTCGGCCTCTTGTCCGGTGCCCGAATGGATGCGGCCCGAGATCGCCTCGCGGGTTCGCAGCGAGCGCTTCATTCGACTGCTCCGCCCGGACCGGTCACATCTCCCAGCGCGGCCGAGAGGGCATGCACCAGGCTGTCGTGGACACGTCCGCACAGCCACTCCAGAGTGCTGGGAGCGTCCGAGACTCGGCTCAGCACCCAACGGGCGAACGAGCCGTCGTCGAGCCAGTCCGCGACTGCCGGGGCAAGACCGGGCAGGATCGCTGGAGCCGAGGCGGGTTGCTCGACGACTCCACGGCGCAGCGACGACCACGTGTTCCGCTCGTGGAAGCCATGTCTCAGGTGTCGGGTGACGCAGGCCGAGAGCGGCTTGCCCACGACATTGAGCGGGTAGAGCAGCGAGACCCTGTCCCAGGTCAACGGGCGGCGCCTACACAATGCGCCGCGCTCGTCAAGCAGCCTCGACACTCGCTGCAGGAACACGCCGTCGGGGAACCACACGGTGGGGGAGGAGCACGGCGCTGTGGGTTGCCCCAGGGCGCGGAGGCCCCCGTCGAGCAGGCTTCCCGCGACCGTGGACAGAACTTCCGCATCATCGGCTCCCCGCTCGCGAAACATTGCCAACGAGCGGCCCTGCCGATCGACCGACCACGCCAATGCGCCGCTGCGCCGGCAGCCGTCGGGCCACCGCGTCTCGCACCAGGCAGTGGCGGCCACCGCAAGGGTCTCCGGCGGGCATCTGAGGCCGATGAGCGCAAGCCCGCCACCGGCGGGGGGATCAACCGGGGCTCTCGCTCCTGTGCTTGTGGCCAGAACGGCCCCGCCGTTGGGCAGGTCCAGGGCGCAAGAAGCGAGATCCAGCAGCAGTGGATCCTTGCCCGTCTCATTCGCTCGGGCACTTCCTGCCACCGACGCGGCGCCGCCTGGGTGCTCGTGCTCCACCCAGCGGCCGTCGTCGAGCCTGGAGGAATAGGGGAGGATCCGATGATGGGGATACATGGGACCGGGGCCTTTCGCCTTGCGGAGTGCAGGCGGCCCGTTGTCCCGGGCTGCGAGGCGAGCGATCAGCGCTCGTCGCGAGTATGGGGAGCGGGTGTGACACCGCTCATGGATGGGCCGTTACGGCACAGGACCGGCGGGGATCCCTTCCAGCCGGGCTGTCGCCGGCGCCGAGGCTTGGAGCAAGCGTGCTTCAGGTGGAGTGAGCGGCGATCAGATCGGCTACCGAGTCCCAGCCGTCGAACAGCACCATCACGCCCTCGCTCTGCATGACCGACCGGTTCCACGGCTGCGGCAGCAGCCACACGGGCTTGTCGGCCTCCGCCAGTCGCCTCACCCGCCGGGGCGCGTCGTCCACCCAGACATCGGCGCCAACCGCGACCGGATCCTCCGTGAACACGAGGTCGTCCTCGTCGATGGCGAGCTGCGGCTGACCGGCGAACCACTGGCGGGCGATCTCGCGGGTCTTCGTCTGGTCGTCGGGATTGTCACCGACCATATGGTCGCGCCTGGTAACGGCGAGGACCCTGAAACCGGCCGATTGGAGCGCGGCAATGCCGCCCTCTACGCCTTCGACGAGCTTGAGCCGTCCCGACATCGGGGACAGCAGGAACTCGCGGATCGTCGCTGCGGGGTCCTCTACGCCCCATTCCGACAGATCCCAGGAGACGTTCAACGCCAACTGGCGGTCGGCGACCGCGTGGCGGGCGGCTACATGGGCTCGCAGGCCCTTGACCCAGTTTGCGATTACTCCGTCCATGGTCACGGCCACGGTCGGGGCGCTTGAATTAGAGGATGATGGCGGCGTCATGTGGGGGCAGTGTAAACGATTCGTCGGCTGGCTCCATGAGCGATCGAGCAGTTGCAGCGGCCGATTCTTGGTCAGTCCTGTATTTGATCGACTATATGATACTGGTGCCGCTTTCGGGATGGAGATCCAATGTCTGAAGCCTCGGCCGACCTACAAGGACGCCGCATCATGGCGGAAGCGATCGGTACCGCGGGGATCGACACGCTGTTCACGGTGGCGGGCGGGCACTTCCTCCCCACGTATCACGAACTCGGCAGTTCCGGCACTTCGACGGTGATTCCGGCCCGTCACGAGCAGGGAGCCGGGTACATGGCATCGGGCTACGCGCTGGCCAGCGGCAAGCCCGGCGTCGTGTTGTCCGGCGCTCCCGGACCGGGTGCCACCAACCTGGTCACATCGGTTGCCAACGCCCAGGCCGACTCGATTCCGCTGCTGGTTCTCACCGCACAGGTCGACAGGCGTTACGTCCACCGCAACATCTTGCAGCACTGCGACAACGTCGGGCTGTTCGCGCCGTTCTGCAAGCGCTCCGTGCAGGCCGCCTCGCTCGATGAGGTCCCCAACCTCATTGCCACCGGGCTGCAGCTCGCCGCGTGCGGACGGCCCGGCCCGGTGCACATCGCGCTGCCCCAGAACCTCCAGGCCGACACCGCGAGGCCCGCCGAACCGCTGGCGCCCGTAGCCGACGCGGCGGCGGCTCCGGCCGCATCGACCGTCGACGAACTCGTCGAGCGCCTCGGGCGCGCCCGGCGCCCGGCCGTCCTGGCGGGTCACGGCGTGCTCCGCAGCGCCGGCAGCGCCGCCCTCGCCGGGCTGGCCGAGGGGCTCGGCGCTCCCGTTGCGACCAGTCGCTCCGGCATTGGGAGCATTTCCACCAACCATCCGCGCAGCGTCGGCATGCTCGGCTTCTACGGCACCGAGGCCGCCCGGGACGCCATTGGCACGGCTGACCTCGTGGTCGTCGCCGGGTGCGCGCTCGGCGAGCAGACGACGTTCGGCTGGCGCGCCGGCCTGTTCGCTGATGACGCGCAGATCGTGCAGATCGACGCGGACTCCTCGCAGATCAACCGGGTCTATCGGGTCGACCAGGGGATCGTCGGCCGCGCCGGGGCGGTGCTGGGGGCTGTCGCCGGCCGGGTGGCCCGGCGTGAGCCGTGGTTCACCCGGAGGCCACATCGCACGCCGCCGCAGAATGATCCGGCTCGTGGCCTGAGCGCGGCCTCAGTGATCGCCGCGCTGAACGGGGCGATGCCGGACGGAGCGGTGGTGTCGGCCGACATCGGGAACCACCGGTTGTGGGTGTGCGAGCAGCTCGACGTGAGCCGACCTGAAGGCCTGCTCCAGTCCTGCGAGTTCGACGCCATGGGATTCAGCCTTCCGGCTGCCATCGGAGCCGCGGTGGCCCTGCCCGGCACGCCGGCGGTAGCCATCGCCGGTGACGGGGGCTTCGTACACACGATGGGCGAACTCGTCGTGGCCCAGGACTTGGGGCTGCCGTTGGTGGCGGTCGTCTTCGTTGACGGCGCCCTCGGAATCCTCCGTCACCAGGCCGAGGCAATGTACGGCGAGGACCACTACGTGCGCCTGGGATCCATCGATTTCGCCGCAGTCGCACGAGCCTTCGGTGTTGCGGCTCGCACGGTCAGCGACGAGGCCGACCTCGACCGAGCGTTCGAGTGGGCCCTGTCTGAGGGAGGGCCGGCGCTTCTCGCCGTCTCCATCGATCCCGAAGAGGTGTTCCCGCCCCTGCGCAGCAAGATCGAGCAGCGCAAGATCGACCTGATGGGCCGGTAGGACCGGTGAACCAGATCCGCAAGATGCATGTCGCGACTTCGAAGCCGAGCGCACCAGCCCCGACGGCCGCAAACCGGTGAACCAGATCCGCAAGATCCATGTCGCGACCGAGGAGATCCGCGTGGAGGGCGGGCGTGCAGTCGAGCCTCCCCTGACGACCGTGATCGTGGCCGCGGTGATGCCCAATCCATGGGCCGGACGCCCCTTCGTCGAGGATCTGCATCCGGACATCGTGGGATTCGCCCACGACCTCGGAGCGCTCCTGGCCGGCCGCCTCGTGGACGCACTCGGCTCGCCCGACGCGGTGGAGGCCTACGGCAAGTCCTCGGTGGTGGGAGTCGACGGCGAGATCGAGCACGCCAACGCCATGGTCCACACGCTGATGTTCGGCGATCCGATCCGCACCCGGGTCGATGCATCCAGCACGCTGGTGTTCACCAACACCCGGGGGGCCCCGGGCGCGCCGATCGTCGTGCCCATGGTCCACAAGGACGAGATGCTGAGGCGGTCCCACTACCACACCGCCCAGACTGCGATCGCCGACGCTCCCCGCGCCGATGAGGTGGTGGTGGCGATCGCCGGGGCCAGCCGCAGCCGGCCCTTCCCGCGGATAGGGGACCGGGACCTCGACCGGGCCCCGGCCTGAGCCGCTCGATGTCAGGCGGTCTTCTGCTCGACCTCGATCTCGTCCACCGCGAACGCCTCGGCGAGCGCCGCAATGGCGTGGGCCCGATGCTTCTGGCTCTCGTCGATGAACGTCTCGACATCCCTGTCGGCGACGGCCTGCATCATCCTCCGATGCTGTTCGTGCACGAGCTGGCGGTTCTCGGGCGACATCAGGTAGCGCAGGCGGTAGCGGTCCGAGGAGTCCCACAGGATCCGCAGGACTCGCACCAACTGGGGCATCTCCGCCGCCTCGAACAGGGTGAAGTGGAACCACCGGTTCACCGCGGTCAGGGAGATGACGTCGTCCTGCACCGCGTCCATCTCGCGGACGACCTCACGCAGGCGGGCCACCGTGTCGCCCCGCAGCCGCGGGATGGCTCGGCCCACGGCCTCGGTCTCGAGGAGTTCCCGGATCCGGTATATCTCGATCAGGTCGTCCACATCGAGGGTCGCCACCACGTAGCCCCGGTGGGGTCGGTAGTGAACGTGGCCCTCGCCTTCGAGGATCCGCAGCGCTTCTCGCACGGGCACGGCTGACACTCCGAGCTCGTCGCCCAATGCGTCCGGGCGGATGGACCCACCCGGCGCGAGCCGGCCGTCGAGGAGTTGCTCGCGGATCTCCGCGAGCACGGCTTCCTGAGCGGTCTTCGGCCTCTCGAATGAGCTCACAGCGCCCCATCATGCCACAGACGCGCGGAGTTGACATCCGATTGATGATTTCATATAGAGTTTGCCAGTCTCAATACCGGAGGGAGACCATCATGAACGAGACCACGAATCGGTCCACGGGACTGCGCCGGCTGCGCTGGCTGGCGGTGCCGTTGGCCGCGGCCTTGCTGTTCACGGCCTGTGGAGACGACGAAGAGCCCGCGGCCCCGGCCCCGGCACCCGCTGAGGAGCCCGAGCCGGAACCGGAACCAGCGGCTGAGGCTGAGCCCGAGCCCGAGCCTGCAGCTGAGCCCGAGCCGGAACCGGAACCAGCGGCTGAGCCAGAGCCAGAGCCCGCGGCTCCCCCCGAGCCGATCGACATCCGGCTGGTCACGTGGGGTGGAGGCAAGTTCATCGACTTCATCGACCTGTATGTGGCCGAGGAGAACGGCTACTTCGCGGAAGCAGGCGTGGCCCTTGAACAGCTTCCGGGAGCCGGCGCTGGTGACGCCGTGAAGCAGCTTGTCGCTGGCAACGCCGACATCGCCATGGCCGACGCCCTGTCCGGCTTCTTCGCCACGATCGCGGGCGCCGAACTCGAGGGGATCTACTGCCCGTACACGCAGAACTGGATGACCATGCTGGTCAACACCGCAGCCGGCATCGAGTCGCCGGCGGACCTGGAGGGCAAGACCGTCGCGGTGACGTCGCAGGCCTCCACCAGCAAGTGGTACGCCGCGCTGTTGCTCGCGGACAACGGCGTCACCGAGGACGACGTGACCTTCGCGGCCACCGGTATCGCCTTCGGAGAGGCCTTGCTGAGCGGGAACGCCCAGGCCGCGTCGACATGGGGCTCCATCAACTGGGCCCTGCTCGAGGCGGGCGGCATCCCCGAGGACCAGATCGACGACTACGAGATCTGGCAGTACACGCAGGTGCCAGGCCCTAACGACGTGTACTTCTCCAACCGGAGCTGGGTCGATGAGAACGAGGACGGTGTAGCCCGCTTCATCGATGCTCTGGAGAAGGCCAAGGTTTGGATCCAGGAGAACCCTGAGGCTGCGGCTGAGATCGGCTCCCGCTACGCGGTCGGCGCCGACAACATGGATCGCAACCTCGCGGTGATCGACTACCGCATCCAGATGCAGACCAACGGTCCCGGGGTCGCCGAGAACGGAATGGGTTGGTGCGACGTGCCGACAATCCAGGATGTGGCCGACCAGGCCACCGAGCTCGGCATCCTCACGGACTCAGTCGACGCTTCGACGGTGATCTCCAACCGGTTCGTCAACTAGATCGACAACTAGCCTGACCCGGCGGGCACTGGTGCCCGCCGGGTCAGGGGCAGAGCGTGAACGACAAGACCGGAGAACTCTCGGGTCGCGGCCATATCGAGATCGACGGCCTCACCAAGACGTATGCGTCTGACGCGGGCGACATCACGGCCTTGGAGGGCATCGATTTCGACATCGCTCCCCGGGAGTTCCTCGGCATTGTCGGACCCAGCGGATGCGGCAAGAGCACCCTGCTTCGCTGTGTGGGCGGCCTCATCGCTCCTTCCGTCGGGGAGGTGCGCATCGGCGGCGATGTGGTGACCGAGCCGGACCCCCGCATCGGCTACGTGTTCCAGCAGGCCGTGCTGCTGCCGTGGCGCAGGGTCTTGGACAACGTGATGCTTCCCTTCGAGATAACGGGCCGACCCACCGGGGAGGACAGGGCCAAGGCTCTGGAAGTCCTGGAGATGGTGGGCCTGTCGGAGTACGTGAACCATCGACCCGGCGAGCTGTCGGGCGGCATGCAGCAGCGGGTGTCGGTGGCCCGGGCGCTGGCAGTGGAGCCGTCGATCCTGCTGATGGACGAGCCCTTCGGCGCCCTCGACGCCCAGACCCGTGATTCGATGAACGTCGAACTCCTGCGCATCTGGCACGAGTCGCAGACCACGGTGGTGTTCGTCACCCACGACATCGGCGAGGCGCTGTTCCTGTCCGACCGGGTGATGGTGATGTCGGTCCGGCCGGGACGGGTCCAGGACGTGATCGATGTCGACCTCCCGAGGCCCCGGACGTTCAGTGAGGTGGAGGCGGACGAGCGGTTCTGGACGCTGCGTCAGCGGATACGGGAGCAGCTGAATTGAGGCGCCTGCTGAGGGCTCTGCGTTCGGAGGCCTGGCTCGGCCGGCTGCTCGTGATCGTGTCCGCGGTGGTGCTCGTCATTGTGTGGCACCTCTGGGCTCGCACGAATTCTCCCCTGATACTTCCCGAGCCGGGACCGGTTCTTGAGCGCCTGCTCGACTACGTGGGCTCGGGCCGGGCCAATCCCCACATATGGATCACCGTTCAGGAGATCGTCCTGGGGTTTGCGCTCGGTGGGGTGGCCGGGATCGGGCTGGGCACGCTGGCCTCGGAGTTCGGCATCGCCCGCCGGGTGATCATGCCCTACGTCATCGTCACCCAGGCCCTGCCGAAGTTCGCGCTCGCGCCCATCCTGGTCATCTGGTTCGGGTTCGGCATGACCCCCAAGGTGATCATCGCGGCACTGATCGCCTTCTTCCCGCTGCTGGAGAACACCTATCTCGGCCTCACGACGGCTCCAGCAGAGATGCTGGAGCTGTTCAGGGCGCTGCGGGCCGGACGCTGGACGACCCTGACCAAGTGCAAGGCCCTGCACGCGGTCCCGGCAGTCTTCAGCGGGCTGCGGGTGGCGTTGATGCTCGCCCTGGTCGGTGCGGTGGTAGCGGAGTACGTGGGGGCCAACAAGGGCCTGGGCGCCTTGATCATCGTGTCGCAGGGCACTCTCGACACCGAGTTGATGTTCGTGGCGTTCGTGCAGCTCACCGTTCTCGGGCTGCTCCTCGACCAGGCCCACGGTCTGGTGTACCGGCTCGTGATGCGGCGCCTGTACGGCTCGGTCGGCGCGGAGATGCGGGCTGCCGGTGTGTCGGTATGAGTGACGCCAGCAACCCGGCACCTCCGGAAGGCCGGATCAGCTGATGGACTTCGGTTGGCGGGTGCCGTCCTACGCCGGGCCTGAGACCTCCGCGGCATCGGCGCGGAGGCTGGTGCCGTACTTCGCCAAGGTGGAGGAGGCCGGGTTCTCGGCGCTGTGGGTGATCGATCACCTGCTCGTAGCCCCGAACGTCTACTCGGTGGCCTGGCAGGATCCCATGATCACGCTCTCGGTGGCCGCCGGCGTGACCGAGCGCATCCGCTTGGGCACGGCCATCCTTTGCGCGCCGTTCCGTCACCCGACCATCATCGCCAAGGAGGTTGCCAGCCTTGACAGCCTTGCCGGCGGGGGACGGGTGGTGCTGGGGATCGGCACCGGCCACGACGACATGGAGTTCGCGTCGGTGGGGATACCCCGGCGTGAACGGGGACGGCGCACCGACGAGGCCCTCGAACTCATCAGCCTGCTGCTCAGCACCGACGAGGTCAGCTTTCGCGGCTCGTACTACAGCGTTGCCGACGGAACAACCCTGCACCCGCGGCCCAACCAACCCATCCCGGTCTGGATCGGCGGCGGCTCCCAGGTGCATGTCGTCGACAACGTCGACACGCCGAACATGGCGCCTGCGGTGCTGGCACGGATCGGGCGCCACGACGGTTGGATCTGCCGGTCCAGCGGCACCAGCCCCGAGATCGTCGCCGACGACATCGCATCGGTGCGCGGCTACCTGGGCGCCAGGCGGGATATGAGCGCCTTCACCATGTCTCACGCCCAATGGCTGCACATCGTCGACTCTGCCGACCGCGAGCGGGTCATCGCCGAGCAGCTCGCCGCCTACCGGACGGTCATGGACGTCAAGCGCTCCGACGAGGATCTTCAGAATGCGTACCTGTTCGGCACCATCGACGAGATGACCGACCGCATCCGGGCCCTGTCCGGTGCCGGAATCGACCACTTGATCATCAACCCGCTGACCGATGATCCTGCCCAGATCGACCTGTTCGTGAACAAGATCATGGTCAACCTCTAGTCGGCGCCGACCTCGGCGCGGCCGCCGGGCCGCGCAACGCCTGGCTCCAACGCACGACCCCCGGGAGACCAACAATGCAACTCGTACTGCACAACATCGGCCAGGTGCTCACCGGCGTGCTCGACGCGCCGACGCTGGAGGCGGACACGATCGTCGTCGATGAGGGCCGCATAGCGTCGTTCGACGCCGGCGCGGCCACCACCGCCGACACCGTCATCGACTGCAAGGGCATGACGGTCGCCCCGGGCCTGGTCGACACCCACATGCACCCCACTCTCGGCGACTACGCGCCCAAGCAGCAGTCGGTCGGGTACCTGGAACGCATGATGCACGGGGCGGTCACCCGGGCCATCTCGGCGGGTGAGGTCCATGCCCCGGGACGGATCGGGGCCGAGTCGGCGCTCGGGATCGCTCTCGGGGCGTTCCACTCCTTCGAGCACCACCGGCCCGCGGGCATCAAGGTGCACGGGGGAGCGATGCTGCTGGAGAAGGACACCGACTTCTCCCACATCGACCGGGCCTACGAAGCGGGCATGAGGATCATCGGCGAGATCGGCGTCGGCTCGCTCAAGGACCCGGTGCGCGCCGGGGAACTGTCGACGCACGCCCGCCGGCTCGGGATGACGGTCCACATGCACTGCGGCTGCACCTCCGACCGGGGCCCCGGAGGCGACGAGCACCCCTATTTCTCAGCCGAGGACGTCCTCACGGCGGTTCCGTCCATCGCGTCGCATGCCAACACGTTCGCGTCCCTGTCCGACGACGACATCGACATGCTCTGTGGCTCCGACGGCCCGCCGTTCGTCGAGGTGGTACAGGCCGGCGGCACCAGGCCGATGCTGCGAGTGGTGGAGGGACTGGCCGACCGGGGCGAGCTCGATCGGCTGCTGATCGGGACGGACACGCCTACCGGCTATGGCGTCACATCGCTGGGCATCCTCAAGACCATCGGCGATGTCTGCTCGCTGGCCGGAGTCGCACCGGAGACGGCGTGGGCCGTCGCGTCGGGCCAGGCTGCCAAGGCCTTCGGATCCGACGGCAACGTGATCGCTCCGGGGGCCTTGGCCGACATCGTCGTGATGGACACCTCGCTGGGCTCGGTGTGCGACACGGCAGCGGAGGCCATCGCGGCTGGGGAGTTCCCCGGCGTGGCCGTGGTGATCACCGACGGCGTGGTTCGGGTGCGGGGTTCGCTGTGCACCCTGCGGGCTCGCAGGGTGGCCGACATAGAAGGCTGACGACTGTAGAAGGCTGACGGCGCGCCGGTTAGTCCGGGCCGTCGAGGCCTACCACGCCGGACGCAACCAGGGCCTCGATCTCCGCTTCGCTGCGACCCAGTGAGCGCAGAATCTCGTAGCTGTGCTCGCCGAGGCGGGGAGCCATGCTCCTCGGAGTCCAGGCCGTTTCGGAGAAGTCGACCGGGGTTGCGACCATCGTGGACGTGCTCGCACCGTCGGGCACTTCCACCAGTCCTCCGGCCGCGGCGAACTGCGGATCGGCCAGCAGATCGTCGGGTGACTGGATGGGCGCCCAGAACAGCTCGGGCTCGGTGGCGAAGATCTCGGCCCATTCGTCCAGAGGCCGGGTGGCGAAGATCTCGTCCAGCTCGACCACCAGGCTGGCTGCGTTGTGATGGCGTCCCCGAGCAGTGCGGTAGCGCTCGTGCTGTTGCCAGTCGGGCCGCCCGACGGCCCGAGTCAGCGGTGCCCAGTGCCGGTCCGGTTCAAGGCCGACGAGCCAGAACCGGCGGCCGTCGCCCGCGGTGTAGTTGTTCATGGCCGGGTTGCCCATGTTGTCGCGGCGGCCGATCTGCAGCGTCAGGCCCCACCCCAGCGTCACCGACAAGTCGAAGCTGATGGTGTAGGCGCCCTGCCGCAGCAGCGAAGTGCTGACCACCTGGCCCTCGCCCGTTCGCTCCCTGGCCAGCAGGGCCGCACAGACTCCCGCTGCCGTGGCCAGCCCAGTGTTGTGGTCGCCCATGCCGCCCCGCTGGAACGGAGGATCGGCGCCCTCGGGGGTCAGCAGGTGGGCTATTCCCGAGCGAGCCCAGAAGCCGGCCACATCGAAGGCGCCGCTGCCGGCCTCGGTGCCCTCCATCCCGTAGCCGGTGATGGCGGCGTAGACGAGCCTGCGATGGCGGGCGGTGACCGAGGCATGATCGAGGCCCAGACGGTCCAGCCCGCCAAGACGGACATTGGTGACGAACACGTCGGCCCCCGCCAGCAGCTCATCCATCACAGCACGCCCGTCGTCGGCAGTGAGGTTGAGGGCGATGCTGCGCTTGCCCCGGTTGTCCATGTCGAACACCGGGTTGGTCGGCATGTCCCCACCGAGCATGTACTGGAACAGGCGGCCTGGATCGCCGCCGGTGGGCTCCAGCTTCACCACGTCGGCACCCCAGTCGGCCAGTATCCCGCCTGCCGCCGGTCCGGCTACCCACACCCCGAGCTCGACGACTCGGAACCCTTCCAACGGACCCGCCATCGCAGCAGAACGGTAGCGGCTCGGCCACAGATCCCGGGGTTGACCGGCTACAGCCTGAAGCCTCACTAGAGGCCGAGCGGATTGCTCGCGGCCCATTTGACGGCTCCGCGAGACATGCAGCGTGGCCGTGGCCCCAGCGGCCCGTGAGCGCAGCGAACAAGAGCGGGAATGACACCCGTGCGACGCGATGCTCTTTCGCCTGTCAGCGCTCCCTAGAGTGGCGAGGGTGAGGGCTGGGAGCTTGTGTGGGGGGCCGCTGGACGGAGTCATGGTTGCCGACTTCTCCCGGGTCTTGGCCGGCCCGCTGGCCACCATGATGCTGGGGGACCTCGGTGCGGAAGTGATCAAGATCGAGCGGCCCGGCCTCGGTGACGACACCCGCTCGTGGGGCCCACCGTTCGTCGAGGACGGCTCGGCCACCTACTACGTCTCGGTCAACCGCAACAAGCGGAGCGTCGCCCTCGACTTGACCGACGGGCAGCAGCGAGCCGAGGCCCGCGCCCTGGCCGTGTCGGCTGATGTGGTGGTGGAGAACTTCCGGGCCGGAACCATGGAGCGCTTCGGCCTCGACTACGAGTCGCTGAGGGCCGACAACCCCGGTCTGGTCTTCTGCCGGGTCAGTGCCTTCGGGCCCTCCGGCGGGCGCGACCTGACGGGCTACGACTTCATCGCGCAGGCGGCCAGCGGCCTGATGAGCATCACCGGAGAGGCTGAGGGGCCTCCCACCAAGACGGGAGTGGCCATAGTCGACGTGATCACCGGCCTGTACGCCACCATCGGCGTCGTCGCCGCGCTGGCCGAGCGACAATCCAGCGGTCTGGGCCAGTTCATCGAGGTCAACTTGCTGTCGTCGGCGCTGGCGGCGCTGGTCAACCAGGCGTCGGCATTCGTGAGCGCCGGGGTGGTGCCAGGCCGGATGGGGAACCTCCATCCGAGCATCACCCCCTACCAGACCTTCGCGACGTCCACGGACCCCATCGCCATAGCCGCCACCAACGAACGCCAGTTCTCGGCCCTTTGCAAGTCCCTGGACGCGCCCCATCTGGCTTCCGACCAGCGCTGGTCGTCCAACACGGCCCGGGTCGAGCACCGCGAGGCCCTGACGACCGAGTTGGAGTCGATCCTGCGGCGCCGGCCGTGCGATCACTGGGTGGAGCGCCTGACCGCTCACGGGATCCCCTGCAGCCAGGTCAACACGATCGAGGCCGCGTTCCGATTGGCGGCCGAACTCGGACTCGATCCGGTGCGCCGCTTGCCGGGCGGCGAGGGCCAGTCCACTGCCACTGTCGCCAACCCCATCACGTTCTCAAGAACCCCGGCCTCGCATCGCCTTGCGCCCCCCGCGCTGGGTGCTGACACTGCCGAAGTGCTCGAGGGGCTCAGATCCCGGAAGGAGTCGCCATGACCGGAGTCGACGCCGCGCTGCGAGATGCAGTCTTCGAGTTGATCGACGCAGACCGGGAACTGCTGGCCGACACGTGCCTGGAGCTGGGGAACACCTACGCACCCTGCGGCCATGAGCAGCCGGTGGCCGATGCGGTAAGCGCGTGGTATGAGCGCCATGGAATACCGGCGCGCCAGCAGCAGATCCTTGTTGATCGCTCGAACGTCGTGGCCGTGCTGGAGGGGGCGTCACCCGGTGGCACCAGTCTGATCTTCAACGCCCACCTCGACACCGAGATCAGCGGTCCCGACCACGCCAACCTCATGGAATCCAGCGACCCCAACCTGGTGGGCGCCTGGCGGGAGGGCGACCGCATCTTCGGCCACACCGTGCTCAACGATCGCGGCTGCATGTCGGTGTTCATGGTGATGGCCAAGGCGCTGACGGATGCCGGGGCCCGGCTGGGCGGAGACGTGATCCTGACCTCGGTGGTGGGCGAGACCGGTATGGCTCCCGTCGACGAGTACCAGGGCCTCAACTACGAGGGCAAGGGCTTCGGAACCCGCCACCTCGTCGACCACGGAGTGCGGGCCGACTACGCCTTGGTGGCCGAGACCACAGCCTGGTCGAAGTCGTGGATCGAGTGCGGAGCGGTGTACCTCAAGATCACGCTCCGGGGCCGCAACATGTACACGCCCCGGCTCATACGCCAGCCGGACCTCCCCGACCATCCCAACGCCATCGTCAAGGGAGCGATCGTGGCCACCGTCCTGGAGGCGTGGGGCATCGACTACGAGGAGCGCAACTCTTACGTCTCGGAGCTGGGGGAGGTGCGACCCAAGGCCCAGGTGGGCGCCATCAGGGGCGGTGTGCCGTACCGGCCCAACCGGTCCTCGCCGGTGTGCAAGCTGTACATGGACGTGCGCACCCCGCCGGGAGCCGACCAGGACGCGGTGGTCGAGGAGGTGCGGGCCGTGGTCCGCTCGGTGGACCCAGCCGCCGAGGTGGAGTGCTACACGGCCAAAGCGGGCCGGGTCGGCACCGGGATGGCTCCGCTCAGCGATGCCGTCGAGCGCGCCTACGGAGACATCGTCGGCGGCGCCACGCCGCCGCCGCAGGTGGCCCACACGTCCATGTGGCGCGACACCAACATCTTCAACGCGGTCGGGATCCCGTCGTTGACCTTCGGGCCGCCCCGCGGGTCGGCCGCGGTGCAGGGCACCGGCCACTTCGAGCTCGACGACCTGGTGGCCGCGGCCAAGGTCTACGCCGCGGTGGCCATGGACCTCTGCGCCTGAGAACTCCGACCGTTGGCCGTTCTGTGTGCGCCAAGAGGCTGCGCTGGTAGGTGAGATATGGATCGACGCCCAGGTCATGGAATGCGACCAGGTGATCGTGGGCGGGGGCTCGCGGGACTGCAAGATCCTGTG
>JAGWAO010000056.1:12275-12817 GCA_021296315.1 Acidimicrobiia bacterium | reverse complement strand
GTTCCGGCGAGCCCTCCACAGAGAAGGCCATGCACCTGGCCTGCTACAACGCCTTCGACGAGGTCGGCGGGGTGGTGCACTGCCATCCGCCCCACGCCTCGATGTTCGCGTTGGCCCACCGACCGGTCCCGGCGAGCATCGAGGAAGTCATCATCTACGTGGGCGGTGACGTGCCCGTGGCCGACTATGCCACCACCGGCACCGACGAACTGGCCTCCGAGGTGGTGCGTCACCTCGGTGACCGGGGCGCGGTGCTGATGGCCAACCACGGCCTGCTGTGCGTGGGCAAGTCACCCGACGACGCGCTGCACAGCGCGCTGGTGGTGGAGCACACCGCCAAGATCATGTTCGGGGCGGAGGTCCTGGGCGGCGTGGTGCCGCTGCCAACCAAGATCGCCAAGGACTTCGCAGGGATATACGGCTACATCCGCAGCACCTGGTAAGAACCGGGGAAGGACGAGACATGCAGCACATGCTCTACGAGACCGACGGTCCAGTCGCGGTGATCACCCTGAACCGGCCCGACAAGGCCAACGCCGTCA
>JAGWAO010000056.1:11636-12253 GCA_021296315.1 Acidimicrobiia bacterium | reverse complement strand
GCTGCCGGCGACGCGGAGGTCCGGGTGATCGTGCTGCGCTCCATCGGCAAGCATTTCTGCGCCGGCCACGACCTGTCCGGCTCCGACGAGGCCCTCACCAAGGCCGCTACCGGCGACAGCGGCCCGGCCAGGGGCAGCTTCGTGGACTGGAAGGAGCGGGGCCTCGAAGCCATCTACGAGTGGGAGGCGGTCCACTACCTCGGCTACAGCCGCCGCTGGCGGGACATTCCCAAGCCCACCATCGCAGAAGTGCAGGGCCAGTGCATCGCCGGGGGGTTGATGCTCTGCTGGCCCTGCGATCTGATAATCGCCGCCGACAACGCCATGTTTTCTGATCCGGTGGCGCGCATGGGCATCGGCGGGGTGGAGTACCACGGCCACACCTGGGAACTCGGGCCCCGCAAGGCCAAGGAGATGCTGTTCACCGCCCGCCGGATCAACGCGACCGAGGCTGAGGCGGCCGGCATGGTCAACCGGGTCGTGCCCCTCGACGAGCTCCACTCCGAGACGATGGCGCTGGCCCATGAGATCGCCCGGATGCACCCGTTCGCGCTGGCCCAGGCCAAGCGGGCCGTCAACCAGACCATGGACATCCAGGGCTTCTACTCGGCACTGCA
>JAGWAO010000056.1:1416-11543 GCA_021296315.1 Acidimicrobiia bacterium | reverse complement strand
CCCGCGACTGCGGGAGCATCATCGAGGCGACCTAGCGTGAGTCCGTGAATCTGTGGGAGCGGCCGGAAGTGCACGCCCGGCGCTGGTTCCTGCTCGGGGTGCTGAGCCTGACCCTGGTGCTGGTGGTGATGTCGGTCTCGGGCCTGAACGTCGCTCTGGCCACCCTGCAACGCGATGTGGGCGTCACCGGTCCGCAGCTGCAGTGGATCGTGAACACTTACGCCCTGGCCTTCGGCGGGCTGCTGATGACCGGTGGGGCCATCGGCGACCGCTACGGCCGCAAGGGAGCCCTGCTCGGGGGCCTGCTCGTGTTCGGGCTCGGCGCGCTCCTCGGAGGACTGGCCGACTCGGCCGAGGTGATCCTGTTCGCCCGGGGAGCGATGGGGGTGGCGGCCGCCTTCGTCATGCCGGCCACCCTGTCTCTGCTGATCGAGATCTTCCCGCCCCCAGAACGGCAGACTGCCATCGCGATCTGGTCGGGATTCGCCGGAGGGGGCGCCGCCCTCGGGCCTGCCTTGACCGGCCTTTTCGTCACGGGGTGGTGGATCGTGCCGTCGTGGGGCTGGGAGGCCGGCTTCCTCTACAACGTGCCGCTGGTGGCCGTGGTGATGATCGTCATGGCGCTGTGGCTGCCCCGATCCCGCGACGAGCGGCCCCGGCACCTCGATCCCATCGGCGCGGGGCTCTCCATCGTCGCCATGACCGCGCTGATCTACGGCATCATCGAGGGGCCCGAGCAGGGCTGGACATCGGTGCCGGTCCTGGCAGCCTTCGCGACCGCGGTCGTGTTCGGCGCGGTCCTGCTGAGATGGCAGCAGCGGGCCCGCCATCCGATGCTGCCGCTCGAGCTGTTCAGCGACCGGCGCTTCAGCGTCGGCTCCGCGGTCGTGTCCATGACCTTCGTGGTGATGATCGGCTTCTGGTTCCTGCTGGCGCTGTACGTGCAGTTCTCGCTGGGATACAGCGCACTGGAGGCCGGGCTGGCCACGATGCCCGAGGCGATCGCGTCGATGGTGGTGTCCCCCTTCACAGCCCCCCTGGCAAAGCGGTTCGGGTCGCGCCGGATAATGTCCCTCGGCTTCGCGGTGCTGGCGGCGACCTTCCTGCCCCTGGCGATGGTCGGCACCGACACCAGCTACTGGTTCCTGCTGGGGCCGCTAGTGCTGGCCGGCGCGGGTCTGGCCCTGGCCATGACCCCGGCCACCAACGACATCATGGTCGCCACCCCCTAGCATCGGCTCGGCCGTCAACGACACCGCCCGGGAGCTCGGGGCGGCCCTGGGCATCGCCACCCTGGGGGCGCTGTCCACCTCGATCTACCGCAACACCGTGAACGTCGACATCCTGCCGCCCGAGGTAGCCGAGGCGGCCGGCGAGTCGATGGGCGCGGCCATCGAGGCCGTGTACGGCCTGTCCCAGTCGGGGGTGCTCAGCGATGCGGCCGCTCAGGCGACGATCGCCGAGACGTCACAGGCCTTCGCCACATCCTTCGCGCAGACGATGGCGGTCGGCGGTGGTGGCCGCGGCCCTGCTGGTCGGTCACTTCACCGAGGCCCGCGCCGGCGCATTGGACCGGAATCAGTAAAGAAACCGGTCGTATATCGGCAAGACCCGGGCAGATTTCGATGAGCGGTCACCGACCCGTCGGCAGCTCGACCCCCGCGGCGGCGGCCGACTCGCGGGCCGCCGACTCGTAGATGGCGGCGGCCATTACGGACTGCTGCTCGGCCCGGCGCTGCCAGTAGATGCCGGTCCGGATCCCGTGCACGGTCGTGCTGCCGGGATCGGCGGCTGCGGCCAGGTCGATCAGATGGCACGCCACCGCAGCCTGCCCGGCCGCGGCCAGCGCCTCCGCCCGGCGGGCCAGCGCCAACGCCCCGCCCGCGAGGTCGGCCAGCTCCGAGGCCACTGCAGCCTGGCGGGCCGGTTTGAGGTTGCTGGGCGTGCCGTCGTACCAGCCGCCGTAGAGCCGCCAGACGTTGCGCACCACGAACTCGGGCTCGTCGTAGGTGGGAGCCAGGTACGGCCGGCGGATCCGCTCGCCGGCCAGGCGGGCCTCGGCCAGCACCTCGTCGAGGCTGGCGCCCCGGTTCATCAAGTCGAGGGCGAGACCGGTGAGCTCTTCGAGCACGTCCGCGGTGTCGAGCAGCACGCCACGGATCCGCTCGGCCCCGCCGATGGGCAATCCGTGTCCTGGCAGGAGCAGTTCGGGGCCCGCGTCGGCGATGTCGCGCAGCGCGGCGGCCCACTCCAGCGGGAAGCGCTGGGCCTTGGCCGGATTGCCGGCGTTGGGGAAATGCCACAGCATCAGGTCGCCGGTCACGGCCACGGCCCGCTCCGGAATCCACGCCCACAGATGGTCGTCGGTCTCGGCCCGCACATGGCGCAGTTCGATCTCCAGACCGCCGGCGTCGAGTGTCAGCCCGTCGCTGAAGGTCACGTCCAGGTCGGGCACACCGAAGGCCCACCCGCCGGCCAGGTCCCAGTTGGGGACCCGTCCGAACTGCCGCTGGTTGACGACCTGGTTGTAGCCGTCGGTCAGCCGGTAGCGAGCCAGGCGGGCCGGCAGCGCCTGGTGGCCCACCAAGCGAGGTCGCGGGCCACCGGCAGCCAGCCCTTCCATGAGGGCGCCGGCCCCGCCCGCGTGGTCGCGGTGCCCGTGGGTGAGCACCACATGGCTCACCGGCGCCTGCGTGAGCGCCCGGACCCGCTCGACCACCCTGGGACCGAGATCGGGGACGCTGGAGTCGAATACGACCGCGGCCGAGTCGGTCTCGATCACATGCACGTGGGCGAACGACTCGATCATGGTGACGCCGTCGCGCAAATGGTGGCTAGCGCCCAGCCCGTCGCTGGGCAGCCCCAGACCGAAGGGCCGGCCGTCGGGCTCGAACATCACGTTGCCGTCGATCGCCGCGGCGGCCCTGTCCAGAATGTCGCTGGTCATGGCCCAATTGTGGACCACAGCCGGCTGCGGGAGCGGACCAGCGCAGTCAGAAGCGGTCGGCGATCCGGATCGAGATGACTGCGCCTATGACGGCTGAGGTCGCTACTACCAGCCACATCATCCGGTAGCCGGAGTACTCGATGACCCAGCCGGTGAGCAGGGGCCCGACGAACACTCCGACGTAGACGCCCATCTGGGTGACGCCGGTGGCCGCGCCCGCAGCCTGAGGGTTGGCCCGCACGACCCCGAAGTTGGTGAAGACCGGCCAGATCCAGCCGGCACCGAACGCCACCAGCATGGCCGCGATGTGGGTGCCCGGAGAGCGAACCGCCAGAATCCCCATGCCCACCGAGCCCAGCAGCGCGCTGATGCCGCCCACCCGGAAGGGAGCTGCTCGCATCGTGTCGGAAATCCAGCCGCTGATGATTCTCAGCGTGATGCCGGTGGCCGCTCCGACACTCAGGAACAGCCCGGCCAGGCCCTCGCCGAGCCCGGCGTCCACCCCGGAACCGACGCCCCAGGCGTTGAGCGAGCCCGCGCTGAAAGCCAGGAACGCCCCCACCGCCGCGCCCCACAGCAGGTCGCGGGACGACGACTCGGGAGTCGATGGTGCGGCCCCGCGAGCCGGCGTCGACGATCTGACCGCGGAACGCACGACCGCCAGGGAGACCAGGGTGAAGGCCGCACTGGCCACGTAGGCCCAACGCCAGCCCACGGTCAGTGCCAGCGAAGGCACCGCGAACCCCGCCAGCAGGGTCGCCGTCGGCAGGCCCGACTGCTTGATCGACACCGCCAACCCGAGCCTCGGCAGCGCCGCCTGGCCCAGCGCCAGGTTGATGGAGGTCTGGTTGGCGGCATTGGCCAGGCCGGCCACCACCAGAAAGCCGATGATCGCCCCGAACGACTGGGCCGTTGCAGCCAGGGCCAGTTGCACCACGATGGACAGCCCGAGGGCCAGAGTCATCTGGTTGAGGGCCCCTATCCGCTGGGACAGCCGCCCCAGCAGGATCGATCCCACCATGGCCGCTCCGAAGAACGAGCTGAGCCCCCATCCGTACACTGCCTCCGACACATCCATCTCGGCGCTGACCTGCACTGACAGCGCTCCGATGAGGAAGCCGGGCAGCACCGTGGATACGACCGCCAATACGGTGGCGTTGACAACCAGGTACGGGCGCGACCGGGTAGACACCGCGAGAGCCCTTCCCTGCCTAGCCGCCGGCGATCGGGCGGATCATGCACTCCTGGCCGAAGGAGGCGACCAGCGCGCCGCCGGCGTCGAAGGCGTGGCCCTGGCCGAACCCCCGACCTCCGGCGAGTGAGGGCGAGTGCTGGGCGACGAGGCACCACTCATCGACGCGGAACGGCCGGTGGAACCACATGGTGTGGCTGGTGACGGCAGTGTGCAGCCGGTGCCCGGCGTCGGCCTGGCTGATGCCCTCCACAGGCCGCAGCACGGTGCCCACCACCGTCAGGTCGGTGGCGTGGGCCAGTAATGCCTGGTGAACGGTGAAGTCGTCGGGCAGCCGGCGGTCGGAGACCCGGGTCCAGAAGGCGAAGTCGGCCGGACCCCGTTGTTTGGCGCGCAGGTCGGCGCCGTCCACCACCCTGGTCGCCCACGGGATCATGTTCAGGTCCACCTCGACGGCCTCGCCGGGCTCAGGCGCTTCGGGGGCGGGATCCTGGTGCTCGAGGCCCGGTGGAGTCCCGGGCTCGGGCGCATGCATCGAGAGCAGGGCTACGAACACGGTCTTGTGTTGCTGGCTTGCCCGGATCCGGCGGACTGCGAAGGTCCGCCCGGTCTGGGTCTCCTCCACCTCGAACTCCAGCGGCTCGGTCCTGCGGGCCTCGCGGGGGAACAGGCAACTCAGCGACTTGACGGTCTTGCCCTCCGTGGTGGCCGCCCCCAGCGCCACCGCCTGGGCCAGCAGCTGGCCACCGAAGACCCTGGGGTAGTCCATCTCCAGGCTGGGCCCGGTCCACACCCCGGGCCGGAGCTCTCGCATCTCAAGGCAGCCGAGCAGGTCGTCGAGGGCGATGAGCGCCATCAGGCGGCCTCTGCCGCGATGGGCCGGAACAGCGGCACGTGCCACTCGCCGCTCTCCTCGAACAGAACCTCCACCCGCATGCCGATCTCGACTTCGTCGATATCGCAGCCGACGATGTTGGTGCCGATGCGCACGGTCGGGTCCTCGTCGAGCTCGACGAAGGCGAACACGTAGGGAGGCGTGAAGCCGGGTATCCACTCCTTGCGGTTGATGGTGAAGGTGGCGACGGTGCCGGTGCCGGCCACCGGCTCAGGCCCGATCCGGCGCGAGTGGCAGAACGGGCACGCCGGCCCGGGCGGGTGGATCCAGCGCCGGCAGTCGCCGCAGCGTTGGATCCTCAGCCGGCCGTCCGCGCCGGAGCGCCAGTAGAACTCGCTCTCGGGCGAGGCCAGCACGAACCGGGGGGGATTGCCCGCGCTCATGAGGGACCCTTGGTGAGCAGCAGGCAGCCGGTCTCTGGACCTCCGCCCGCGCCCACGGCGACAACCTCGCAGCCCGGGACACCGATGTTGGCCGTGCCCCGCAGCTGCATCACCGCCTCGTGCAGATGGCCGTAGCCGTGCAGCCGGCCCGCGGAGAGCTGACCGCCGGAGGTGTTGAGGGGCACCGGTCCGTCGGGCGCGATGTTGGCGCCGCCCTCGATGAAGGGGCCGCTCTCGCCCTTGCCGCAGAAGCCCATGGCCTCGATCCAGGCCAGGGTGAGCCAGCTGAAGCCGTCGTACAGTTGGGCGGCGTCCACGTCGGCGACGGTCAACTCGGTGCGCTCCCACATCGACGCTGCCGTGTGGTGCATCATCATCGACGTCAGGTCGTCGAACTGGTCCCAGGAGGGACGGCCCCGGATGGCGGTGCCCATGGCGTTGATCCCAACGGCCGCCGCCGGTGCGTCGGGTGCGTAGTCGCGATGGGAGACCACCACCGCCGTGGACCCGTCGCAGGGCACGTCGCAGTCGTAGAGGCACAACGGCTCGCTGACCATGCGCACGGCCAGGTAGTCGTCGATGGTCATGGGCTCGGTGTAGATGGCCTTGGGGTTGGCCGCCGCGTTGGCCCGGCCGTTGACCGCGATGGCGCCGAGCTGGGTGCGGGTAGTGCCGTAGTCGTGCATGTGCCGGCGGGCGTAGCAGGCGACCCAGCAGGCCGCCGACGCTGCTCCGTAGGGGATCATGAACTGGAACGGACCGGCCGACCCGGCCATCCCTCCGCCACCACCGCCCCGACCGCCGGGACGCAGCGGCCCGCCGCTGCCCTCGAACACGGTGCGGAACACCAGCACATGGCGGGCCAGCCCGGCCGCCACCGCCAAGATCGCGTTGTGGACCGCGCCCAGCGGGCCCGCGGTCTCGACTCCGGCGCTGCGCCAGTTGAGCGACAGTCGCAGCGCCTCGTGCAGCTCGGCTCCCATGGCCCCGCCGAAAGAACCGCCGAAGCCGGGGTAGGTCGACACGCCGTCGATGTCGGCCGCGGTGAGCCCGGCGTCCTCTATGGCCCCCAGCGCAGCCTCGACGGTGAGGTCGATTCCGGTGCGGTACAGCCGGCGGCCCACGTCCGACTGGGCCGCGCCGCTGATGATGGCCCGCCGCTCCAGAGGCTCGCCCGTCAACGCATCCCTCTCCCCCGCCACGAAATTGATGGAGTATTGGCCCTCACAGGTCTACAACTACTTCAATTCCGTGGTGGCTGTCTCGAACAGGCGGCTCTCCAGCACGGCGCCGGCCTCGCTCGTGGGTCCCTGCCAGGTGATCAGCCCGTGCTCGAGGACGGCGGCCCGGTCGCACAACTCCAAGGCGTGGCCGACCTGCTGTTCAACGATCAGCAGGGCCGTGCCCGCGCCGCGAATCTGCGAGAGCGTCTCGAACACTTGGTCGACCACCATCGGCGCCAAGCCGAGCGACAACTCGTCGGCGATCAGCAGCCGGGGCGACTCCACCAGCACCCGGCCCAGCGACAGCATGCGCTGCTCGCCGCCCGACAGCGTGCCCGCCACCTGCGTGCGGCGCTCCCCCAGCCGGGGGAACAGCTCGTAGGCCCGTTCCAAGGCGCCGGCCAGGCCGGAGCGGCCGAAGGCCCGATGGAACGACAGCGCCAGATTCTCCTCCACCGTGAGTGAAGCCAACACCGAGCGCCCCTCGGGGGCGTGCACGACCCCGGCCCGCACGAACCGCCAGGCCGACGGCCCGCCCCGCCCAACCTCTGCGCCGTCCACCAGCACCGTCCCCGCGGTGGGGGTCAGCAACCCGCTGGCCGCCCGGGCCAGTGTGGTCTTGCCCGCGCCGTTGGCCCCGACCAGCGCGACCGCCTCTCCGTGACCGACTTCCAGCGACACGCCGAAGAGCGCCCGGAAAGGCCCGTAACCGGCCTCGACGTCGCGCAGCTCGAGGATGGGGGTGCTCACGAGACCTCGAAACTACCCAGGTAGGCCCGCCTCACCGCGGGATCGGCCAGCACGTCTGCGGTGGGGCCTTCGGCGATAAGCGCACCCGAGTCGAGAACGTAGGTGCGCTCGGTGAAGTCGGCCACCAGCGACACGTCGTGCTCGACCAGCAGCACCGCGTACCCTCTGGCGTCCTGCACGGCCCGCAGCGTGGCCGCCAGAGCCTGCGTCTCATCCCGGTCGAGTCCCGACGACGGCTCGTCGAGCAGCAGGACCTGCGGGCCGGTCATCAGGGCCCGGCCTACCTCCACCAGCCGGCTCTGGCCCAGGCTGAGCGACTCGACCGGTTGGTCGGCCAGCTCGGCGATGCCCAGCAGTTCCAGCACCTCATCGCAGGCCGCGATCTCACCGGGCCGCGGTCGGCCCCGCCCGAGCAGGTCCTTCCAGAACGCGCCGGTGCCGTTGCGGATCCGCTCCGCGACGAACAGGTGCTCGCGCACGGTGGTGTCCGAGAACAGCTCCACCCGCTGGAAGGTGCGGCCCATTCCCGCCCGGGCCCGCCGGTACACCGGCCACTCGCCCACATCGACCCCGTTGAGCTGCACCCGGCCGGCGCCGGGCCGAATGATCCCGAGCAGGCAGTTGAACAGGGTGGTCTTGCCGGCCCCGTTCGGTCCGATCAGCCCCACCCGCTCCCCGGCGCGCACGCTGACGCTCACGTCGACGAGTGCCCGGATCCCTGCGAACGCCACGCTCACGCCCGAGGCCTCCAGCAGCGGGGTCATGCCACAGCCGCCTGCCGTTCCTCACGGGCCTCAAGCCAGCGGCTTATGCGAGCCGATGCCCGGCGCTTGCCGTACTCCACCAGACCCTCGGGATGGCGGGCGAACTGCATGGCCATCAGACCGAACAGCACCAGCCGCCAGCTTCCGGCTATGGGGAAGAACCCGGGCAGGTGGTCCTCGCCCCGAAGGATCCAGGCCAGCAGCTCGCCCTGAAGGATCAGCGGCTCGAACAGTGCGAAGGCCGCGCCGCCCTGGATGGCTCCCTCCACCGTGCGGGCCCCCAGGGCGACCACTACCACCAACCAGAACAGGGCGTTGATAGGACCGAAGTTGACCGAGTAGTTCACGTTCTGGTGGTGCATCGACAGCAGCGCGCCGCCCAAGCCGGCGATGGCGGCCGACACAGCGAAAGCCACGATGCGGGCCCGGGCCGCGGAGATGCCGATCGACGCCGCGGCCACCTCGCTGCCCCGCAGGGCGGCAAGGGTCCGCCCGATGGTGCCGTCGCGCAACTGGATGACCACGACCGACACCACCACCAGCACGATCACCGCCAGCACTAGGAAGGCCCGGTCGCTGGCGAAGTCGATGGGGCCGAGCAGCGGCCGGGGCACCCGAGTGCCGGTGAGCAGCGCGGTGGACCCGCCCCCGACCCAGGAGAACTTCACCATCACCGCGTCGAAGAAGAACGCAAAGGCCAGGGTGGCGATGGCCAGCCACACCCCGCCCAGCCGCAGCACGGGAAGCGACAGCACGGCCCCGACCGCGGCGGCGGCCACCGCTCCCATCAGCGCCGCAGCCAGAACGGACATGTCGAAGCGGTCCGCCATCTGGAACACCATGAAGCCGCCGATAGCGCCGAAGGTGCCCTGGCACAGCGAGATCTGGCCAGCCATGCCGGTGATCACCGTCACCGAGAGGTAGATCACCGACATGATCACCGCGGTGGTGACCAGGTGCATCCACAGCACGTCGGCCCGGAACCACACCACCAGCCCCACCACCGTCACGAAACACACGCCGAACAGGCGGGTGAACAGGGTGAGCTTGGGGTGCCGCTGGTGCGCGGCCAGCGCCGGAGGCGGCGGATCGACGCCCGCCAGCGGGTCGGAGGCCTCTGTCTGCCGACCGATGGCCCGCCACAGCACCAGGATCCCGAACAGCACGACGAAGGGAAGCGACGGCGTGAGGTTCTCCTGGAGCGGTCGCAGCCACGTGTGATCGCCGGACCAGCGCGGCAAGAAGGTGTTGAACACCGCGATGAACCAGCCGAGACCCAGGCCGCCGAGCAGTGCCCGCGGCAGGCTCACCAGCTTCCCGACCGCAGCCGCCGCCACCGCGATCACCACCAGCGTGAAGAACTCAGTAGGGATGAGCGAGTTGAATCTGGGGGCGATCAGCACACCGGCGAGGCCGGCGAAGGTGCTCGACAGGGCCCACGCGAACGCGGAGGTCCGGTCGGCGCTGATGCCGCTCAACTCGGTCATCCGGGGGCTCTCCACCACCGCACGCATGGCCAGGCCGATCATCGTGAACCGGAACAGAGCGGCAAGAAGCAGGCTGGCAGCCAGGGCCACAGCCATCATCGCCAGCTCGTCGCGGTTGAAGCGGTACACGCCGAAGGGGTCGTAGAACACGCCTGCTCCGTCGGGAACGATGCCACTGATCTGCCGCCCGGCCACGGCCGTGAACCGGGCCGCCTGGTTGAACAACTCGGGCAGGGCCACGCTCAATCCGATGGCGATCACCAGCTTGGACACCGCCGAGGCGGTCCGCAGATGCCGGAAGATCAGCCGCTCCAGCACCAGCCCCAGCAGCGGGGCCAGCACGAAGGCCGACACCACCAGCGCGGCCCACTTCGGCCATCCCCACAGGCTGTGGGCCTTGAAGTACATGGCCGCCGAGATGTAGGCCTGAGCGCCGAAGGCCAGGTTGAACACGCCGGAGGTCTTGTAGGTCAGCACGAAGCCCAG
>JAGWAO010000056.1:0-1307 GCA_021296315.1 Acidimicrobiia bacterium | reverse complement strand
TGATGAATGGCAGGAGTCAGTCCGCGAAGTCGGTGGGAGTCGGCTCGGACCACGCCAGGGAGTCGTTGGACCAGCACATCCAGGGAGCAGGCTGGAATCCGACGAAGCCACCGCCCTCCATCCGCACGTACGACACGCACTCCTGCTCGTAGTCGTAGTCGGGCACGCCCTCGACGACCGCGTTGTGCTGGCGGCTCCAGTCGATCGGGTTGATCAGGCCGTCGGCGCCATAGGTGATCCGGTTGAGCGAGTCGATCATCGACTGCCGGCTGAATGCAGGCCCGGCCTCCAGCAGTCCGGTGACGAACAGATCAGCGTTGATCCATCCCACCATCGTCTGCTCGGCCACCGGGCCGCCGTGGGCGGGCACCCACTGGTGGTAGGCGTCGCTCAGCTCGCTGTCCACGCCGTACTCGAAGGCCGCGAACAGCGCCAGCACGTAGTCCCCGTCGAACAGCGATCCGGCATCGGCCACGAAGCCGGCGTCGTAGGAGTTGGGGTGCAGCATCTTGATCTGATCGCGCACTCCCTGCCGCTCGAGCTCCTGGGCCAACGTGAGCATTGCGTTGAGGTCCATGCAGGCGACGATGAAGTCCACACCGGCATCGACCATCTGGGTGACCTCGGGCCCGATGCCGTTGGGAAGGCCGTAGGCGATGTCGTCGTTGAAGTAGGCCACCTCGAGGCCCAGGTCGGCGCCGTAGAACTCGACGGAGTCGGCGAGCGCCTGGGCGCACACCTTGGAGTTGGCCGATATGCCGTATCCCAGTGAGGCCAGCCGGCTCCCGCCGGCCTGCGACACCAGCCAGGGCGGGCCCCGCTGAGTGCAGGTGGTGCAGCCGATCACGAGGTTGGTGAAGATGTTGTCCCGGTTCACCGACTGGGTGCCGTCGATGTTCCACACGAATGTGGGAACGCCGGCGTCGTGGAGGTCGCCCCAGCCCAAGGCGAGCAGGGTGGCCTGGAACGACGCCAGCGTGTCGTTGTCGGCGATGACCTCGAGATTGCGTTGCTGGTTGAAGCCGAGTTCGTCGTCGATTACCTCGGTCACGAGCCGCCGCCCGTACACGCCGCCGGAGTCGTTGACGTAGTCGAAGTAGGCCTCGATGCCGGTGGCGAAGCAGTCAAGGATGCAGGTTCCGAGCGGGTTGTTGGTCCTGGTGCCGACCACCGACACGCGGATCTCATCGTCGGTGACGCCGGGCACCCCGTCGAGGGACACAAAGTCATTGCGAGGGGGGTAGGTGTCGACCGGTTCGGTGACGACGGGCTCGGTGGTCGTCGGCGTGGCGGGCTCGTCGGGGTCG